>PLZH01000020.1 GCA_003152055.1 Burkholderiales bacterium
CACGCGCGTCGAGCCTTGGAGGCTTCGTCCGCGAATTGGTGGCAGCGATGCCTATCGTCATCTTGGTTTGCGCCGTGATTTCGGCGAGCAGAGTTGCACGACCGTACTCGCCGAAATCTGCCCCGTAAGTGTGGCGAGCGAGCCTGCTCGCGCCGCCCTGTCCATACTCAGTTCGTAACCGGGCGACACCCCTGACCCGTGCGTGCCACTATCGCGCGAGCCTTTCGTACTCCGCCTTGGCTTTGAGCCACCGTTCCTGAGCCTCAGCGCTCGGCTCTTCCTCCGCTTCTCGCTCGGCGGCATCGCTGGCATCGGCACGGATGCGCGTGTTGTCCGAGGTGAGTTGCCAAAGCTCGGCGTCGGTCAGCATGGTCGCTCGCGGCTGCGGCATGATCGGCGCCGCGTCCGCTATCGTTTGCTCTTACCCGTTGCTATCGGGGCGAGGCTTGAGGCCCAGGCGCGCAAACGATTCTTCTAGGCCATCGTTGCCCGCCTGAAACTGGCATTCATCTTATCCCCTTGTGACTGAGGGATCGGCGTATACGGCAGGCTGCCCGCCGTGATTCGAGGGACCCGCCTATGCCGATGCTCAGCCTTGAATTGCTCGATGTCTTGCTCGTCGATCGTCACACGACGACGGATGCGGTAGCAAGGCAACGGCCCGACGGGGCGGCAATCGTGTAGATCGCGCGACGCGAGATCCCCAAGGCGGCGGCAGCTTCTGCGCTTCTGCAACATTCAACATGATGGAGCCTCGCTCGAAACGAGATTGCGCCTTCGCGAGTGCCACCGCGTCCGCCTCCGTCGAGTGGCATCGGCACCGACGAACCGCCGAAATAGACAAGCTCGAAGACGGGCTAAGCGGCGGCCCTGGAAGCTCGTTTGCGCACTGCGCACACGCATTGCTCGATCTCACCCTTGGCCGGGGCCGAGTGGCGTGCAACCTCCGCGACCATGGCGTCGGCCGCCTTCTCAAGCGCTTGGCGAAAGCTGTCGTTGGTGTCGACCGACGTGCGAAACACTGTCGATCCTGCCCAGCGAATTTCGACGACATCGCCCACGCGTTTGATGTCGAGATCGGGCAGTTCGTCCATGGCGGAGATCTTATCGACCGCGCCCGGCTGTCGGTAGCGCAGATCGTGACCAAAGACTAGGCGCACCGGACTCGCTGATGGAGTCCCTGACAACAGATCGGTCAATCATTCGTCAGCCAGGGCCGCAAACCCGTCCCCGAACAACCGGTTCACCGTGGGAACGCCGACGCGTCAGTGTAGGGCGGAAGAAACGACCATTCGTCATGCTGGCGTTCAGCGCCCGGTACACTGGACTCGCAGCGCCTGCGGAGCGGGCGGAGCGGGCGGAGAAGCACCATGCCACGGACGCGGATCGAACTTCTGCAGCGAATGCCGGTCTTTGGCGCGCTCCGCGAAGATTCGCTGCTACTGCTGCTGGAACATGCCCGTACGGTCGAAGTCAAGGCCGGTGACTACTACTTCCGCGAGAACGACCAAGCCAACTCGATGTTCGTGCTTGAAGCGGGTCGCGTGGCGGTGATCAAAAGCTGGCGTGGCCAGGACTTCGTATTGCACGAGCTCGTCGCTGGCGATTGTTTCGGCGAAATGGCATTGATGGACATGTTTCCGCGTAGCGCTTCGGTACGTGCCGATGAAGACTGCGGTGCAATTGAAATCGGTGGTGACGGCCTTTTGCACCTGTTCGAGCGTGATGTCGAGCAGTTCGCGCTGATCCAGATGAACATCGGCCGCGAGGTTTGCCGACGCCTTCGCGCAACCGATGAGCTGTTGTTCCGCGCAAGGATGGGCCAAAGGTCCGCGGGGCCGATGACCATGTTCCGTGCGGCCTGACTGTTC
The DNA here is from genome assembly GCA_003152055.1 of Burkholderiales bacterium. Lineage (GTDB taxonomy): Bacteria > Pseudomonadota > Gammaproteobacteria > Burkholderiales > Burkholderiaceae_C > Schlegelella_A. The sequence goes on from PLZH01000020.1 coordinate 1,872, forward strand.
GCATTGAGCCGACGCCGCGCCGGCCCCGGAAGTCACGGAAACAAAAGGCCCTTTCAACGTCTTCCGTGACGAGCGAGTATGAGAAACTGATGAACCTGTTCGCGAACCGTGGTTCGTTTGTCCGGCCTATGCCATCCGCAGCGTCGCTACCACATCGTCCGGCCTGTTGAATGTCGAAGGCCCGACAGCAAAGGGACAACGCTACCTGAGCGCCAGTTTTGTCGCAGACTACCCGGTTCGATCAGCCTTCCGGAGATTGCCTTGAACGACGAAGCCTTCAACCTCAGCATCCGCAAGTTCCTCAAGATGGTTGGCGTCAATTCGCAGCGCGAAATCGAGCAGGCTGCGACGAAAGCGATCGCTGCTGGGACGCTCAAGGGCAACGCGCGCTTACCTGCCACGATGACACTCGAGGTCCCCGGTCTGCAGCTCAGCGTCAAGTTCGACGGCGAGGTCACCCTCGACTGAATTCGGCGCCGCCCCGCCGTCATGGGAGGCGCCTGGCTCCAGGAAGCCTGGGGCGCAGATGACGTGTATCTGCGCGGCTGGCGGGGCCTGTCATTCGATCCAGGCGTTCTTTCGCGCCGCCAGCATCAATCCGGGATCGTCGCTGATGATCCCGTGGACGCCCTCGTCCCAGAGCCGGAGTGCGTATGCGGGATCATTGATGGTCCAGACATGGATGACGGTGCCGCTGCCTTGCAGTGCGCGCGCCAGCGCAGCGATCGGCACCGGAATGCCGTGCCAGCGTGGTGGTATGCATAGGGCCTGAAAGCGCTGGGGACCGACGCGTTGTCGTAGTAGCGCAGGCAGCAGCAGCTTGACGACATCGGGCGTACTCGCACCGAGCGCAAAGCCGGCGCCGCGCAGCGGGCGCGTCGCGTCGGGATCGAAGCCCGCGACGATGATGCGGTGTGCGATGTCGTGACGACGAATGGCGACCTTCACGAGTTCAGTCGCTGCGGGCGTCTTGAGTTCGATGATGCAGGGCAGTTCGCGCGGCAGCGACTCAATGACTTCGTCGAACGTCGAGACGGTCGCACCACGCCCTCGCCACGGGAACGTGTGTCCCTCATCACGCGTGAACCTGGCGCCGGCGTCGAGACTTCTGAGTTCCGCCACCGTGCGCATGGCGACCGATCCGCTACCGTCGGTGGTGCGGTCGAGCGTCTGGTCGTGCATCACGACGAGGGCGTCATCGCGAGATACGCGGAGATCAAACTCTACGGCGTCGACACCGAGCGTCACAGCCTCGCGAAACGACTCGAGGGTGTTTTCCGGTGCATGCGCGCGATTGCCGCGATGTCCGATGACCGGTCTGGCATCAGGATCGAGCAGGATCATGTGTCCAGGCGTTCCAAAAGAATGCTCCTGTGTATGTGCTCGGCTTGTCCGTCAAGCAAGGCCTTTGTCAATTCGCCCGCCCAGGTAGGCGGCCCGGACCTCGTCGTTCGACCACAACTCGCNNGGCGCCGGATCTCGCCGATGATGGAGAACACTTTTTGCACGATGACCGGCGCCAGGCCCAGCGACGGCTCGTCCAGCAGCAGCAGCCGCGGCTTGGCCATCAGGCCGCGCGCCACGGCCACCATCTGCTGCTGACCGCCAGACAGGGTCCAGCCGAGCGCATCCGCAAACGGCCGGATGTCGGGGAACAGGTCGAACATCTCGTCCGACTCGCTGATCAGCGTGGCCTTCGCGACGCGGCCGCGGTTCGAGGCGCCGAGCATGATGTTCTCGCGCGCCGAGAGGCCGGGGAACAGGCGCCGGCCCTCCGGCACATGCGAGATACCGAGCTTGACAACGGCTTCGGGCGCCAGAGCGGCGATCGACCTGCCGTCGAACCGCACGTCACCCCCTGCGGGCTTCAGCAGGCCGGAGATCGCACGCAGCGTCGTCGACTTGCCGGCGCCGTTGGCACCAAGCAGGGTCACCACTTCGCCGGCCTCGACCGAAAGCGTGAGGCCGCGTACGGCCTCGATCTCGCCATAGCGGACCGTCAAGCCCTCAAGCGAGATCAGGGGCATCGGGTTCGCTTCCGAGATACGCTTCAATCACTGCGGGCTGACGCAGCACGTCCGCCGCCACGCCATCGGCGATGCAGCGACCGAAGTTCAACACGGTGATGCGCTCGGCGACTTCGGTCACCAGCGTCATGTCGTGATCGATGATCAAGATAGTCAGGCCCTTGGCCGCGATGCGCTTGAGCAGATCGCGCAGGCCGAGCTTCTCGGTCGAGTTCAGGCCGGCGGCGGGTTCGTCGAGCAGCAGCAGGGTCGGATTGCCGGCGAGCGCGCGCGCAATCTCGATGAGGCGCTGATGCCCGTACGAGAAGCCGGTGACCAGTTCCTGCGCGCGCGCTTCGAGGCCGACGAACGCCAATGCGGCACGTGCGCGCTCGACCAGCGCCGCATGGCCCGAGCCGATGTCGTTGCCGGGATGCTCGGCGCCGATGATCACGTTCTCGAGCGCAGTCATGGAACGAAACAGGCGGATGTTCTGGAAGGTGCGGCCCATGCCCGCCGCGGTGCGCGCGTGTGGCGGCAGGAGGGTCACATCGCGTCCGCAGAGCATGACGCGACCCGCGCTCGCGACATAAATGCCCGACAGCACGTTCAACGTGGTCGTCTTGCCCGAACCGTTCGGGCCGATCAGCGCATGCACATCGCCGCGGCGCACTGAAAAGGATACGTCGTCGACCGCCTTGAGACCGCCGAAGTGCTTGCTCAGGTTCGTCACCTCCAGCACCATCGGTGCATCGGCCTTGGCTGGCGCGAGCGTCAACTCCGCCGCCGCGTCGGCGAAGGGCGGCGGCGCAAGCCAACGCTTGATGCGATGCTGCACGAAACCCCAGATCCCGTCCGGCATGTAGCGGATGATCAGGATGATCGACAGGCCGTAGATCGCCAGATAGAGCCCCGGCACGCTTTTCAGGAAGCGCAGGCTCTCCGGCAGCACGATCAGCAGCGCGGTGCCGATCAATGCACCGACCGGTGACGCGACGCCGCCGAGCAAAGTCATCGTGATGAAGACGATCGATTCCGCGAAGCTGAACTGATCGGGGCTGACATAGGCGAAGCCGCCCGCGAAGAAGCCGCCGCCGATGCCGCCGAGCGCGGCCGACAGCGCGAACGCAGCGACCTTCACGCGATAGACGTTGACGCCGGCAACGCCGGCAGCCAGCTCGTTGTCGCGAACCGCCCGCATCGAGCGGCCCAGCGGCGTTTGCGGCAATCGCCAGACGACATAGCCGACGAGGGCCATCGCCAGCACGCACAAGCCGAGAAAGGCGTGCGCCGATTCGAACATCGCCGGTCTCCTGATATTGCCGACGCCATCGGGCCCGTGCGTCACGGGAATCCAGTTCACCATGATGAGCGTCACGATCTGCTGGAAGCTGATCGTCACCATTGCCAGATAGTGACCGCCGAGGCGCAGCGTGGTCATGCCCAGGAATGCGCCCATCACGAGCGCGACGCCGGCTCCCAGCGCGAGCGCGATCCAGAAATTCAGATGCAGATCGGCCGTGCCGAGCCCGACCGCATACGCGCCGAAGCCGAAGAAGGCAGCTTGCGCCAGGTTGATCTGTCCGCACAGCCCGAGCACGACGGTCAGGCCGAATACCGCGATCGAATAGCTGGCCGTCTGCACGAGAATGTGCATCGCGTAGTCGGTCAAGGGCACGAGCCCGACGGCCGCGACGACCAGTCCCGTCAGCGCTGCGTAGGCGATCGTGCCCGCGAGGCGCCGCGACGTCACCGAAAAGGTCGCAGCGCTCATGCCTTCTCGGCGACTCGCTCGCCGAAGATGCCTTGCGGGCGAAAGATCAGGAACGCCACGAGCGCCAGGAACGCGAAGCCGTCCTTGTAGGGCACCGAGATGTAGGCGGCACCGAAGGTCTCAATGACGCCGAGCGCGAGGCCGCCGATGATCGCGCCCTTGACGTCGCCGAAGCCACCGATGATGGTGGCCGCGAAGGCCTTCAGCGCGATGGTCGAACCCATCTGGATCGACACGAAGAGGATCGGAGCAACCAGGATGCCCGCCACCCCGCCGAGCAGTGCCGAGTAAACGAAGGTCAGCATGATCATCGACGCCACGGGGATGCCGAGCAGGGACGCCATCTCCTTGTCTTGCGAGGTCGCCTGCAGCTTCTTGCCGAGCATCGTGTGCTCGAAGAACCAGAAGTTGAACGCGACCAAGATCAGCGTCACGCCCATGATCAGGAGGTACTGGCTGTCCAGATAGACCGGGCCGATCTGGACGCCGGGCGTTTCGAACCAGCCGGACAGCACTTGTGGCTGCGGGCCATACAGTGCGAGGACGGTGTTCGAGAGGAAGATCGACGCGCCGATGGTCGCGATGATGACGGGCAGGAACGTGCGGTTGCGAAGCGGGTAGTAGACGCCGAGGTTGAACACGGCGCCGAGCAACGCCATGCCAACCAGCGCAGCAAGAAAGGCCCACCCGTAGGGCCACTTCAGGTCGACGGCGAAGACGACCATCAGATACGCGGCGACCATCGAGAACTCGCCTTGCGCGAAGTTCACGACATTGGTTGCGCGAAATATCAGCACGAAGCCGAGCGCCACCAGCGCGTAGACCGCGCCGATCCCCAGGCCCGTGAAGAAGAGCTGGAGTACGAGATCCATCAGCGGCTCACGACAAGGAATTCGTCATCGAACCCCGTCGGGCCCGATTCCGCTCATGGCGGTGCAAAGCTCAGGAGTTCGATTCGATGTGCTTGTCGAAGATGATCGTGCCCTTTTCGTTCCTGACGATGTTGTAGCCGTGCAGGCCGTCGCCGTTGGCATCGAAGTTGTATTCGCCCTCGGCGCCCGCGTGCTTCCTCGTGGCCAAAATGGCGTCGCGAACCGCGCTCGGGTCGGTCTTGCCGGCCTTGTTGATCGCCATGCACAAGACGATGATGGCGTCATACGTCCAGGACGATTGATTGTCCGGCGCGACTTTCGCCACCTCGCGATAGGCCTTGCCAAATGCCTTGGAGCCGGCGCTCGAGTCCTCGGCATAGTCGGCGACGCCGAAGGTGCCGTAGAGCGCGGGCCCGGCCAGTTTCAGTGCGGTGATGTTGACGATCGAAGGCGAACCGACGTAGGGAATGGTGACGCCGAGCTGGCGCAGTTGCCGGGCGAACACGCCCAGGTCGTTTTCGAACGTGAAGTAGGAGCCGAGGATGTCGGCGCCCGATTGCTTGATCGCTAGCACGACCGGCGTGAAATCCTGGCTCTGGTTCGAATAGCCTTGATCGAGCGCGACGCTGGCGCCGTCGATCTTGCCCAATGCCGTCGTCAAGGCCTTGCCGCCGGCCGTGCCGAACGCATCGGTCGAATGCACGATCGCCCACTTCTTCTTGCCCAGGGTCTTCACGCCGTACTCGGCGATGACGCTTCCCGAGTAGGAGTCGTTCGGGCGGAAGCGGAACAACCAGGGGTTGCCCATGTGCGTGAGCGCCGGATCGGTGCCGCCGATCATCACCGGCTTGCCGACCTTCAGCACGTCGGGCGCCATCGCATGCACCTGGGTCGAGCGGATCGAGCCCAGGAAAGCCACGATGTCCGTCTGCGACGCGAGTTTCGAGAAGGCCAGCACGATGCCGGGATTGGTCGTCTGGTCGTCCTCGACGATGAGCTCCACTTGCTTGCCGAGCACACCACCCGACTTGTTGACCGCGTCGACGGCGAGCTTCGCGCCAATCTGCGCGTAGCGGCCGGATTCGGCGGCCGGTCCGGTGACCGGGGCACACATGCCGATCTTGATCGTTGCGCCTTGCGCCGACGCGCGTCCGATCAAGCCCGGCAGCGTCAAGGTTGCAGAAAGCGCAGTGGAAAATCTACGACGCGAAATCGCCATGTCTGACTCCAATTCTTCGTTCAAAGCGCAGGCGAGTGTAAGTTGCACTCGCGGGCGACCGGCGATCCATGGATCAGGGTTTGCCCGCCACGGGCTTGCCTGAACAATCTCGCCGATGCCGCGTCGATGACAAGCTTGGGCAGCATCGGCCGGGCCGGGGCTCTTATAGTGCCGGTAAGTTCGCGCTGCAAGGGTTTACCGAAGGATTGAGCCGGACGGTAGGGCCCGCCTGCGAAGCCCGGGGCTAGAGTCGAGGCCGCCTGCCAGCCGGCGGACTGAAGTTATGAAGTTCTCGAAGTCGACGAGGCGGCTGGCGCCGGCCCCGGGGAGCCTCCGTGCTGATTGACATACTTGAGTTCATCGCGTTCGGCGTGGCCGTGGTCTGGGGCGTCGCGGCCTTCTTTCTGAAAGGCGAAGACCTGTCGGCCTTCGACCGACCGACCGGCGAGCGTTTTTCCACCGGCCCCGAACCGAGCGCCGAACTGAATGCCGTCGTCGCGTCGCTATCCGGCATCGGCGACGCGCTGCGAGGGGTTCCGCGCAGAGGGCGTATCGCGGCGCTGCGCCGGTATATCGACGAGGTGTTCGCGGACCGCGCGTTCGACGCCACCTTCACGCCGGTCGACTGCGCGGGGGTGCCCGGAGAATGGGTGCTCGCCCCCGGTGCCGACAGCACCCGGCGCACGCTCTACATCCACGGCGGCGGATTCGTTATCGGAAGCCCGAGGAGCCATCGCACGCTGACCAGCCGGTTCTCCGAGCTGACCGGTGGCGCCGTGCTGGCGGTCGACTATCGCCTGATGCCCGAACATCCGCGCAGGGCGGGCATCGAGGATTGTCGAAACGCCTATCGATGGATGCTGGAGCACGGGCCGAATGGCCCGGCGCCCGCGCGGGCGGTGTTCGTCGCCGGCGAGTCCGCCGGCGGCAACCTCACGCTGTCGCTGATTGCATGGCTGCGCGACCAGCGAATGCGTGCGCCCGACGCGGCCGTCGCCCTTTCTCCGGCCACCGACAGCACGCTCGCAAGCCCGAGCCTGAGGGCCAACGTGCGCAGCGATGCGATGCTCGGCCCGCTGTTCGGGCCGTTGGCAAAACTGCCGCAGTGGGTGCTGCTGTGGATCGGCTGGATCCAGAACCGCATCAACCCGCGCAACCCGGTGATCTCGCCGGTCTATGGCGATCTGTCGAACCTCCCGCCGGTGCTGGTGCAGGCGAGCGAGGCGGAGATGCTGCTCGACGACAGCCGCCGCTACGTGAACCGGGCCCAGGCGGCCGGCTCGCCGGTGAAGCTGCAGACTTGGAGCCACGTGGTCCATGCTTGGCAGATCTTCAACCCCGAGTTGACGGAGGCCCGCGACGCGCTCGCGGAGATAGGCAGGTTCCTGGCCGCGGCGTCGCCACCGGCCGATGGCGCGCGCTGACGAGCGTCGCGGCGCAGATCGCTCAGCGGCGAACGGGCGCCTTGCGGGCCCGAGCCTTCGTCGTCGTTGACTTTCTTCTCGCGGCCTGCCTGGGTCTGGCCTTCTTCGGGAGAGCCTCGCGCAGCAGCGCCTCGCACTCATCCCGCGACATCACGCGCGGCACCGGGTAGTTGGCATCGGCCTCCCGGCAGGCGGCCTCGGCCAGCCCGGGAATGTCTGCTTCGCGCAGTGCGTCCAGATGTCGCGGTATGCCGAGTGAGCGGTTCATCGCCTCCACGGAGTCCAGGAACTTCTGCGCCAGTTCGGCTTCGGGTTCGCCTGGCCCGCCTACCCGGGAACGCAGTGCGAGCACGGCCAGTTTGGCCTGGATGGCCGCGCCGCAGAAGCGCAGCACGGGGGCAAGCATGATCGCGTTGGCCAGGCCGTGGGGCGTGTGGTACAGGCCGCCCAGCTGGTGCGCGATGGCGTGCACGTTGCCCACGTTGGCACGTGTGAAGGCCAGACCTGCGAACGTGGACGCCAGGGCCATCTTCTCGCGCGCGGCCAGGTTCTGGCCGTCGGCAAAGGCGACCGGCAGGTTCTGGTAGATCATGCCCACGGCCGCCAGCGCCATCCGGTCGCTGAACTCGGTGGACCACAGGCCGATGTAGGCCTCGACCGCGTGGGTCAGCGCATCCATGCCGGTGGCCGCGGTGATGGGCGCGGGCAGGCCCGTCATCAGGCAGGGATCGAGCGCCGCCATGCGCGGCACGATCCGCGTGTCGGCAATCACCAGCTTCCTGTGGTTCTGCGGGTCGGAGATCACCGCGGCCACCGTCACTTCGGAGCCGGTGCCCGCGGTGGTGGGCACGGCGTAGATCGGCACCGGGCCGTGCAGCCCCTTGAAATAGCCGACCAACTGACGCGGGTGCTTGTCGTTGGCCGCGGCCAGACCGATCGCCTTGGCGGCGTCCATCGCCGAGCCGCCGCCGAAGGCGACGATCGCGTCGCACGCTTCATTGCGAAACAGCTCGATGCCCCGCTCGATCATCGGGATCGGCGCGTCGGGCGTGACCTGGTCGAACACGACGTACGCTGTTCCGCCGGCGGCAAGCGCATCCGTCATCGGCTTGATCAGGCCGAGGCGGGTGATCACCGCATCGGTGACGACGAGGATCTTGCGGTGCGCGAAGTCGCCGATGGCCTGCCCCAGCCGCACGCTGGCGCCGGGCCCCACCATCAGCAGCGGCTGCGGAATCGGCAGCAGCCGCGTGACCAATCCCGCCGCCCGCTTCAGTGGGGGCAATCCAAGTGAACGGGCCGTGTCGCCGATCAAGTTCGCCACTTTGTTCTTCCTTCATCATCGACGCCGCTACTTTGGCGCACACATTCCATGAAGAACGTGATCAGCATCAGTCTTGGCGCAAGCAGCCGGGATTTCCAGTTCTCCACGAAATTTCTCGGCGAGAAGTTGCGGGTGCGCCGCCTCGGCACCGACGGCAGCACCGTCAAGGCCATCGCGCTGCTCAAGCAGTGGGATCAGCGGGCCGATGCGATCGGCCTCGGCGTCGTGAAGGATAGCCACAGCCTCGATGCGCGCCGCTGCGCTGAGCGCGACAGCGCGCGCATGCGGCGGGCCGTGACCCGGGCGCCGGTGACCACTGGGGCGCGGCTGGGCGACATCTTCCTCGAATGGGCGGTGCGCCGTGCCCAGGTCCAGCTCGGCCACTACTTCGACAACGCCAACGTGCTGTTCTTCTCCGGCTTGTCCCACTACAAGCTGGCGACGACGATGTCGGAATACACCGCCAACCTGCAGTTCGCTGACCCGCTGCTGCAGCTCGGCGTGCCCAAGCTGCTGACCTCGCTGGACGCGCTGTCGCTGTACGCCGGCGGCGCCCACTACGTGTCCGACTGGGTGCCGCCGCGGGTGATGCCCATGCTGCTGCTGAAGCAGTGGACGCAGTTCGTGCTGCGCAAGGCGCTGCAGAGGGCCAACGTGGTCGTCGCCCCGGTGCACGAGCTGGACCGTTTCGGCCTCGAGGAGCTGGCCGGCAAGACCGTCATCACCGCCACCGTCAACGACCAGCGCATCGCGAACTTCAAGGACAAGGGCGTCGACATGCTCGTCGACGGCTCGCCGGTGATGCACGGTCACGTGCTGGGGCCGGACCTGCTGGACGCGATGATCCTGGCCGCCACCGGCAAGGCACCGGACGACATCTTCGAGGATGACTATCTCGAGATCACCACCGCGCTTCAGACGAAGCCGCGCATCATCTACCCCAACGGCTTCAGGCGGATGAACCGCTTTGCCTTCGTGATCCACCCCTTGTCGCAGGAATATTTCAAGGTGGTCAAGCCGATCGAGATGCTGTCGCGCGTCTCGCCGCCCCTGTTCATGGACTCGCTGGAAAAGCTGATGGCCTACGCGCCGCCGTTCGTTTACTCCAAGGTCGAAGGCATCCGGTCACCCACCGGCGTGCAGGCCGAGGGCTGGCTGATCTCGGTGGGCGGCACAGCTCGGGAGATCATGAGCCACAGCCCCGAGTTCACCTACCGGCGCCTGCTCGCCGCCGCCGACATGGCCAAGCGACTCGGCGCCCAGATCATGGGCCTGGGCGCATTCACCAAGGTGGTCGGCGACGCCGGTGCCACGGTAGCCAGGCGCGCGTCGCTGCCGATCACCACTGGCAACAGCTACAGCGCCTCGGCCGCGCTTTGGGCGGCCCACGACGCGCTGCTGCGCCTGCGCCTGCTCGCGCCGACCCGCGCCAAGGCACGCGTGCAGTTCCAGGCGATGGTGGTCGGCGCCACCGGCTCGATCGGCGCCGCCTGCGCACGCCTGCTGGCGCGCGCCGCCGAGGAGGTCACGCTGGTGTCGCCCGAGACCGCCAAGCTGCTGGCGCTGAAGGAGTCGATCCTGCTGGAAACGCCCGACGCCAGAGTGAGGCTCTCGGCGCGCGCCGACACGCACATCGCCGAGATGGACATGATCGTCACCGCCACTTCGGGTGCGGGCAAGAAGGTGCTGGACATCATGAAGGTCAAGCCCGGCTGCGTCATCACCGACGTGGCCCGGCCGCTCGACCTGCCGCCCGAGGAAGTGGCCCGGCGTCCGGATGTGCTGGTGATCGAGTCGGGCGAGATCCAGTTGCCCGGCGCGGTGTCGATGAAGAACATCGGCCTGCCGAAGGGCGTGGCCTACGCCTGCCTGGCCGAGACCATCGTGCTGGCGCTGGAAGGTCGCTTCGAGAATTTCACGGTCGGCCGCGCGATCGAATGGGAGAAGGTGCGCGAGATCTACCGGCTCGGCCTCAAGCATGGCATGAAGCTGGCGGCGATTTCGGGTGTCAACGGCGTGTTGACCGACAGGGATATCGCCCGCGTACGCAAGCTGGCGCTTGCAGCACGCGCGCAACCGACTGCGCCGGGGAAGAATGCAGCGCCCAGGAAAGAACGGCCCTTGCCGCGAACGCGTGCCTCAGCCTCCCACCGAAGGAGAGAGAGCGCATGAAGGCCTTGAGCGGCGTGGATGGCGCCTTCCTCCATCTGGAGACACCCGAAACGCCCATGCATGTGGGGTCGCTGCACCTGTTCGACCTGCCGGGCGGCTACCGGGGCGACTTCCACGCCGACCTCAAGCGGCAGATGCGCGCCCGCGTGCACGTCGCCCCGGTCTTCACGCGCAAGCTCGCACCGATGCCGCTGCAGTTTGCCAACCCGGTCTGGGTCGAGGAAGACAAGGTCGATCTCGACTACCACGTGCAGCGCGTCACCCTGCCCAGCCCGGGCACGCAGGCGCAGCTGGAGGAGTGCGCCGGCCGCCTGCACTCGGAGCTGCTGGACCGTGGCCGCCCGCTCTGGCGCCTGTATGTGATCGATGGCCTGCAGAGCGGCCAGGCGGCCTACTACATCAAGGTCCATCACGCGGTTCTCGACGGCCAGGCCGGGGTGCTGCTGGCGCAGGCGCTGTTCGACGTGACGCCCAAGGCAAGGCGCGTTCCGCGCGGCGCAGCAACGCGTGCCGAGCACCCGGGCCTTGCCGAACTCGCCGCGGCTGCGCTCAAGCACGACGCTGGCCAGTACATCAAACTGCTGCGGAATCTGCCCGATGTCGTGAGGACGCTCGCCGGCTTGTTTCGCGCCGCACCCGACAAGGCCAGGGGCCGGCTCGGGCAGAACTTTTCGTTCGGTCCGAAGACCTCGCTCAACGTGCCGATCACCGGCAGGCGTGGTTTTGCCGCGCTGTCGATTCCGCTCGACACCTTGAAGCATCTGGCGGCGGCGCACGAGGCCAAGCTCAACGACATCGTGCTGGCACTGTGCGGCGGCGCGCTGCGCCGCTACCTCGCGCACCATGGTGGCATCCCAAAGAAGCCGTTGATCGCGTCGATGCCGATCTCGTTGCGCAAACCCGGCAATGCCGAGTACACGACGCAGGCCACGCTGAGCCTGATCAACCTGAACACCCACATTGCCGATCCGGTGAAGCGCCTGCGCGCGATCCGCGATGCGGCGGGCGCCGTGAAGGAACTGGCCCAGCGCGCCCAGGGCGTGATCCCGACCGACTTTCCTTCGATCGGCGTGCCCTGGGTGCTGCACGGCCTGGCGTCGCTTTACGGACGCTCGGGCATTGCCGGCGCGATACCACCGATCGCCAATGTGGTGATCTCCAACGTGCCGGGGCCGCAGGTGCCGCTGTATGCGGCCGGCGCGCGGATGGCCACGTACTGGCCGCTGTCGATCGTCGAGCACGGCCTGGGACTGAACATCACGGTGATCAGCTATGCCGGCGCGATGGGCTTCGGCTTCACCACGGCGTGCTCTGCCGTGCCCAGCGCGCGCGAGTTGTCGGCAGCCCTGCTGGAGGCACTCGATGAACTGGTGGCCAGGAGCCGGCCGGCAGCCCGCAAGAAGATTGCGCCGGCGGCTGTCGTCACGCCGGCGNNAGCTGATCCCCGCGGGAACCGACCGATGCGCCAGCTGACCCCACACGAGGCGAGCTTCCTGTATTCGGACGCGGTGCACGCCAATTCCAACGTCACGTTCGTACAGATCTACGACCAGAGCACCGCGCCGGGCGGGAAGGTGCGTTTCAAGAGCATCCTTTCGCATATCGAGAGCCGGCTGCACCGCTCTCCCATTTTCCGCAGCAAGCTGCTGCGCGTTCCCCTCGAACTGGACTGCCCGTACTGGATCGAGGACGAGCAGTTCGACCTCGAATACCACGTCCGCCACATCGCACTGCCCGAGCCCGGAGACTGGCGCCAGTTCTGCATCCAGGCCTCCCGCATACACGCGCGCGCACTCGACCTGAGCCGGCCGCTGTGGGAGATCTACGTGATCGAGGGGCTCGACAGCTTCGTCGACCTTCCGGCCGGCAGCTTCGCGCTGCTCACCAAGATCCACCACGCGGCCGTCGACGTGGAGAGCCGCAACGAGATCATCGAGGTGCTGCACGACACTACCCGCCGACCGTCGAGGCCCGCGCCGCCCGAGCCGTGGTTTCCGCAGCGCCCGCCCAACGCGATCTCGTTGCTGTGCAGGAGCGCCTTGCATTCGATGCTGTCGCCGCTCAAGCTGCTGGGGCCGCTGGCGCGCCTCGCGCCGGCGACCCTGGCGTTCGCGCGCGACGTGCTGCGGCCCGAGCACCTGACGGCGACACGGTTTAACTCGGTGGTCTCGTCGCATCGGGTGTTCGACACCCGGCGCTTCATGCAGGACGAGTTCGAAAGCATCCGCGGCCTGGTCTCGGGCGCGACGGTCTACGATGCCGTTCTGGCAGTTTGTGCCGGAGGATTGAGGCGCTACCTGGATGCCCACGGCGAGCTGCCCGAGGGCGATCTGACGGCGCTCGTCACGAACGACGGCGGTGCTTGCGTTCAGCTCGGCACCCATCTCGCCGACCCGGTGGAGCGGCTGGCGCTGATCCACGAGCGGACATCGTCTTTGCGGACCGATGCGCGCGCCACCGCTGCGCGCGCGCTGAGCAGCTGCACGATCACCCGCGTGCCAGGACCGGCCGCGCCGCTGTATCTCAACGGGGCGCGCATGACCTACTTCTCGGCCATCCTGCCGATCTCCGACGGCATGGGCCTGGCGTTCGCCGTCACCCCCTACGACGGGCGCATCGTCGTCTCGCCCACATCCTGCCGCGAACTGATGCCGGATCCCCAGGCCTTCACGCAGTGCGTGCGCGACAGTTTCCAGGAGTACCTGTTGCTGGCCCGGCCTGCTCCTGCGGAGACCGCAGCGAACAAGCAGCCTAGATCGGCACCGCCTCGTGCGTCAGCATCCGATAGGCGTAACCCAGAGGCCCGGACGGCTCGAAGCGATGCCACTGCCCTTCGGGTTGTGAAAGACGGTCGGCGACGATCCACAGCACCACGACGTTGAAGCCCAGTCCGATGTGGCTCCCGGGCACGCGGATGTTCTCGTGCCGGGCCGGGTCTCCGTCGACAGTGGCTTCCTGGGGCGGCACGATGCCGTCGCTGAGCGAATACAGGCAACTCAGCGGCATCGGCAGCTTCTTCCTCTCGCGCAGTCTCCTGGCGCGCGGCTGCATCGTGTGAGCGTCCGGCCCCCCGGGGTGGGCGATCAGCCGGTACATCGCCTTGACGAGGGGCGGAGACGCGCTGCCTCCCGGGTCCACGGTCAGAGGGCTGCCCAGGGTCACGACGCAGCGGACGCATTCGGGCGCGTGGTGTGCGCCATAGAGCGCGAACACGCCGCCGAGGCTCCAGCCCACGAGGCTGATCTTGCGGCCCGTCGCGTGGTGTATGTGGCGGATCTTCTGCTCGAGCGCCGTGGCGTGTCGGGCATGGAATCCGACATTGCGCCCCAACCCCCAGGTCTCGACCGCGTAGCCCCGGTTGCGCAGGAACACCTCCAGGCCGATCAGCGACGCCTCGCTGCCCATGAACCCCGGCAGCAGCAGCACCGGATGGCCATCGCCGTGCGGCGCGGTCATCAGGATCGGCAGCGTCCATGGCAGGCTCGCGACCTCGACGAACGCGCGCAACTCCAGCGCGGAATTCACGGCATCGGGTCGGCCCGTGTGGGGGTGTCGGGTCGCCATGCTCCAGGCCTCAGGACGCGGGTCCCGCCAGCCTGCTCACCTCGTTCGCCCATGGCAGCATCAGCGTCAGCAGCAGCAGCTTCTCGAACTCCGGAGCGAAGCGGTCGATGATCTTCTGCGGATCGGGGCAGCGCCGGCTGTCGGTGATCAGGCCGAATTGCACGCCACCGGCGTACGAGACGATGCTCACACCAACGCCGACGTCGCCCGAAGACGGCACCCAGAAGATGCTCTGCCGCAAGGTGCTTCCGCAGAACTCGATCGGCTCGGTCGGACCGGGCACATTCGTCATCACCGCCGTGGTCTTCCTCAGGAACACGTCCGACAGCGCATCCTGCAGCGACTTGGTCAACAGCCCCGACACGGCCAGCAGCGCATAGGCCAGCAGGGGCTGGTAGCTGCCCTTGAGTTCAAGCATGCGATCGCGCACTGCGTAGACGCACTCGATAGGGTTGACGATGCCGATGGGCAGCACCACCGGCGCCAGGCCGAAGCGGTTGCCGAGCTGCCAGGCCTCTTCGAGCGGACGCAGGTTCACCGGAACCATGGCCCGGATTTCCTTGCTCGCCGGGTCGTCACCCCGGTCGCGCAGGTACCGGCCGATCGAGCCCACGACGCATGCCAGCAGCACGTCGTTGACCGAGCAGTTCAGGGCCTTGCCGACCGCCTTGACCTGGGCCAGGGGTAGCGGCTCGCACCAGGCCGTCACCTTCCTGCCGCTGAGCTTGCCCTTCAGCAGCGTTGGGGAATCGTCGGGCAGGAGGGCCAGCGCGGCGGCGTCGCGCATCACCTGGTACCCGGTGCGCGCAAGGTTCACCGATCCGGCCAGCGGCTGTTGCGGATGGGCCAGGTACTCCATCGCCTTCACGACGCCGTCGCCGTACATGCCGATGGCCTTGACGCTGACCTCGGTGAGCGGCTTGACCACCGCGTCGGCAAGCCAGCCGCCGTCGCGGGCATCGTGCATGGCGGCGTGCCGGGGCCGGTGCAGATCGATGCCGCCGTCCGCGATCGACATCAGCACCGAGTTCAACGCGATCCCGTCGGCGATGCAGTGGTGGATGCGCACGATCAGCGCGCTGCCGTCTTCGTAGTGTTCGATCAGGTGGATCTGCCACAGCGGGTGCGCGTGGTCCAGCGGCGTCGCCGCGAGTTCGCTGGCACGCGCCTGCAGCGCGGCACGTTCGCTTTGGCCGCGCTTGCGAGAGAGCTTTTCGCGCACGACATGGTGTTCGAGGTCGAATTCATCGTCGATCACCCAGTAGGAGAGCACTGCTTCCTGAACGACCTTCTGACGAAAGCGCGCGTAGCTGAGCAGTTTCGATTCCAGGCGACTGCACAAGGCGGCATAGCCGAGCGCGGGGCGCAGCAGCCAGATGCCCACGATCATCATGAGGTTGACGTCGCTGTCCATCCGCAACCACGCCGTGTCGACGCGCGACATGCGTTCAGAAGTCTCGGTCATTCGGTCACTCCGGGGCTATCGTTGCCAGCACAGGGCTGTGGGGGAAATCGGTGAGTGTCGCCCCTCGATCGGCATTTGACGGTCGATCCCTGCAAGGAGCGTTTGACGTAGCTCAGGGCAGCGTGCGCAACCCGGCGACGGTGGCCATCGAAATCCCTATGCTAAAAGAGGCATCTTGTCTGGCCTCGTCATTTGCCACCCAATCCATTTCATGAGCACCGTACCGTCCGAGATGCTGGCCCTGCAGCGCCTGTACCACTGGGAAAAGACCGCGCCTGACCGCATCGCACTCACCCAGCCCATGGGCGGCGGCGCGATCAAGGACTACACCTGGGCCGAGGTGGCTGATCAGGCGCGCCGCATTGCCGCCCACCTGAAGGCCCAGGGCTGGGAACCGGGTTCGAAGGTGGCGATATTGTCCAAGAACTGCGCGTCGTGGCTGATGAGCGACCTGGCAATCTGGATGGCCGGCTACGTATCCGTGCCGCTGTATCCGACGCTGTCGCACGACACGGTCGCGCAGATCCTGACCCACAGCGAAGCGCGAGCCTGCTTCGTCGGCAAGCTCGACGGCTGGGAAGCCATGAAGCCGGGCGTGCCGGCCGGCCTGCCATGCATCAGCTACCCGCTTTCGCCGCCGGACGCGATCAGGAGCTACGAAGCCTGGGATGCAATCTGCGCCCGCAACAAGCCGCTCGAGGGCGAGGTGATTCGCGGCGCCGACGAACTGGCCACGCTGATCTACACCTCGGGCACCACCGGCCTGCCCAAGGGCGTGATGCACAGTTTCGGCAATTTTGCCTGGGCCGTGGATAAGGGCATCGAGCGCATCACGATGACGGCCGAGGACCGCATGCTTTCGTACCTGCCGCTGGCCCACGTGGTCGAGCGCGTGCTGGTCGAGCACGGCTGGCTGCGCACCGGCATGCGCTTGTTTTTCGCCGATTTGCTGAACACGTTCAGTGCCGACGTGCAGCGTGCGCGCCCGACGATCTTCTTCTCGGTACCGCGGCTGTGGGTCAAGTTCCAGCATGTCGTGCACCAGAGCTTGCCACCGGCCAGGCTGGATCGCCTGCTCTCGATCCCGATCATCGGCGGCCTGGTCCGGCGCAAGGTGCTGAAGGCGCTCGGTCTGGATCAGTGCCGCATCGCGGCGGGCGGCGCGGCGCCGATGCCGCTCGAATTGCTGGCCTGGTACCGAAGGCTCGGCCTGCCGGTCAACGAAGGCTACGGCATGACCGAGAACCTGGCCCTCTCGCACCTGACGCTGCCGGGCCAAAACCAGGAGGGCACGGTGGGACCGGCCTACGACGGCGTCGACGCGCGCATCGATGCCCGGACCGGCGAAATCCAGATGCGCAGCGGCGCGCTGATGCTCGGCTACTTCAAGGCGCCCGAGCTGACCCGCGAGGCCTTCTGCGCCGATGGCTGGCTGCGTACCGGAGACAAGGGGGACATCGACGCCCAGGGCAGGCTGCACATCACCGGACGCTTGAAGGACCTGTTCAAGACCAGCAAAGGCAAGTACGTCGCGCCGGCGCCGATCGAGGACAAGCTGGTGATGCACGACGCGGTGGATGTCTGCGTGGTCACCGGCGCCAACCTGGGCCAGCCGCTGGGCCTCGTGACGCTCAACCCCGAGGCGGTCGCGCGCGTCGGCGACACCGCGGCGCGGGCCGACCTGGAAGCCTCCCTGGGCAAGCATCTGCAGGACATCAACGCGACGCTGGACCCGTACGAGCAGCTCAACTGCCTGGTCGTGGTCACCACCCCATGGACGGTGGACAACGACCTCATCACCCCCACCTTCAAGGTCAAGCGCAACCGCATCGAGGAAATCTACTCGGCGCACTATGAGAGTTGGGAAGCCTGCGGCCGCAAGGTGATCTGGCAGACGGCGTGACAGCGTCGCGGCCTTCTGGCTCGAGGTCGAATCGCGCCCGTCGACTCGTCGCTCCGGCTGCCGTGTCGCGCCGACAGAACTGACCGGAAGTCGGCGTGCACCTCGCACTGCCGCTTCCCGTGAGGATTCTGACGGCCGCCGGGAGAAAACTTGCGGCTTGTGCGCGCCAGCGCACAGACGGCCGTTCGAAGGACCCTGACTATTCACGGTGTACTCTGTAGAGGAGCGGTTTTCCCCGACTCTGAAGGGCGCGCTCGTCCGGTGCAGACGCAGTTCACAGTCCGGATCGTTCAACGCTCTTCGCGGGGATCTGCCATGTCCAAGACCGGAAACGATCCCACATTCACCGACGACGCCCACGTCGCGAATGGCATTACGGAAGTGAGGCGCCAGGAAGCGTTGCTCAAGGCGGGGGCCCTGC
>PLZH01000169.1 GCA_003152055.1 Burkholderiales bacterium
GCTGGCCGCGGCCGATCGGCACCATCGAGTCGATCGACTTCAGGCCCGTCTGCATCGGCTGGCTGACGCTTTGCCGCGCAATCACGCCGGGGGCGATCTTCTCGATCGGCGCCGTGAGCTTGGCGCCCACCGGACCCTTGCCATCGATCGGCGCGCCGAGCGCGTTGACGACGCGGCCCTTGAGCTCGGGGCCGATCGGCACCTCGAGGATGCGGCCCGTGCACTTGACGGTGTCGCCTTCGGAGATGTGCTCGTATTCGCCGAGGATGACCGAGCCGACCGAGTCGCGCTCGAGGTTCAAGGCCAGGCCGTAGGTGGCCGAGCCGTCGGGCGCAACGGGAAATTCCAGCATCTCGCCCTGCATGGCTTCGGAAAGGCCGTGGACGCGGCAGATGCCATCGGTCACCGAGACGACGGTGCCTTCGTTGCGGATATCGGCCGAGACGGCGAGCCCCTGGATGCGGCTCTTGATCAGTTCGGAAATTTCGGCGGGATTCAGTTGCATGACGGGCTCCGGTCTGCGGTTCGGGCAGGCTGGTTGAAACTCAGGAGAATTCGTTCAAGGCCGATGGAATCGTCGCGCCGCCTCAGGCGGTGAGCGCCGCTTTCATCTGCTCGAGGCGGGCACGGATCGAGGTATCGAGCACTTCGTCGCCGACGATGACGCGAACCCCGCCGATCAGCTCGGGATGAACGACGACGCGCGCCTCGAGCTTGCGCCCGAAGCGCTTTTCCATCGCCGCCTTCACATCGGCGAGCTGGCTCGCATCGATCGGAAACGCGCTTTCGATGACGGCTTGCGAGATGCCGCTGCGCGCATCGACCAAGGCCTGGAACTGAGCGGCGATCTCGGGCAGCACCGAGAGACGGCCGTTGTCGATCACGGCACGCAGCAGGTTCTTCGCCGCTTGGCTCGGCGCGGCGCCGGACGGCATCTTGGCGACCGAGGTGAGCACGTCCAGCACCTGACCGGAAGTGACCTTAGGGTTGTCGGCGAACTGGCGCATCTGCGCGTCGGCGGCCACCTGAGCGAGCGCGCTCACTTCAGCGGCGAGCGCCGCGGCGTCGCCCTTTTTCGAAGCCTTCATCAGGGCCTCGGCGTAGGGCCTGGCGATGGTGGCGAGTTCGGCCATGGTCAGCGCCCGGCGTTCATCAGAGCTCGGCCTTCAATTGACCGAGCAGGTCGGCGTGCACCTTGGCGTCGACTTCGCGACGCAGGATCTGCTCCGCGCCCTTGACGGCGAGCGCGGCCACCTGCTCGCGCAGCGTCTCGCGAGCCCGGCTGGCCTCCTGATCGGCTTCGGCATGCGCCGCGGCGACGATCTTCGCGCCCTCTTCGCTGGCGCGCCCTTTCGCTTCCTCGACCATCGAGTGGGCCAGGCGCTCGGCATCGGCCAGACGCTGCGCGGCGTCGGTGCGGGCCGACGAAAGCTGCTCCTCGACCCGCTTGTTCGCAATGGCGAGCTCGGCCTTGGCCCTGTCGGCGGCCGAGAGGCCTTCGCGGATCTTCTTCGCACGCTCATCGAGCGCGGCGGCGATCGGCGGCCAGACGAATTTCATCGTGAACCCGACCAGGATCAGGAACACGATCATCTGGATGAAGAACGTTGCGTTGATGTTCACGGAAATGCCTCGATCACATTGGCGTGCAGGGCCGCCCGGAAGATCCGGGCCGACGACGAAACGACGGCGCTCGAATCACTTCGGCAGGTTCGCCAGCTGCGACAGGAACGGGTTGGCCGTCGTGAACCACAGCGCGATACCGACGCCGATGATGAACGACGCGTCGATCAGGCCGACCAGCAGGAACATCTTCGTCTGCAACTCGCCCATCAGCTCCGGCTGGCGCGCGGCCGACTCGAGGTACTTGCTGCCCATGACGCCGATGCCGACGCACGCCCCGAGCGCGCCCAGGCCGATGATGAGACCCGCGGCAACCGCGACAAGACCGATAAGTTCCATGTTGACTCCAGAGTGGGGAAAAGAAGATTGGCAAGACAACGCGATGCGCGCGACCTCAATGCGTATCGTGCGCCTGACCGATGTAGACGAGCGTCAGCATCATGAAAATGAACGCCTGCAGGATGATGATCAGGATGTGGAAGATGCCCCAGACCGTGCCGGCGAAGATTTGCCCGGCCGCCAGCGCGAAGCCGGCGGCCGAGAGCGTGAAGGCGCCGCCCAGCATCGCGATCAGCAGGAAGATCAACTCGCCCGCGTACATGTTGCCGAACAGCCGCATGCCGTGCGAGAACGTCTTGGCGATGAACTCGATGACCTGCATCACGAAGTTGAAGGGATAGAGCAGCCAGTGGTTGCCG
Organism: Burkholderiales bacterium; assembly: GCA_003152055.1. Lineage (GTDB taxonomy): Bacteria > Pseudomonadota > Gammaproteobacteria > Burkholderiales > Burkholderiaceae_C > Schlegelella_A. The sequence goes on from PLZH01000169.1 coordinate 2,322, forward strand.
AAGGGCGCCGTGAACAACTCGTGCAGCCAGCCGCCCAAGCCCTTGATCTTGACGTTGTAGATGAGGCACAGGATCAGCACGCCCACCGAAAGGCCCATCGTCACCGAGAGGTCCGCGGTCGGCACGACGCGAAGATAGGCATGCTCGGGGTCGCGCCCCGTCAGGCTGTAGAGCTGTTGCCAGAGCCACGGCAGCGCATCTACCGGCAGCAGGTCCATCGTGTTCAACAGCACGATCCAGACGAACACCGTCAGCGCCAGCGGCGCGACGAGCTTGCGGCTGTTGGCGTTGTGGACGATTCCCTTGGACTCGTTTTCGACCCACTCGAAGAGGATTTCCACCGCCGCCTGGAAGCGCCCGGGAACGCCCGATGTCGAGCGGCGCGCCGCCTTCCACAGCACGAAGCAGCCGATGATTCCGAGCAGCGTCGAAAAGAAGATGGAATCGAAATTGAGCACCGACAGATCAACAAGGCCCTTGGGCTGGGCGTTGTGCAGATGCGTCAGGTGGTGAACGATGTATTCGCCTGAGGTGGGCGCATGCTCTTCGGCTGCCATGTCGTCCTGGTCGTCGTAGGTTTCGTGTCGGTCACTTTGCCCGGCCGGGCCACAGGAGCGCAAGCCAGTAGGTCTGCATGCAGGCGACCAGCGTGGCCAGCATCGCCGGCCAGCTGAGGCCGTGAACGATGCGCGGGGCCAGCAGCAGCAGGGCGACGGCCGTCCCCATCTTCACGACGCTCCAGCCCAGCATGCTCGCCGTGCTCGCCAAAGGCGAGAACAGGCCGAGCCGGCTGGTTGCGCCGCGCGCCATGAGGGCTCCGGGCAGCACGACTGCCGCCGCACCATAGAGCGCCGATTGCACGACCGTGCTGCTGCCCCCGCCCAAGCCGATCAACGCCGCCGCCGCGGCTCCGACCCCGAGCTGCGCCAGAACAACGCGCCACGGCGAGAGCACGGGCTGGCGTCGACGCAGGGCCTCGGCCTCCTCGCGTGACAGGCGCCTGACCGGCGGCTCGTCGTCGTCGCCAAAGGCGTTGCGAAGAGCGCTCCGCCCGTCGCCGCGGAACACCGCGTCGGAGGAGGGGCGCGGCAGGGCGACTTTCAGCACAGCCCAAGATTATACGTAAAAACCCGTGCGCTCCGGCCTGCGGCCGTGCTCGGCGATCATGAGGCGAATGCCTCGCGGCACGGTACATGCACGCCTCTTCGCCGTCCTCCTCATCGTCGTCTTCGAGCAGGTGCCGTTGAGCGCCGCCGACCTCGATGCCGCTGCGCCCGCGGCATCGGCGACGCATCATCGCGGCGACCGGTTCCAGAACAACTATCTCGATTTCGAGCCCAAAGGCGTCGGCGACCTGCTCAAGTGGCGCCTCGACGCCGCGCGCGAAGGCCTGCCGCGCCAGGCCGTCACGCCGACGCCGCGCGTCGCCGCCGACACGGCGTTCGTCCATGCCAATGCGAAGGCCGGCGCGGCGATGCAGCCGGCCATGACATGGATCGGCCACGCAACGATGCTGGCGCAGATCGGCGGCAGCAACATCCTCACCGATCCCGTCTTTTCCGAGCGTGCCTCGCCACTCTCCTTCGCTGGGCCGAAGCGGCAGGTCGCGCCGGGCCTCGCGCCGCGCGAGCTGCCGCACATCGACGTCGTGCTGATCTCGCACAACCACTACGACCATCTCGACGAAGCCAGCGTCGTGGCGCTGGCGGCGCAGGCCGGAGGGCCGCCGCTCTTNNGCACGCCGGCGAGATCGAGATCTTCTTCGTGCCTTCGCAGCACTGGTCGGGGCGCTCGCTGACCGACCGCATGCAGACGCTGTGGGGCGGCTACGCCGTCTTCGCACCCGACTTCCAGCTTTTCTTCGCAGGTGACACGGCGTACTCCAAGGACTTCGCCGACATCCATGCACGCTTCGCTTCGCGCCACGGCGTCGGCCGCGGCTTCGACCTCGCGCTCATTCCGATCGGCGCCGACGAGCCGAGATGGTTCATGGAGGCGCAGCACGCGAACCCGGCCGAGGCGGTGCAGATCCATCTCGATCTTGCGGCGCAGCGCTCGATCGGCATCCACTGGGGAACGTTCCAGCTCACCGATGAAGCGCTCGACGAGCCGCCCCGCGCGCTGGCTGCGGCGGCGCACGAGCGCGGCCTCGCCGACGACGCGTTCACGGTGATGGCGGTCGGCAAAACGCGGCGGTTCNNCGGCCAGCGCGCGAGCTCGTCGCTCGAGCGGTTGATGCTCGCGCTCGTCACGTAGACCGTCTTCAGCGACGGGCCGCCGAAGCAGGGCATGGTCGGGCAGAGCGCCGGAACGCGCACCTCGCGCAGCAACTCGCCGGCGGGCGAGAAGCGCAGGACGCGGCCGCCCTCGTACATCGCGACCCAATAGCAGCCATCGGCGTCGACGGCGGCGCCGTCGGGCCGGCCGCCATAGCCTTCGAGGCCACTGGCCGGCTTCGGCGGGAAACGCGCGAAGACGCGGCGGCGGCTCATTGCGCCCGTCGCGAGGTCGTAGTCGAAAGCCCAGACGGTGTGCGCGGTCGTGTCGGTCCAGTACATCGTCCCCGCGTCGGCGCTCCAGGCCAGCCCGTTGCTGATCGTGATGCCGTCCTGTCGCTCGTCGAGCTTGCCGCCGTCGAAGCAGTAGAGCGCGGCCTGCGCCGGGCGGCGCGGCTCGTCCATCGAGCCAACCCAGAAGCGCCCGGCGGCATCACACTTGCCGTCATTGAATCGCTTCGACGTCGTGTCGTACGGAGCGCCCGCGAGTTGGCGGCGGCTGTCGGTCGCGGGGTCGAAATGCCACAGGCCGTCGCGCAGCGCCAAAAGAAAGCTGCCGTCGGCGCAGGGCGCGCCGCTGCCGATGTCGGTGTGGAATTCCCAGTGGCGAATCTCGCCCGTGAGCGGCAGGAAACGATGCAGCCGGCGCGCCGGGATGTCGCAGTACCAGAGCGTCTGATCCTTCGCCAGCCACATCGGCCCTTCGCCGAGTCTGGCCGGCGCAGCGACGGCGACGCGCACACTCGGATCCGCGGTGTCGTTCATGGGTCGGCTCAGATCACCGCGACATCGAGCCGCATCGCCGCCTCGATCGTCGCGCCCGAGTGCAAGGCGACGAGGCCGTGCGTCGTCGGCTCGGCCATGTGGATCGCGTTGCTGACGTGGCTCACCGGCTCGACGCAGAAGTAGTCGCGCTGCGGCGGCGTATAGACGACGAGATAGGGCAGCTCCGAGACGAGCTGCAGCGAGAAGCGCTCATCGCGGATGCGCGCCGGGCCGCGCCAGCCTTCGAAGCAGTGATCGAAATCGAGATGCGCGAGATCGGCGTCGATGCCCGGTTGCGCGACCTTTCGCGTCGGCAACTGCGTCGCATCCGTCTCCCATCGGCCGGAGAGCTCGACGTGCAGGCGACTGCGCGCCCGCTTGACGAAATACGGATGCCAGCCGAGGCCGGCCGGTTGCTCGACCGAAGCGGTGTTCGTGAATAGCAGTCGCGCCGAGAACGATTCCGGCGCGAGCGTGAAGTACTGGCGTGCCTCGAAGGCGAACGGCCAGTCCGCGTCGCCCGGATGATCGAGGCCGAGCACGAGCTCGATCGCGCTCGACGAGACGATCCGCCACGGCCGCTGCCAGCCGATGCCGTGCAGGGAATGCGGCGAATCGGGCACGTTGGCACGCGTCGTGTAGTCGTGCCCCTTCCAGCGGAAGCGCCGGTAGCCGAGCCGGTTCGAGTACGGCAGCAGTGGATACATCGCAGCGCTGCGCGATTCGGCCAGCAGCACCGGCTCGGTCGAGCGAAGGATCGGCGTCTCGCGGTGCCAGAGACCCGCGACCGAGCCTCCGAGATCGGGACGGACGGAGAGGCGCAAGGCGCCGGCATGCAACTCGTGAATCACGTCAGGTTCGCCTTCAGATAGTGCACGCCGGCAAGCGGGTTGGAATAGTAAGGCGCAATCTCCTCGAAGCCGAGCGACGCGTAGAGCCTGCGCGCGGCCCCCATGCCGTCGAGCGTGTCGAGCAGCATCGTCGAGTAGCCGGCGTGGCGCCCTTCGTCGAGCAGTGCCCGCGCCAGGGCGCGGCCGAGCCCGTAGCGGCGAAACGCCGGGCGCACGTAGAGCCTCTTCATCTCGCAGGCGTTGGCAAAGCCGGCGTTGGCGAGCCCGCGCAAGGCAGCGCAGGCGCCCACTTCGCCGCCGACAAAGGCGAGCAGCAGCCGCCCCGACGGGGCCGCGTATTCGCCGGGCAGCGACGCCAGCTCGGCGTCGAAGTTCTGAAAGCACAGGTCGATGTCGAGGCTCGCCGCGTACTCGCGAAAGATCTTCGCCGCTTGCACCAGGTCAGCGGCGGTCTCGGCGCGGCGCAACTCGATCGGGGGTGCGGAGTTGCCGCTACGCATGGAGAAGTGGCCGCGGTCAGTTGCCGAGGCTGACGACGGCAGCGACGCCGATCGCGCATGCCGCCGCGATCGCCAGCGCGATCGCGCGCGAGCCGGCGGTGTCGATGGCGGCCGGGACGTCGGCGGTGAGCAGCTTGTCGCCGTGCAGCATCGGCGCGACGAGGTTCTGCCCGCGCTTGCGCCAGTAGAAGGCGATCGCGCCGATGTGCAGCACGACGAACGTGATGATGATCCACTGGCCGAAATGCTTGTGCCAGTGTGTCGCGACGCGGCTCGTCGCCGAGCTCACGTACTTGAGGAGCGGCCCGTTGGTCGAGATCTCGTCGTCGGCGACGAGGCCGGTTGCGACCTGGACCGCGAGCACGCCGAGCAAGGCGAACACCGACCAGGCGCCGAGCGGGTTGTGGCCGACGTGATGATGCTCGTGCGGCAGGCTGGCGCCGCGCAGGTAGCGCAGGCTCGCCGATGGTGCGTAGAGGAAAGTCGCAAAGCGCGACCAGCGCCCGCCGGCGAAGCCCCAGACGAGGCGAAAGGCGAGCAGGGTGAAGATCGCGTAGCCGGAGCGCATGTGCCACATCATCGCGCCGCCGCCGACGTGGGCGCTGACGATGGAAGCAACGACAAGGACGGCGAGCAGCCAGTGGAAGGTCCGCGTCGGCAGGTCCCAGATCCGGATCGCCTGCGCCGCCGAGGCATGAGGATCGTCACCACTCATCGCCGCACGAGGTGCCGCCGCCTTGTCCTCAGCCGAGGCCACGACGCTCCACCGGGCTGGCTGCGTACACTCTTGCCCGCGCGGCGAAGGCGGCGAAGGCGGCGCTGCCTTGCTGACAAGGAGGTGTCCATGACCCGATCGCTCATGCCGGTGCTGATGGTAGCCGCTGGGTTGGCCAGCTTCGCCGTCTCGCTGCCGGTAGCGGCGCAGTTTGCCAGGCCCGAGGACGCGATCCGCTACCGGCGCGGCGCGTTCACCGTGATGTCGGCGCACTTCGGCCGCGTCGCCGCCATGGCCAACGGCAAGGTTCCCTTCGACGCCAAGGCCGTGGCCTAGACCGAACTTTGGAACCCTGATCAGG
>PLZH01000308.1 GCA_003152055.1 Burkholderiales bacterium
CATCGAAGCGGGCGCCCGCGCCGGCATGATCGCGCCCGACGACACCACAGTTCATTACTTGGCCGGCAGGCCCGGCGCACCGGCCGGCGCGCTGTGGGAGCGTGCACTCGATTACTGGAGATCCTTGCCCAGCGACGCAAATGCGACGTTCGACCGCGAGGTCGGCGTCGACGGCACACAGGTCGTGCCGATGACCACCTGGGGCACCAGCCCCGAACAATGCGTGCCGATCGGCGGCCATGTACCGGACCCCGCGAACGAAGCCGCCAACGCGCGCCGCGACGCGCAGGCGCGTGCGCTCGAATATATGGGGCTGCAGCCGAATCAGGCGCTGGCCGAGATCGCGATCGACCGCGTATTCATTGGCTCATGCACGAACGCTCGCATCGAGGATCTGCGCGAAGCGGCCACCGTCCTCGAAGGGAGGCGCAGCGCGGTGCCCGGGCTCGTCGTGCCCGGTTCGAGCGCCGTCAAGCGCCAGGCCGAGGCCGAAGGCTTGCATCGCATCTTCCTGGCCGCCGGCCTCGAGTGGCGCGAATCGGGCTGCTCACTGTGCACCGGAGTCAACGGGGCGGATTTCCTGATGCCCGGCCAGCGCTGCGCTTCCACCTCTAACCGCAACTTCCCCGGCCGCCAAGGCCCGGGCGGGCGCACCCACCTGATGAGCCCGGCGTCTGCCGCGGCCACGGCCGCGCTGGGCCGCATCGCGAGCGTGCGCGATCTTTGAGCGCGGCCATGGAACGTTTCGAACTTCTCAAAGCCGTGGCCGTCCCGCTGGACGAGTCCAACGTCGATACCGACCAAATTTGCCCGGCGCGCCTGATCCGCGTGTTCGCCGAGCCCGGCCGACACGACGACGTGTTCATGCACGACCGGCGCTTTGACGAAGACGGCAGCGCCAGGCCCACTTTCGTTCTCAACCGGCCAGTCTACGCGGGCGCGCGCATCATCGTCGCGCAGCGCAACTTCGGCGTCGGGTCATCGCGCGAGGCGGCGGTGATGGCGATGAGCGCGGCCGGTTTCCGGGCCGTCGTCGCCGAGAGTTTCGGCGACATCTTCGTCAACAACTGCCTCAAGAACGGCCTGTTGCCGGTGCAGTTGGCGGCGCCGGAGGTCGATGCCTTGCGCGAGAGCCTGCACCGCGAGGTCGGCGCGATTGTGACGATCGACCTCGTCGCGCAGACGGTCACCGGGCCCGAAGGCCGCAGCATCGCATTCGCGATCGGCGCGCTGCGCAAGCGCTGCCTGTTGGCCGGCCTGGACGACCTGTCGCTGACCGAGCGCCATCGCGACTCGATCGACGATTTCGAGCGCGCTTACCGAGCCGAGTTGCCCTGGCTGATCCCTGAACCACAACGGAATCCTCCCCCATGAGCAGCAGCGAATTCGCAGCGGACGTGATCGTCGTCGGTGCCGGCAACGCCGCGGCCTGCGCCGCGCTGTCAGCGTATGAGAACGGGGCCAGCGTGATCATGCTCGAAGCCGCGCCACGCGATCTGCGCGGCGGCAACTCCACCTTCACCGGTGGCATGCTGCGTTTCGCCTTCGACGGTGCCGACGACCTGCGGCGCCTTGTGCCCGAAATGGCCGAGATGGACCTCGCCAACATCGAGTTCGACACCTATACCGAAGCGCAGTTCTTCGACGACATGGGCCGCCTCACACAATTCCGCTGCGACCCCGATCTGACCGAGGTGATGATCAAGAAAAGCTACGAGACCGCGCGGTGGATGCTCACCCAGGGCGTGCGCCTGGAGCTCACTCTGGGCAGCCACGCCTTCAAGGTCGGCGGCAAGTTCAAGTTCTGGGGCGGGCTGCCGTGCCAGATTTGGGGCGGCGGGCCGGGGCTGGTCGACGCATTGCACAAGAGCGTCGAAAAGGCCGGCATCCGCGTGCTCTACGAGACCCCGGCAGTCGGCCTGCTGCACGACGACGACGGCGTGCGCGGCGTGCGCGCACGCCAAGACGGGCGCACAGTCGAATTGCGTGGCAGGGCCGTCATCCTGGCCTGTGGCGGCTTCGAGTCGAGCGCGGAAATGCGTGCACGCTACCTGGGGCCGAACTGGGATCTGGCGCGCGTGCGCGGCACCGCCTTCAACACCGGGCGCGGCATCCAGATGGCGCTGGACATCGGCGCCATGCCCACCGGCCACTGGTCGGGCTGCCACGCCACCGAATGGGACATGAACGCCCCGCCCTTCGGCGACCTCGCGGTGGGCGACAGCTTCCAGAAGCACAATTATCCTTTCGGCATCTATGTAAACGCCCGTGGCGACCGCTTCGTCGACGAAGGGGCCGACTTCCACACCTTTACCTACGCGAAGTACGGGCGCGAAGTGCTGAACCAGCCCGGGCAGTTCGCGTGGCAGATCTTCGACCAGAAGGTCACCCACTTGCTGCGGGAGGACTACCGCATCCGTCGCATCACCAAGGCCGAGGCAAACACCTTCGAGGAGCTCGCTCCCAAGCTTGAAGGCGTGGACCCACGGCGCTTCCTCGAGACCGTCAAGGCCTACAACGAGGCGCCGCGCCCGGATGTGGCCTTCGACCCGAACATCCGCGACGGGCTGGGCACGACCGGACTCGCGATCAACAAGTCGAACTGGGCAACCCGCCTGGACAAGCCGCCGTACCACGCCTACGGTGTCACCTGCGGCGTCACCTTCACCTTCGGCGGCCTGAAGATCGACACGAGCTCTGCCGTCCAAGACACGGCTGGCCGGCCGATCCCCGGCCTGTTCGCGGCGGGTGAACTCGTCGGCGGCCTGTACTACCACAATTATGCGAGCGGCAGCGGCCTGATGTCCGGCGCGGTGTTCGGCCGCATCAGCGGCCGCAGCGCCGCCGCCTGCGCCGCCAGCCGGCGCTGACACCGTCGGAGCCGATGATGGCTTACCGGTCAGAGAGCGGGGACATCCGGATGCTGCTGGCCGGCGACGTGATGCCTTCGCGCCGGCTCTCCGGATTCGACGAGCCTGACTACCTCGCCCTGGTCGAGCAAGTGCGCGGCGCCGATGTTGCCTTTGCCAACCTCGAAACCACGGTGCGCGAGCGCCACGAAGGCACGCCAAACTTCACGCTGGGCACGCCGATGACGACGCCGCCGCGCCTGCTCGAAGACCTGAAGTGGATGGGCTTCGGGCTGCTCTCTTGCGCGAACAATCACGCCACCGACTATGGCGTAAGCGGCCTGCTCGCAAACTTGGCGCACCTCGGGCGCGCGGGCATCGCCTGTGCTGGCGCCGGCGCCAACCTTGCCGAGGCGCGCGCCCCGGCCTACCTCGATACGCCCGCCGGCCGCGTGGCCTTGGTCGCGGCGACGGCGTTCTTTCGGCCCTGGAACCGGGCCTCCGACCAGCGCCCAGACGCGCCGGGCCGACCGGGCGTCAATCCGCTCGCTTTCGCCACCCGCTTCGGCGTAGACGACGAGGCCTTGCGTGCTCTGCGCCGCGTGAGCGACGGCCTCGGGCTGACGCAGGAACGCATGCGCCACCGCGCGCAGTTCTACAGCCCGAGCGAGATCGCACCCGAGAGCGCCGACAGCGTCGAGATCTTGGGCACGCAGTTCCGGCGTGCCGAGGGCTTCTCGGTCTCGACGGCGGTGAACCGGGCCGACGCCGAAGCGAACCTGCGCTGGATCCGAGAAGCCCGTCGCCAAGCCGACTGGGTGATCTTCTCGTTCCACTCCCACGAATTCGGCAGCGCCGGCCGTCTGAGCGCGAAGACCGACGTGGAGATGGAAGAACCGGCGCAGTTCGTCACCGAGTTCGCGCGCGCGGCCATCGACGCCGGGGCCGACGTGGTCGCCGGCCACGGGCCGCACCTCACGCTCGGCGTCGAGATCCACCGCGGCAAACCCATACTCTACAGCCTCGGCAACTTCGTGTTCCAGAACGACACAGTGGACGTGTTTCCTTCAGAAGCCTACGGCCGCTTCGGGCTCGGCCACGGCGCGACCCCGGCCGACTTCCTCGACGAACGCACCGGCAACGACACGCGCGGCTTCCCGGCCGCCGCCGAGTTCTGGCAAAGCTTCAGCGCCAGCTGCGAGTTCCGCAGACGCGCGCTCACCGAATTGCGCCTGCACCCGCTCGACCTCGGCTTCGGCCGGTCGCGCTCGCAGCGTGGCAGGCCACTCCTCGCGCGCGGCGAAGTCGCCGCCGCCATCCTGCGGCGCGTCCAGCACCTGTCGGCGCGGCACGGCGTGCAGATATCGATCGACGGCACGACCGGGGTCGTCGAGATTCCCGGTTGAAGAAAAAAGGAGAGCAGCGCGATGTCCCATTCGCTGGCCCAGGAACGGCAACAAAGTGTTCGTGAGCTGTGCCGAGCGCGCGGCTGGAACGCGCTGCTGGTCTATGGCAACGCGTGGCGCTGCGACTACCTGCGCTACGTCTCGGACTTTGCGATCTTAGAAGGGCACGGCTTCGCGCTCATCGAGGCCGATGGCGGGCTGCGGCTGTACCTCGAAAGCCCGATGGAAGCCGAGCGTGCCAGCTTGGAAGCGCCAGGCTGCGACATCGTGTGTCGAGCCGAAATTCTGTCCGTGCTCGCGGCCGAAGTTGCACGCCGGGACGGGCAGCGCCTTGGCGCCGCGCCGATGCGCCTGATGCCTTTCGGCGTCGCCGAAGCCGCTGGTGAACGGTTGGAGGATGCCGGCGAGGCCTTCGATCGCCTGCTGATGCGTAAGAGTGAGCGCGAGATCGATGCGGTCAGGCGCGCCGCTGTGATGGCAGACGCCGGCTACGCGGTGTTCCGCCAGGCGGCTCGGCCCGGACGTGCCGAATACGAATTGGTCGCCGAGGTCGAGGCTTTCTTCCGAAGCCAGGGATGCCCCGACAACTTCATGATCGTAGGCTCGGGCGGGCGCGACGTGCGCGGCATGCACCCGCCGGGCGAACGGCGGCTGTGCGTAGGCGACCTCGTGACGACCGAGTTGACGCCTTGCATCGACGGTTATTACGCCCAGATCTGCCGCACGTTGGTGATCGGGCCGCCGAGCGCGCAGCAGGCGGCCGCGTTCGAGCTGTTCCTGAGGAGCATGGAGGCGGGCTTAGCCGCCGTGCGTCCGCGCGCCACGGCGGGCGATGTCGCGCGTGCTGAGAACGACGTGTTCCGCGCCCGGGGGTTGGGCGAATACACGACGAACCGCTACACGCGCGTGCGCGGGCACGGTCTGGGGCTTTACGTCGATTCGCGGCCTGCGCTACTGGAGGATGTGGACACGCCGCTCGAAGAAGGCATGACGATCATCGTGCACCCGAACACCTATCACCCCGAGGCGGGCTACATCGTTCTTGGGGACTCGGCCGTGGTCCGGCACGATGGGCCGCAAGTGCTCACGGCAACGCCGCGCGTTCTATTCTCCGTTCCGGCTTGAGGAGGCATCGCCCATGCGCCGCGGATTGATGGCCTGGTCGCGAGACGAAATCGGGGCTGCTGTGTTCGAGCAGCGTGTGGCGGCCCTGGTCGCGGGAATGGGCGCGCGCGCCTGGGACTGCGTGCTCGCCTATACCGACCTGACTCGGCCGGCCGCGGTATCGGCCCTTACGCACTTTATCCCCTACTGGAGCAACGGCGTGCTCGTCGTGAGCCCTTCGACGGGCGCCACGCTGGTGACCACGCTGTCGCGCCGCGTCGCCGATTGGATGCACTCGACTGCGCGCCTGGACGGCCTGGTGAACACGCTCGACCTGGGCACCGGCGTCGCTGAATGCTTGCCGAAAGCCAACGGGGCCGTGATGCGGGTCGGTGTGGTCGAACTCGCAAGCCTGCCCTGCAGCGTCGCCGCGGCGATCCGCAAGACGCACCCCGGTGCCCAATTCGAAGACGCGTCCAATCTGCTCGCCACGGCCTTGGCGGCCAACGAAGCGCCGGGTGGCGCAGTCGAAGAGCGCTGCAAGGCCATCGCCGCGACGGCCCTGGCCGCGGGCAGTGCTGCCGCCGCCAGCCACGAGGCGAACGCGGTCGTCGCCGCCGCCGAAGGCGCGGCGCGCAACGCCGGTGCGGAGGAGATCCTTCTTGCGCTCGCGACCGACGCGGCCGCCGATCCGCGATTGCGCCGCATCGAGGGTGGTGCCGCGCTCGGCCAAGTCTTCGCTCTGCAGGCCACGGTCGCCTACAAGGGCTGCTGGGTACGGCTCGGCCGCACCGCGACGACCGGGCCGCCGCTGCCCTGGATTGCCGAAACCGACGCCTGGTTCGAAATACTCGCGGGCGAGATCACGGCCGGCGCGCTGGCGCGCAGCGCACTCGATGCGGCGCTGCCCCGGCTGGCCGGCGCGAGTCTGGACTTCTGGCGCGTCGAAGCCGTGCGCGCCGGACTCGCCCTTGCTGCCGTCGCCGGGTCGGCGCCCTTTCCCGACCGGAATCCGCCGCCGGCTTCGTTATTCACGCTCAGCCTGCGCCTGCGCCGGCCGCAAGGCTGGTGGTTCGGGGCCACGCCGTTGCGCGTCGCTCCCACGGCGTGCCCTGGATCCGGAGCCCGCACATGAGAGATCGGCGGGCCCCATCCCACGGCTGCGGCGGATACAACTCGCGGCGGCTCTAACTCACGCAACCGGAAGTGCCGACATGAAGTTCACGACTCTGGCGAAGGTCCTTGCCTTTGCCTCATTGACTTTGTCGGCCTGCGCCGGCTTCGCTCAGTCCGCTTATCCGGACCGGCCGGTGCAACTCATCGTTCCTTATCCGCCGGGAGGCAGCAGCAGCGTGATGGCCCAGCTCCTGAGCGAGAAGCTGAAGGTGAAATGGGGCCAGGCCGTCATCGTCCTCAACCGCCCGGGTGCCAGCGGCATCATCGGTACCGAGGACCTGCTCAAGCTTCCGCCCGACGGCTACACCCTCCTGATGGCCAGCAGCACTCACCTGATCAACCCCTTGCTGCTGCCGGTGCCTTACGACGCGATCAAGGATTTCGCACCGGTCTCGAGCCTGTACGCCAGCGAGCTCGTGCTGCTGATGAATCCCAAGCTGCCGGCCAACAACCTGAAGGAATTCATAGCGCTCGCGAAGTCGCGCCCCGGGCAGCTCAACTACGCGTCGGTGAGCGCGGGCGGCACGACGCATCTGGCGGGCGAGACCTTGAACCTCATGGCCGGCATCAAGACGCAGCACGTCCCCTACAAAGGCGCTGGGCCGGCCCTCACCGACCTCATCGGCGGCCAAGTGCAGTTCTCCTTCACGGCCCCGACGCCCGCGTTGCCGTTCGTCAAGTCGGGCCAGCTCAAGGCCTTGGCCGTCTCCGGCGACACCCGCCTGCCGGCACTACCGCAGGTGCCGACCTTCGCCGAGGCGGGCCTGCCGGATTTCCAGGCCCGGCTCTGGTTCGGGATCCTGGCGCGTGCCGGCACCCCGAAAGGGATAGTCGACAAGATCGCCGCCGACGTGGGTGCGATCATGGGCACATCCGAGATGAAGGACTTCCTCGTCACCGAAGGGCTAGCGCCCTTCGTCACGACTCCGGAGCAGTTCTCCGCGCAGATGAAAGCGGACCAGAGTCGATACGCGGCTATCGTCAAGGCCGCCAACATCAAGCTGGAACAGTGAATTCGGCGATTCGCGCACCAACCTTTGCACGCGCAGGCCGAAGCGCGTGGGTGGTCCACCCACTCCCATCTCGTACTAGCCGCGCCCGGGTACTGAAACTCAGGGACCGATTTTGGTTCTGTCGCGATAGCGACGTGAGATCGAGCAAGCAGCGAAATCGGATGCCGCTCCGCTACTGTCCGGTTAAGCGATCCGCACTTAGGAGGGAGAAGTTCAGATTGGGCAGCAGCGCTGGGAGCGTCGGCAGCGACCGGCTGCTGATCGGCACCAATCAATCTGGACGACAGCTACCGGGTGCGGAGTTCACGCACCAGGTAGGCAGCCCTCGACCCCTTGCGGACACTCGGCGATATGAGTTGAGTACAGTGACGCTGGCGATAGAGAGCCTCGGCCTCGGCCATCTCCCGCGCGGTGGTTGACGCTGGCGCAGCGCGCCTTCTACTATCCTGGCTTCCGACAGTGCGGAGAGACGCGATGAGCGATATGAAGGTTGAGCAATACAAGAAGGGCGTAGAAAAGGCTGTCGATCGCTGGAAGGGAAAGATCGAGAAGATCGGCGAAAAGGCCGACAAGCTACGGCAAATCCTGGCCAAGCTGAAAGAGATCAAGAATCCGACGCCCGATGACAAGAAGAAGATAGCGGACTGCCAAAAAGGCTTCGACGCCCTCGACAAGGAAGTCGACAAGGCCACGCAGGAACTCAAGCTCGACGTGATGCTTCTCGATGTGCCGAAAGAGGCGCCGAAAGCCGAACTTCTGAAGCTGCCCGATTGGCTCAAGGGAATCATCAAGGCTAAGGGCATTCCGCTCGGCAAGGGCGTCTCGATTGCGCCTGACATCGACTTCGACTTCAAGAACTTCAAGCTCAAGTCGCTCGGCGTACAGGTGAGGTGGTAGTCGAAAGCAGCACACCGCTCACTTGCCTGCAAGCGGGTATCGAGACCGTCAGGGGTTGGCCGTCAATGCAGAGTCGCGAGCGACTGCTTATCGGGCGGTGAAGGGCACGGCCGGTTTCAGCGCAGGCAACGATCGCTGGTTCTGAGCTCAGCCTGCGTTTGTCGGCCCGCGATTGCGCACAGCTGCGATGACCTTGCCCAGCCTCTCGCGCTGCGGATCATCGAGCGCTGTACGTCTGAGTGCCGCTGCCAGCAATTGGTCTGGCGCGAGTGGGGCCGACGCGGCAGGTTGCCGGCCTTCCAGTGCCACCTTCATCGCTTGAAGCTTCAGCTCGCGGCGCGCCGCCTCGAACGCGGGTGGCGAATCTAGCTGAAATGCGGCCTCCAGCTGCAATAGCAAGTCGTCCGCCGACGCAGTACTGCGCGAGCCGCCACTCTGCGCCATGCGGATCAGTGACGCGCGCCGGGCCAGTGCTTGTTCCCAGACCATTGGCAGCACGGGCTGCGCTGCCCAGCGGTGCTCAAGCGTGGCCTTTGCCTCCACAGTGTCCGCCCCGTGTTCAAACTCTTCGCAAAGCGCCAGCTTGGCCATCAACGCGTCGCAGATGGCGTGCCAGCTGCTTTGCGCACGGGCGACAAGGAGTTGGCGCACCGTGTCGCGCGCGCTGCGGAACTGCGAATCGAGCGCTGCTGCATCGCCGCGCGGCGCAGGGCCCACACGCTGCCACTGCGCATCGACCTCGGCCAAGGTGCGCTTGAGTTCGGCCGGCAGCGTGTCGGCGGCCACCGCCGCGAGCCGTTCAATCAGCGCGGCTCGCTCGGCGCCATGGGCCTTGAGCTTCGCGTCGCGAGCGCTGAAGACGGCGTCTCGCGCACTGAAGATGGCGTCGATGTCGGCCTTGAAACGGGCCCATAGCGCATTCTCGATGACGCGCGCCAGCGGCAGCGCCACTGCGTGATGCTGCCACTCGGCCTGAAGTTCGCGCACCTTGGCGACCAATTCGCGACCCTGCGCGCCCGCACTCGCCTCGGAAGCCAACGCCTTGGCGCGTGCGACGAGCCGCTCGCGGTTGAGCTGGCCGCCGCGCCGCGCTTCGTTCAGCGGCGCTTCGAGCCGCAGCACAGCGGTGCCCATGCGCTCGACCAGCTTGTCGCGCTCCTTGTGCGGCACGGTGTGCTCGAGCGGCCCGAGCTTTCGCCACTCAGTCTGAAATCGCTCCAGCGCAGCGGCCAGCGACTTCCAGTCGGGCGCCGCATCGCCTTCCTTCAGATCGGGCAGCACGACCGCGCTCAATGCCTCGACGAGTTGATCGCGGGCCTGCAGGTTCTTCGCACGTGCCGCACGCTGCACATCGAGGTGTGCGGCCACCGGGCGGTAAGCGGTCTTGAGCGCAGTGTCGAAACGCTGCCAAAGCGAGCGGCTGGTGGCGCCACCCAGTCGGTCGAGTTCCTTCCAGCGCGCGCGCAGGTCGTCGATGACCTCGGCTTGTTGCCTGATCGACAGCTTCACGATTTCCGCACTGGGCTCACCGAGGGTGGCCGCTGCCAAGGCCTCGGCCTGCAGAACAAGTTCGTCGCGTGCCAAGCCTCCGCCCCAATGCTGCCAGCCCTTGAGCCGCGTGTACTCGGCCTGCACTGCATTGATGCGCGAGCGTAATGACGCGACTGACGCTCCGCCATGCAGAAGCTCGTCGACCTCGACCAAATGCGTGTGGGTGTCGGCCAGATGACCGGCGGCGAGTGCGGCCTCGGCCCGTTCGAGCGCCGTGGCCAGTGTCTCGGTGCGTTCCCTTCGGACTCCTCGCTCGCGGTCGAGCGCCCGCTCGCGCCGCTCGGTGCGTCGGGTTTGGTGCGCTTGGTCCCGAGCCTGTTGCCATTGCTCGAAGCGATGGTCCAGCGCATCAACCAGATGGGCATCGGCCAGCGGCGGAAGCTTCAGCCAGCGCAAAGCCGGGTCAAGTGGCGCGACGGCTGCTTCGGCCAAGGCGTCGCTCGAGGGGAGTTCCGATAACGGTGCAGGCCTTGCCGCCGATGGCGCTTGCAGCAGCTCATCGAGAACGGCAAGACGCTCGTCGAGCTGTGCGCTGTTCTGCAACGCGCTGTGCAGTGATTCGCGCAGCGCGGCGCTGGCGTCTTCCGCCGGTGCCGCCTCGAAGACCGCTCGCGCCGAGGCGCCGGCTGCGGCGAGGTGGGTGCGATCCTGCGTGCCAGTGGCGGCGGCGGCGCAGGCGGCATGCAAATGCGCATGCGCTTGGCGCGCCTCGGCAGTCCAGCGCTCAATCTTCAGCGTGTGATCGCCGCGCTCGCGCGTGAGCGCGGCCAGCTGTGTCAGCAAGGCGTCGAATTTGGCGCGCTGCGTAGCGTTTAGCAGCGTTGTGTTCAGCGCCTGCCACGCCCGGTCGAGCTCCACGAGGCGGTTGGCCGGAACCAATGACTCTTTGACCAACGCCTCGGCGGCCTCGATCAGCCGATCTGCGTGTTCCTCGGTTTCGCGCAATGCGACTTGCGCGAGGTGGCGCTGCTTGGCAAGCCGATGAACTCGGCGATCATGGCCGCGAAGCTCGCGCTCGGCAAGCTTCAAGGCGCCCTCGCTGGTCAGAGCGCTGACGGCGGCCACCTTCACGTCGACCGGTGCGCCCTCGCGCGCTAACGCCAAGAGGGCTGTGTCGTCGCCCAGCGCCGCTTGCAATTTTAGCTGCCAGGCAATGGCCGAGGCAGTAGCCGCCTGGACCTGCACGGGGCGACCGCCAGCTTTGGGCTCGGGGGCAGTGCCCTCTGGTCGGTCGCCGACGGGCGCCTTGTTCTTCTTGAATATCCAGTCGCGCATGATGTGGCGAAGGTTCGAACCGTTCGGGAAAAGTGCGCATTGTGAGATGCACCGATGGCGGGGCCCCGTTCGGCAGTGTTCTTGCATCTCTCGGGCGAAGTTTCGTGCCGAAGCGGGAACACCCTGCGCGACTGTTTGCCAATGGACGAGGCTCCGGGCCGCGGTGGCGAGCGCAAAGCGCTCGTCTGACATTGCGCCAAAGTCGGCTTGACTGCGGCCGCTCAGGCGGCATCGGTCAAGCGCCTTCACTTACATAAATGGGCCGCATCCGGAGACGAGTTGCTTCGCCAGGAAGTTGCTGTTCGCGACCGACTGGTCCATGGCCGTTATGAAAAGGTCCCTCGTCAGGTCGGTGGCTTACCCTCGTGCGAGAGGCCACACGGCGTGCTGGAACTTTCCATAAATCGGGCGCTGACCGCGGCCACAGGTGCCACGCCCACACCGCGAGCCAGGTGCGGTGGTGGGTCGTCCTCGGCGAAGCTTCCCTCGTCAGACGCGCTCCTTCGTGACCCTCAGGTCCACCATCGAGCCGCAGTTGTCGTACAGGCCAGCACACCGCGCGCTGACGAAATTATGAGAAGCAGATCCACACCGACAAGCTCGCCGTCCCAAGCGATACGGCATCTGCAGATTGCGCGCTTGTCATAACTGGGACCTTTGCCGCGCACATCGTGCCGCCGACTGGGGCGCGCGGCCTTAACAGCGCCGCTTCCCACGTCTACTACCTGTATCACGCACTGGTCGATCACTACATGAAGCGCGACGACAATGCTCTGGACGGCTATTCGCAGAAGGCGCTGGCCCGGGTATGGAAGGGGCAGCGTTTCTCGTCGTGGATGACCACGCTCTTGCAC
>PLZH01000237.1:0-1870 GCA_003152055.1 Burkholderiales bacterium
AACGTTCACATGCGCAAAGTCCCGGTCGGGCAGGACATCCGCGCCGACCTCCTGGCGCGCGGCACGCCGGGCTTTTCCGGCGCCGACCTTGCCAACCTTGTCAACGAGGCGGCCCTCTTTGCGGCGCGGCGCAACGGCCGTGTCGTCGAAATGGTCGACTTCGAGCGCGCCAAGGACAAGATCATGATGGGCCCGGAGCGCAAGTCCATGATCATGCCGGAGGAAGAGCGGCGCAACACGGCCTACCACGAGTCGGGTCACGCGCTGGTCGCGCGGCTGCTGCCGAAGACCGATCCGGTGCACAAGGTGACCGTGATCCCGCGTGGCCGCGCTCTCGGCGTGACGATGCAGTTGCCCGAGACGGACCGCTACAGTCTCGACAAGGACCGCATGCTCTCGACGATCTCGGTGCTCTTCGGCGGCCGCATCGCCGAAGAGGTATTCATGAACCAGATGACTACCGGCGCGAGCAACGACTTCGAGCGTGCGACTTCGATCGCCCGCGACATGGTGACGCGCTACGGCATGACCGACGAGCTCGGCCCCATGGTCTACGCCGAGAACGAAGGCGAGGTCTTCCTCGGCCGCTCGGTGACCAAGCAGGTCAACGTCTCCGAGCAGACGATGCAGAAGGTTGATTCTGAGATCCGCCGCATCATCGACGAGCAATACGCGATCGCGAGGAAGCTCATCGAAGACAACAAGGACAAGATGCACGAGATGGCCAAGGCCTTGCTCGAGTACGAGACGATCGACTCGGACCAGATCGAGGACATCATGGCCGGCAAGCCGCCGCGCCCGCCGAAGGATTGGCCGGCGGCGTCGGTCAAGCCGGCCGGCGGCGTTCCGCCGGTGACGCCGGGCAGCGCTCCCGCCGCCGCGTGACGGCTCGCTCGGGACGCTCGACAACGGGGCTTCGGCCCCGTTTCTGTTTGGCGAAATGAAGGCCCCCATGCTCACTTCGCCCGCTGCCCCTCACGGGGTCGCCGGTGCCCTTCGGAGCGGCCGGGCGGGCACGGCAATGATCTGGAAGACGACGCGATTCGACATCGATCTCGCGCAGCCGCGCGTGATGGGCATCGTCAACCTCACGCCCGATTCCTTCTCCGACGGCGACCCGGCACTGACGCCGGCGCGCACGCTGGCCACCTGCGAGCGCCTGCTCGCCGAGGGCGCCGACATCCTCGATCTCGGCGGCGAGTCGAGCCGGCCGGGCGCCGAGCCGGTATCCGCCGAGAGCGAGCTTGCTCGCGTCCTGCCCGTGCTGCGCGAAGCCGTGCGGCTCGGCTGCCCCGTCTCCGTCGATACGAGCAAGCCCGAGGTGATGCGCGCCGCGCTCGACCTCGGCGCCGACATCATCAACGACGTCGCGGCGCTGCGCGCTGCCGGCGCGCTCGACGCCGTCGCCGCGTCTGCCTCGTGCGGCATCTGCCTGATGCACATGCGCGGCACGCCGCAGACGATGCAGTCGGACACGCACTACGCCGACGTCGTCGCCGAAGTCTCGGCGTTCCTGCGCGAGCGCTTCGAGGTCCTGCGAGCTGCCGGCATCGCCAGTGAACGAATCGTCGTCGATCCGGGTGTCGGCTTCGGCAAGACTGCGGCGCAGAACTTCGAGCTGCTCGAGCGCGAGAGCGAATTGCTTGCGATCGGGCCGCCCCTGCTTGCCGGCTGGTCGCGCAAGGCGACGTTGGCGCGCCTCGCCGGCATCTCGGCCACGCCACCGGCCGAGCGCTCGGCGACGCAGCGCGCCACCCTCGACGCGGCGAGCGCCGCCGCTGCGCTGCTCGCCGTGCAGGGCGGGGTCCGCATCGTGCGAGTGCACAACGTCGCGGCGACGGTCGCCGTCCTCGCGGTCTGGAAGGCGGCT
>PLZH01000237.1:1905-64818 GCA_003152055.1 Burkholderiales bacterium
ACCGTCCTCATCGGCAAGGACACGCGCATCTCGGGCTACATGATCGAATCGGCGCTCGAGGCCGGCTTCGCCTCGGCCGGCGTCGACGTGCTTCTCACCGGGCCGCTGCCGACGCCCGGCGTCGCCTACCTGACGCGCGCCTTGCGCCTCGGCCTCGGCGTCGTCATCAGTGCCTCGCACAATCCTTTCGGCGACAACGGCATCAAGTTCTTCTCGGCGCGCGGCGAAAAACTGCCGGATGCATGGGAGCATGAGGTCGAGACGGCGCTCGATGCCGAGCCGCGCTGGGTCGGCTCGGCCGAGCTCGGCAAGGCGCGCCGGCTCGACGACGCGAGCGGGCGCTACATCGAATTCTGCAAGAGCACGTTCAACAGCGATCTGTCGCTCAAGGGTCTCAGCATCGTCGTCGATGCGGCACACGGCGCGGCCTATCACGTCGCGCCCGACGTGTTCCACGAACTGGGCGCCGAAGTGACGACGATCGGCTGCCGGCCTGACGGCTTCAACATCAACGCCGGCTTCGGCGCGACGGCGCCGGCCGCGCTAGTCGCCGCCGTTCGCGCGAATCGTGCCGATTTCGGCATCGCCCTCGATGGCGACGCCGATCGAGTGCAACTCGTCGACGCCGACGGCCGCCTCTATGACGGCGACGAGCTGCTCTACGTCATGGCCGCCGACCGTCTGCAGCAGGGCCAGAAGCTGCCGGGCGTCGTCGGCACCTTGATGACCAATCTCGGCGTCGAACTCGCCCTGCGCGAGCGCGGACTCGAATTCGTGCGCGCGCCGGTGGGCGACCGCTACGTGCTCGAGGAGCTCTTGGGGCGCGGTTGGACCTTGGGTGGCGAAGGCTCGGGCCATTTGCTCGCCCTCGACAAGCACACGACGGGCGACGGCATCGTCAGCGCCTTGATGGTGCTGGAGGCGGCGGTACGTTCGGGACGGACGCTCGCCGAGCTGCTCGCAAGCGTTCGCCTGTACCCGCAGACGCTGATCAACGTTCGCCTGAAGCCAGGAGCGGACTGGAGCTCGAGCCGCGCACTCGCCGATCGCCGTGCCGAGATCGATCGCGAATTGGGCTCGTCGGGCCGCGTGCTGATCCGGCCGTCAGGTACGGAGCCCGTGGTTCGCGTCATGGTCGAGGCGAAGGACGCTGCGCAAGCCAGGCGCTGCGCCGAGCGGCTCGCCGAAGCGCTCGGCTGAACGTCGACTGCCTTGGCCGTGAGCTGCGGTGCGCGGGCGAGCGCGTCGGCCGCGATACGGCTGGAATGTGACAGTTCCACGAGATCGGCGTGACAAGCCGGGTGCGAGTGGGGCCTGCGCCGCGCCATGATGTCACGTCCCCGTCACATACCGTCCCTAGAGTCTGCGACATCCTCAACCCGACTCGAAAGGTCGAAGATATGAAGATGTCTCTTGCCGGCTCGCTCGTCGCTGCCGCCCTGCTCGCCTCCGTCGCCACTGCGAGTTCAGCTCAGGACATGACCGGCGCCGGTGCGACGTTTCCGGCCCCGGTCTACGCGAAGTGGGCCGACGCCTACAACAAGGCGACCGGCGCCAGGGTCAACTACCAGTCCGTCGGTTCCGGTGCAGGCATCCAGCAGATCACCGCGAAGACAGTGGACTTCGGCGCTTCGGACATGCCACTCACCGACGAGTTGCTCGCCAAGGATGGCCTGATCCAGTTTCCGACCGTGATTGGCGGCGTGGTTCCGGTTGTCAACATCAAGGGCATTGCGCCTGGCCAGATCAAGCTGAACGGACAAGTGCTTGGCGACATCTACCTCGGCAAGATCGCGAAGTGGAACGATCCCGCCCTGACGGCCTTGAACCCGGGCGTCCCGTTTCCCGACGCGGCGATTTCGGTGGTGCGCCGGGCCGATGGCTCGGGCACCACGTTCATCTTCACGAACTATCTTTCCAAGCAGAATCCGCAATGGAAGGCCAAGGTCGGTGAAGGCACGGCCGTCAACTGGCCTACCGGCGCGGGCGGCAAAGGCAACGAAGGCGTCTCCGCATTCGTGCAGAGACTGCCAAACTCGATCGGCTACGTCGAGTATGCCTATGCCAAGCAGAACAAGATGACATACACGCTCCTGAAGAACAAGGCCGGCAATTTCGTGCCGCCGGAAGCCGACAACTTCAAGGCCGCAGCGGCCGGAGCCGACTGGTCCAGGAGCTTCTACCAGGTTCTGACCGACGAGCCCGGCAAAGACACCTGGCCGATCAGCGGCGCGACGTTCATCCTGATGTACAAGACGCAAGACAAGCCGGTCAACGCCGCCAACGTGCTGAAGTTCTTCAATTGGGCCTACCAGAATGGCGACAAGATGGCCGAGGAGCTGGAATACGTTCCGCTGCCGCCCGTCGTGACGGATCTCATCCGCAAGTCGTGGGCAGCGAACATCAAGGACGCATCAGGCAAGCCGGTCGCCTGGAAGTAGACCGGGCTGGGCGGAGTGCGTCCGAGCCGGAGGGTGCCAATGCGTGCCTTCGAGGCCTGATCGAGAGACCGGGTCGTATTCCGTTCGCGAGGTGACAGGGTGTCAGCTACATTTCCCGCCGCCAGGTACACCGGCTCCGAGCAGACAGTCCGCGCCGACATGAAGAACGGACCACCCGCCGTGCGCCGGTCTTCCCCGTGGGCGGATGTGCTGTTCTCGGCGCTCGCTCATGGCGCCGCCTGGCTTACGCTGTTGCTCCTTGCCGGGATCATCGTCTCGCTGCTGGTCGGTGCGGCGCCGGCGATCAAGGCGTACGGGCTCTCGTTCCTCTGGACCAGCGAGTGGGATCCGGTGCAGAACCGCTACGGTGGTCTCGTCATGATCTACGGGACGCTGATGACGTCGTTCATCGCCCTTCTGATCGCTGTTCCGGTCAGCTTCGGGATCGCACTCTTCCTCACAGAGCTGTCGCCCCCGTGGCTGAAGCGCCCGCTCGGCACGGCCATCGAGTTGCTCGCTGCAGTGCCTTCGATCGTCTACGGCATGTGGGGCCTGCTCGTCTTCAGCCCGATCCTGTCGCAGTACGTCCAGCAACCGCTGCAATCGATGTTCAAGGGCGTGCCGTTCCTCGGCGAGCTCTTTTCCGGACCGCCGGTGGGCATCGGGCTGCTGTCAGCCGGGATCATCCTGGCCATCATGGTCATTCCGTTCATCGCTTCGGTCGTGCGCGACGTGTTCGAAGTTACGCCGCCGATGCTGAAGGAGTCGGCCTACGCATTGGGTTCGACGACCTGGGAAGTTGTCTGGAAGGTCGTTCTGCCGTACACCAAGACCGGAGTCGTCGGCGGCATCATGCTCGGCCTCGGCCGCGCGCTCGGGGAGACGATGGCCGTCACCTTCGTGATCGGCAACTTCAACCAGCTCAACTCGCTGTCGCTGTTCGAGGCTGCCAACAGCATCACATCGGCGCTGGCCAACGAGTTCGGGGAGGCTGCGCCCGGGTTGCACCAGGCGTCGTTGATCTACCTCGGGCTGGTGCTCTTCTTCATTACTTTCGTGGTCCTGGCGATCTCGAAGCTCCTGCTCGCGCAATTGAAGAAGCGCGAAGGGACGGTCGCATGAGGGCTGCTGCGATGATGGTCGTCGACGATCGAGAGTCGGTGCGCAGGCGCCTTCATGCGCGCCGCAAGCTCGTCAATGGCGTGGCCCTGACGCTCGCGCTGGGAGCAATGGCCTTCGGCCTCTTCTGGCTGTTGTGGATCCTGATCGAAACGGTGCGCCTCGGCCTCGGTGGATTGTCTCTCTCGCTCTTCACGCAGATGACGCCGCCGCCCCTGGCCGAGGGCGGCCTCGCCAACGCGATCTTCGGATCGATCGTGATGGTGACGCTCGCGACCCTGCTCGGCACGCCCATCGGCGTGCTCGCCGGCATCTACCTTGCCGAGTACGGGCGCCGGAGCTGGCTTGCCAGCACGACCCGCTTCATCAACGACATTCTGCTGTCCGCGCCTTCGATCGTGATCGGTCTGTTCATCTACTGGATCGTCGTTGCGCGCGTCGGCTCATTCTCCGGCTTCGCCGGGATTCTGGCGTTGGCCCTGATCGTCATCCCGGTCGTGATCCGCACGACGGAAAATATGCTGTCGCTGATTCCGAATGCGCTGCGCGAGGCGGCGTACGCGCTCGGCACGCCGAAGTGGCGCGTCGTAATGACGGTGACGCTGAAGGCCGCGCGTGCCGGCGTGATGACCGGCGTGCTTCTGGCGTTCGCCCGG
The DNA here is from genome assembly GCA_003152055.1 of Burkholderiales bacterium. Lineage (GTDB taxonomy): Bacteria > Pseudomonadota > Gammaproteobacteria > Burkholderiales > Burkholderiaceae_C > Schlegelella_A. The sequence goes on from PLZH01000237.1 coordinate 6,122, forward strand.
ATCGCCGGCGAAACCGCGCCCTTGCTCTTCACGGCGCTCTCGAATCAATTCTGGACCAGCGATCTGAGCCAGCCGATGGCGAGCCTGCCGGTGACGATCTTCAAGTTCGCGATGAGTCCCTACGAAAACTGGCAAAAGCTGGCGTGGGCGGGGGTGTTTCTCATCACGCTCGGGGTTCTGATCCTCAACATCCTCGCCCGCACGTTCTTCCGCAACAAGATCTGAGGGCCAGGATGGACGCCAAGGTCGACAACCCGGTGAACGAACAAGTCAAGCTTTCGGTGCGCAACCTGAACTTCTACTACGGCGGATTCCACGCCCTGAAGAATATCTCGCTGGAAATTCCGGAAAAAAAGGTCACGGCCTTCATCGGCCCATCGGGGTGCGGCAAGTCGACGCTGCTGAGAACCTTCAACCGGATGTACGAGCTCTACCCCGAACAGCGAGCCGAAGGTGAGATCATCATGGACGGCAGCAACCTGCTGAAGTCAAAGGACGATGTCTCGCTTGTCCGGGCCAAGGTCGGTATGGTGTTCCAGAAGCCGACACCGTTCCCGATGTCGATCTACGACAACGTCGCCTTCGGAGTAAAGCTGTTCGAGACGCTGCCGCGCGTGGAAATGGACGAACGGGTCGAATGGGCTTTGAAGAAGGCGGCGCTGTGGAACGAGGTCAAGGACAAGCTGGGCCAGAGCGGATCGGGCCTCTCGGGCGGCCAGCAGCAGCGGCTGTGCATCGCCCGCGGCATCGCCATCAAGCCCGAGGTGCTCCTGCTCGACGAGCCGTGCTCGGCGCTCGATCCGATCTCGACCGGCAAGATCGAGGAGCTGATCCACGAGCTGAAAAGCGACTATACGGTGATCATCGTCACGCACAACATGCAGCAGGCAGCGCGCAGCTCCGACTACACGGCCTACATGTACCTGGGCGATCTCATCGAGTTCGGGCGGACGCAAGACGTCTTCATGCGACCGACCAAGAAAGACACGGAGGACTACATCACCGGGCGCTTCGGCTGAACGGAATCACCTCATGAACGATAGACATCTTTCGACCCAGTTTGACGCCGAGTTGACCGGCATCTCGACGCGCGTTCTCGAGATGGGCGGCATGGTCGAGTCGCAGGTCGCGCGCTCGGTGCATGCGCTCGTCACCTTCAGCAGCGAGATTGCTTCCGACGTGCTTGTCACCGAGGAGCGCGTCAACGCGACCGAAGTCGAGATCGATCTCGATCTCTCGACCATCATCGCGCGGCGCCAGCCGACCGCGCGCGACTTGCGCCTGCTCATCGCCATCTCGAAGACGATCGCCAATCTCGAGCGCGTCGGCGACGAAGCGGCACGGATCGCCCGAACCGTGCAGCGGCTCGTCAACTCGGGCGTCTCGAGCCGGATGCGGCTACCGGTGAACGACCTTGCCTACGAAGCCGAGCTCGCCGTCTCGCAACTGCGCAAGGCGCTCGACGCCTTTGCCCGCCTCGATGTCGACCGCGCCGTCGACGTGCTGAAGAAGGACGACCTCATCGACCAGGAGTTCGAAGGCCTGCTGCGCAAGCTCATCACCTTCATGATGGAAGATGCGCGGACGATCTCATCGAGCATCGATCTCGTCTTCGTCGCCAAGGCGATCGAGCGGGTCGGCGACCACGCGAAGAACATCGCCGAGCAAATCATCTACATCGTCAAGGGCACCGACGTTCGTCACAATCCGGTGGGCACGGTCGAGAACATGGTTCGCTGAATCAAACGGAAAGCAAGATGAGACGAATCCTCATCGTCGAAGACGAATCGGCAATCGCTGAACTGATCTCGATCAACCTGCGCCACGCTGGCTTCGAAGTGACGATCGCCGGCGACGCCGAGCAGGCGCAGGTCGTCGTTGACGGCGTCCTGCCGAGTCTCGTCGTCCTCGACTGGATGTTGCCTGGGCAAAGCGGCCAGGCGCTGGCCCGCTTCTGGCGCAACCAGGCGCGCACGCGCGAGTTGCCCATCATCATGCTGACGGCGCGCGCCGAGGAGGCCGACAAGATCTCGGGTCTCGACGCCGGGGCCGACGACTACCTGACCAAGCCGTTCTCGGCCAATGAGCTGCTCGCGCGCATTCGTGCCGTGTTGCGCCGGCGTGCCCCTGATGCGCTCGACGCCGCGGTCGACATCGGCGCGCTGACGATCAATCCGGCGACGCGACGCGTCATGAGCCAGGGCCGCGAAGTGAAAATCGGCGCCACGGAGTTCAAGCTGCTCCACTTTCTCATGACGCATCCCGAACGAGTGCACAGTCGCACGCAATTGCTCGACCGCGTCTGGGGCGATCACGTCTTCATCGAGGAGCGGACCGTCGACGTGCACATCAAGCGGCTGCGCGAGTCGCTGGGCGCCGTCAACTGCCAGCACATGATCGAAACCGTGCGCGGAGCCGGGTATCGGTTCGCGAACCCGCAGGCCGTGACGGTCTGATGACGGCGCGCTTCGCCCGAAACGGACGATGAGCTGGTTGCTGTCGAGGTTCGTGGCTGGGCTGTTGGCGGTCGTCGCCGGCGGCCTGGCAGGTCTGGTCATCGGCGGCGAGAGAAGTGCGTTTGTCGGTGCCTTGCTCGGTGGTCTTTTCGGTTTCTCGGCGCTCCTGATTCATGACTTCTTGCGCGGCTTGCGGTTGATGCGCTGGCTGCGCGGCTCGCACGAGGGCATGGCTCCGCGCGATACGGGCTTCTGGGGGGAGATGGCCTATCGCGTCGAGCGCAGCCTGCGCGGCCTTGAGCGTGCCGCCGAAGTCGAGCGCATGCGCTTGGCCCAGTTCGTGTCGGCGATGGAAGCGTCGCCCAATGGCGTGCTGCTGCTCGACGCGAGCGATCAGATCGAGTGGTGCAATGCGCGCGCCGCCGATCATTTCGGCCTCGATCCGCAGCGTGATCGGCGCCAGCGCGTCACCAACCTGATCCGCTCGCCGGCCTTCGTCGATTATCTTCAGGAGGGCAATTTCGACGAGCCGATCACCTTCAGCGAGCCCCGCGGTCGCGGCTCGCTGCAGGTGCTGATCCGCCGCTACGGCACCGATTCGAAGCTCGTCCTCTCGCAGGACCTGACCGAGCGCGAGCGCTCCGAAGCGATGCGGCGCGACTTCGTCGCCAACGTCTCGCACGAGATCAGGACGCCACTCACCGTGCTCTCGGGCTTTCTCGAGACGATGCGCAACCTGCCCTTGACCGAGGTCGAGCAAAGGCGCGTCATCACGCTGATGACGCAGCAGGCCGAGCGCATGGCGAACTTGGTGAGCGACCTGCTGACGCTTGCGCAGCTCGAAGGCAGCCCGCGGCCGACCGCCGACAAGTGGGTTCGCGTCGCGTCGCTTTTCGCCCAGGTTGAGACCGAGGCGCGGGCGCTCTCTGCCGGACGGCATACGATCGCCTTCGCCGATGCGGGCGAGGCGCAGATCGCAGGCACCGAAACTGAGCTGCAGAGCGCGATTGCCAATCTCGTGAACAACGCCGTTCGCTATACGCCCGATGGGGGCTACGTCGATGTCGGTTGGCGTATCGCCGACAACGGCTCGGGCGAGATCGCTGTCGCGGACACCGGGCGCGGCATCGCCCGCGAGCACCTGTCCCGTTTGACGGAGCGCTTTTATCGCGTCGACACCAGCCGCTCGCGCGAATCGGGCGGTACCGGTCTCGGTCTGGCCATCGTCAAGCACGTCATACAGCGTCACGGCGGCGAGCTCGACATAGAAAGCGAGGTCGGCAAGGGGTCGGTGTTCCGTCTCGTCTTTCCGGCCGCGCGCGTTCGTTGCTTGAACGTGTCCGTGGCGGTGACCGCGTCCGAATCCGCCGAGCTCTCGCTGCGCTGAACGCGGCGCGAAAATTCAGCCCGGCGGCGCCGATCTTCGATAGACGTCGATCGCGTCGTCGTCGTCGCGCAGACGCCGCTCGCGGTTGACGAATCGCCAGGGTGCGCCAGGCGCCTTCGCCGCGCGGTCGAGAAGCAGGAAATCGCAGTGCGTCGTCGCCGCCGGCGTGACTGCGTCGACGCGGTAGCCGCCCAGGTATTCGAGCGCGACGACGCGCGGTCGCGACATGTCGGGCGCGGCGACGCATCCGCTCGCCGGAACTTGCCGCGAGATTCGCTGGATCATCGAGCGATAGCTGCGCGCGTTGTCGACCGGCGGCAAAAGCAATGTCATCGCGAGTAGCCAGCACAGGCTGACGCCGCCGGCCGGAAGGACGAGGCTCTTCCACAGCGGATGGCGGCGGCGCCCGGCGCGCCAGCTGACGAGCCAGCCCCAGGCGATCGTTCCGGCAAGCGCGAAGATGAGCGCAGGCAGCGAGAAGCGATGGACGTAGCCGGGCGAAAGCTTGGCGACGTTGGCAGCCAGTTGGGCCGGGACACCGAATTGCATTGCGGCGTAGAAGATCCAGCCGGTTGCCGCGGCGATGGTGAAGAAGAAGACCGAGAACCAGTCGATCGCCGAGGCTGTGCTGCGCTGCAGGGTGGGCAGCGCGAACGCGGCCAACACGGCGAGTGGCGGCAGGGCGAGCATCAGCGCCCGATCGGCGCCGCCCATGGCGAGCCAGACGGCCAGGAGCGCCGCGCCGCAGGCCAGCGGCACCGCGATGTGTTGGCTGAGGAGCTGCCGCCTCCAGCGCCACAAGGTCCACAGTGCGAGGAGCCATGCGGGCCAGGCGAACCAGGCGATCATCTTGGCGAGGCCGATAAATTGTGTCGCCTTGCGATACTCGCCGAGGCGATCAGCCCATGCACCGAGTGCCGTGGCCGCCACGATCGCGAAGACCGCGCCGACGGCAATGAAGGCAGCAAGCCGACGCAGCTGCTTATCGTGCGAGATGAAGGCGACCACGATGCCGACGACCGCCAACAGCAACGAGATGCTCGGCGCCCCGCTCGCCGCCAGCGCTGGCAGCGCGATCGCGACGGCGATGCCGCCGGCGAAGCGCCGATGCGGGCTGGCCGCGAGGCCGTAGAGGTAGAGCGAGACGGCGGCAAGCTGGGCGAGCTCCGGCGTCGTCTCATGGCCCAGTTGCAGCAAGCCAAGGCAGGCGATCAGCGCGAGCAGCGCGCCGTCGGCGATGGCGCGCGCATAGTCGGCAGGCGCCGCTTCGCCGCCGAAAGCGAAGGGCAGCGGTTGCGCCGATTCGGAGCGGGCGAGGTGGTAGGCCGCATACCACGTGAAGGCGAATGCGAGCGCGAGCAGCAACGCGAACGGAAGGCGCGCCGCGATAGCCGGATCGAGCCACGGGCTCGTCAGCTTCACGAAGACCGCGCCGATCCAGTACGGCAGGATTGCCCCGTCGGCCGGCAAGCCGCCGACCGTCGGCGCGAGCCACGGGGTCTTGCCCTGTGCGATGTCGACGATGTAGCCGAAGGCAGTGATGTCGGCGCTTTTCCACGGGTCGCGGCTGAAGAGACCGGGCAGCACGTAGGCGGCGCAGAAGACGAGAAGAATGGCTCGCGGCAGCGGTTGGGCTTCGCGCTGGCTGACGAGGGCCGGATTCGGAGAATTCACGAGGGCATCAGGCGGTACGCCGAATCATGCAACAGATGCTGCTTCATCCGTCTCGTTCCTCGCGAGGATGAAAAAAGGCAGCCGCGGCTGCCTTTTTCGCGATCGTGCGATCCGCTTACTTCTTGCCGCTGAGATGGGCGAACTTGTTGCGGAACTTCTCGACACGGCCGCCGAGCGAATCGACGCTCTTCTGCGTGCCGGTATAGAACGGGTGCGACTCGCTCGTCGTCTCGAGCTTGTAGAGCGGCAACTCGCGCCCGTCGTCCATCTTGATCTTCTCGCGCGTCTGGGCCGTGGAACGGGTGACGAACTTGAAGCCGTTCGACAGATCGACGAAGCAGACTTCGCGATACTCGGGATGGATGCCTTCTTTCATGGAAACCTCTAAAAAAAAGAGCCGGGAGCCACGCCGCGAATTCCAGCGCACTTTCCGAAAAGCGCTTAATTATATCTGTCAGAAGCTTCAGCCCCCGCGCCGCATCATGTCAAAGAAGTCGAGATTGTTCTTCGTCGCCTTCATCTTCTCGAGGATGAATTCCATCGCCTCGATCTCGTCCATCGAATAGAGGAGCTTTCTGAGGATCCAGCTCTTCTGCAAGATTTCCGGCTTGAGCAGCAGCTCCTCGCGTCGAGTCCCTGACTTGTTCAGCAGGATCGAAGGGTAGACGCGCTTTTCCGACATCCGGCGGTCGAGGTGGATCTCGCAGTTGCCGGTGCCCTTGAACTCCTCGTAGATCACCTCGTCCATGCGGCTGCCGGTCTCGACCAGCGCTGTGCCGATGATGGTGAGCGACCCGCCTTCCTCGATGTTGCGGGCGGCACCGAAGAAGCGTTTCGGGCGTTGCAGGGCATTGGCGTCGACACCACCCGTCAGCACCTTGCCCGATGACGGCAGGACGTTGTTGTAGGCACGAGCGAGGCGTGTGATCGAATCGAGCAGGATGACGACGTCCTTTTTCAGCTCGACGAGTCGCTTGGCACGCTCGATCACCATCTCGGCCACCTGCACGTGACGGGCGGCCGGCTCGTCGAAGGTCGAGCTGATGACTTCGCCGCGCACCGTGCGCTGCATCTCGGTCACTTCCTCGGGCCGCTCGTCGACGAGCAGGACGATGAGGTAGACCTCGGGATAGTTGGCGATGAGCGCGTGCGCGAGGTTCTGCATCATCACCGTCTTGCCGCTCTTCGGCGCCGAGACGAGCAGCGCGCGCTGGCCTTTGCCGATCGGNNAGCTTGAACTGCTCCTTCGGAAACAGCGGCGTCAGGTTTTCGAACATGATCTTGTGCTTGCTCTCCTCGGGCGTCAGGTCGTTGATCTTGTCGACCTTGACCAGCGCGAAGTAGCGCTCGCCATCCTTCGGAACCCGGACCTCGCCTTCGACCATGTCGCCGGTGTGCAGGTTGAAGCGGCGGACCTGGCTGGGCGAGAGATAGATGTCGTCGGTCGACGCCATGTAGCTCGCATCGGGTGAGCGCAGGAAGCCGAAGCCGTCGGGCAGGACCTCGAGGACGCCGTCGCCGAAGACCTGCTCGCCGGCCTTGGCGCGCTTCTTCATGATGGCGAACATCAGTTCCTGCTTGCGCATGCGGGCGACGTTCTCGATCTCCAGCGCCTCGCCCATCTTGATGAGTTCGGAGACGTGGATCAGCTTCAGTTCGGAGAGGTGCATGGAGCGGGCGACACGAGTCGCGAGGATGGATTCGAGGGCGTGACCGGGCGCGCGGTGCGGCCGGCCGGGAATGCGAGCCGCTCGGAGGCAGCCGGTTCAAGCCAGTTGGGTCAGGAAGCGAAGCGGCAGCCGCTTCTTCGAACGCCGGAAATCGGATGCGGGCCGATCTCCAGGGATCCGACCCGGCGCGCGCCGGCTAGCTGTATCGGCGAGAAGCCCAGCATTGCAGGCTTCTCGGCGTTGCGGGTGATTATAGGTGACTGTCGATGAAGGCCGTCAACTGCGCTTTCGACAAGGCACCGACCTTCGTCGCCGCGAGCTGGCCGTCCTTGAAGAGCATCAGTGTCGGGATGCCGCGAATGCCGTATTTCGCCGGTATGTCGCGGTTCTCGTCGACGTTCATCTTGGCGATTCGGAGCTTGCCATCGTAGGCCTTCGAGACTTCGTCGAGGATGGGCGCGATCATCTTGCACGGCCCGCACCACTCGGCCCAGTAGTCGACGAGAACCGGGGTTGACGCCTCGATGACATCGGCGTTGAACGACGCGTCGGAGGTGTGGGTGATCAGCTCGCTGTTCATGATGGAAATCCTCGTGCCTGCACCCGAAATGGAGGTAAGAGCGACGACTGCAAGGCCGGGTTCGAAGGGCACAATGATTCTGACACAAAGCCCCTTCACCGCGGGGTGCAGGGACGCCTCATTCTTATGGCGACGATAGCTCGCAAGCGCTGCGACGAAGCGGCCGATCGGCCGGCATCGGCAGGCGCTGACGCCTGGCAGCGAATCGTCCGATGCACGCTCGACTGGGGACAGGCCGAGGGCGTGGTGCTGCGCGACGCCGTCGTCCTGGTTCCTTTCGCGCAGCTTGTGCCTTTCGCCCGCCGCGCCTTCGCCGCCGCAGGCGGCTGGCTGCCCCGGGTCGAGACGACGCGAACGCTGGCCGCGTCGCTCGGGCCGGCGTGGCCCGCAGCGCCGAACGCGCCGAGTCTCGACGCTGCCATCGATCCCTTGCTCGCCCGGCAGATGCTGGCGCGCGAGCCGTGGGGTGCGCAATGGCAGCGAAGCGATCCGCTCGGTTTCGCGCGCGCCGCGGCGCGAATGGCCGCGACGGCGCACGACATCGTCGCTGCCGTGTCGCGCATCCCGCCCGATGCGCGCGATGCCTGGTGGGCGGCGGCTCGCCACGTCTTGCGACCCGTAGCCGGCCCCGGGGCAAAGGAGTCGGCCCTGGGGCGCCTGGCTCTCGAATGGGCCGCGCTCGCGCCGCCTGCGCCAACCGATTGGCTCTTCGACCGGGTCCCCTCGGCTTGGATCGCGATCGAAGCGGGCGGCTCCGATCCATTGGTTGCGTCATTGTTCGGTGCTGCCCGGGTGCCTTGTCTCGTCATCGAAACCGACGCAGCCGACGATCGTCCGTTTGCAGCGGTCCGCCGTGCTGACGCGCCGATGCTCGCCGTGTGCGACAGCTTCGAGGAAGAGGCCGAGGCGTCCGCCGCGCAGGTGCTCGAGCATCTGCGCCACGGCGAGCGTCCGGTCGTCCTGATCGCGCAGGACCGCCTCCTGGTGCGCCGCGTCCGCGCCCTGCTCGAACGCGCCGGCACGGTGCTGCTCGACGAGACCGGCTGGAAGCTTTCGACGACGCGCGCCGCGGCGCAACTCATGTCGCTGCTCCTCGCGGCGCGACGCGAGGCGACGGCCGATCAGTTTTTCGACTGGCTGAAGAGCGGTACGCGCTGGCATCGCGACGCCCCGGCCGGCGTCGCAGCGATCGAAGCGGCGTCGCGCAAGCATGCCGCGTGGCGAAGCGACGCGATCGCTGCACTCGCGCTCGGCGATGCCGGCGCCGACCGCGTTCGCGACGAGGCGCTCGCCGTGCTCGAGCCGCTGCGCTCGCGGGCCGGTCAGCCGCTCGGCGACTGGCTGCGATCGGTCGCGCGTGCGCTCGATCGCTCGGGCGTACTGGCGAGCCTGCGCGCGGACGCGGCGGGCGCAAGCGTGCTGGCGGCGATCGGCGCCGACGGCGTCGTAGCCGATTCCGCGCTCGGGCGCCTCGCCGCTGCCGCAGAGCCAATGTCGTTCGTCGAGTTCACGCAATGGGTCGACGATGTGCTCGAAAGTGCCACCTTCCGGCCGCAGGCCGGCGAGGCCGATCGCGGCGCGACCGGCCTCGAGGGAATCGATGTCGTCATCACGCCGCTGGCGCGGGCGATGCTTCGTCCCTTCGCGGCGGCCGTGCTGCCGGGTGCCGACGATGCCCGACTCGGGAAATTCGTCACCGACGATTCGCTTCTTTCGCGATCGACGCGAGAGGTGCTCGGCATCGTCCGACCCGAGGCGCGCGTTCGGGCCGAGTTCCTCGCCTTCGCGCAGTTGCTCGCGCTCCCGTGCGTCACGCTGCTGCACCGGCGCGCCGATGGCAGCGAGCCTCTGGCGGCGAGCCCTTTCATCGAGCGCCTGGCACTCGCGCTCGCCGAGCAGCATGCGGACTTGCGCGCCTGGCGCGACCCGCGCGTCCTGCGCACAGTGGCGGCGACGCCGACGCGCCGCGCCGCGGCCCTGGCGCCGTCGCGTGTACCGGAGCGCCTTTCCGCGACCGCGTTCGAGGATTTGCGCGTCTGCCCTTATCGCTTTTTCGCGCGCCGCATGCTGGGCCTCGGCGAAGACGCGGAGCTCGACGGCGATCTCGAGAAGCGCGACTATGGCGCCTGGTTGCACCGGGTGCTGCACGAGTTTCACGTGCGGCGCGGGGCAGGGCCGATCGACATCGCGGCCGATACGGCGGCGCTGCGCACCGCCGGTGAATCGGTGCTCGCCGCGGACGGCTTTGACGCGGCAGAGTTCCTGCCATGGTCGGCGTCTTTCGATGCGTTCGTGCCGCGCTACGTCGCGTGGCTGCGCGAGCGCGAAGCGCGGGGCGCGCGCTGGACGCGCGGCGAGGCGGCTTTCAGCGTTCGGCCGCCGGAGCTCGCGGGCACGCAGATGCACGGCCGGATCGATCGTATCGACGAGGTGACGCAGGGCGGCGTCGCGACGCTCGAGTTGATCGACTACAAGACCGGCAGCGAGACCAGGCTGCGCAAGCAAGCGCGCGAGCGCTTCGAGGATACCCAGCTCGCGTTCTACGCTGCGCTCGTCGGGGCTACGGACGAGCGGCCGTTAAAGGCGACCTACCTCGCGCTCGAGGCGAGCCCCGGGCTGGCCGAGATCGAGCACGAGGATGTCGCGGCAAGCGCGGCTGCGCTGGTCGAGGGCATTGCCATCGACCTGCGTCGATTGCGCGGTGGCGCCGGTCTCATGCCCCTCGGCGAAGGCGAGGCCTGCCGCTTCTGCGAGGCGCGTGGCCTTTGCCGCCGCGATCACTGGCTGGAAGAAGAGCCCGAAGGCGGCGCCGCGTGAGCGAGCCGGCCTTTCGCGTCGACGGCCGCACGGTCTCGCGCGCCATGTTCTACGCGGTCGCCTGCGAGCCGCGGCAAAGCGTCGTCGTCGAGGCCTGTGCCGGATCGGGCAAGACCTGGATGCTCGTCGCGCGCATGCTGCGCGCCCTGCTCGAAGGGGCCGAGCCGCAGGACATTCTCGCCATCACCTTCACGCGCGCTGCCGCGGCCGAAATGCGCGCGCGTCTCGCCGAGTGGCTGNNGCTCCGACGCTCGGCGGCCTGCAGGCGCGTCTGCTCGCATCCGGCCGGCCGGTGGAGATCCGCACGTTCCACGCCTGGTTCTCGCAGCTTCTGCGCTCGGCGCCGCTCGAGCTGCTCGATGAGCTCGGCCTGCAGCCCGACATGACGCTGATCGAGGATGTCGACGAGCATCGCGGCGCCGTGCTTCGAGCGTTCCATGCGACGGTGCTGCGTGATCGCCAACTGGCGGAAGACTTCCGTGTCCTGACGGCCAAGCGCGGCCGCACCCAGCTCGGCAAGTGGCTCGACGCCGCGTGGAGGAAGCGCGTCGAGATCGAGTTGGCCGATGAGACCGGCGTTCTCGATGCCAGCGTCGAGACGGCGGTGATGCTCTGGCCCGAGCTCGAAGCGCTCAGCCATCCGGCTGATGCGTTGCGAGGCGACGCGTGGCGCGCGCGCTTCCTCGCCGTGGCGAGCGAGCTCGGTCGCGGCAAGGCGACCGCGCAAGAGGCCGCCGCCGGGCTCGTTGCCGCATCGGAGCGCGCGCTGCCCGTCGAGGCCTTCGCGGCGGCGTGGTCGGCGCTCTTCACGGATGCGGGGACGCGACGTAAGATTCCGGGCGACCCCCGCCTGCTCGCCGAAGCGCAGGAAGCGCTCGAGCGCATGCATGCGCAGATCGTTCAACACGACGCACATGTCGAGCACCAGCGCATGACGCGTCTCGTGCGTGCCCTGCTCGCCGAATACGCCGACTACAAGCGCGCCCGCGGCCTCGCCGACATGGCCGACCTCGAGCGTGGCGCTCTTGCCCTGTTGCGCGACAGCGCGCTCGCCGGCTGGGTCCAGGTGCGGCTCGACGCACGCGTACGCCACCTACTGATCGACGAGTTCCAGGACACGAGCCCGCTGCAATGGCATGCGATCCATGCCTGGCTCGCCGCCTACGCTGGCGCCGGCGGCGGCGCCAGCGGGCAGCGCCCGCCTTCGGTCTTCCTCGTCGGCGATCCGAAGCAAAGCCTCTATCGCTTTCGCGGCGCCGAGCCGCGCGTGTTCGCCGCGGCCGCCGAGTTCGTGACCTCAGGGCTCGACGGTCGCAGGCTCGCCTGCGACCACACGCGGCGCAATGCGCCGGCCATCGTCGCGGCGATCAACGCGGTCTTCGTTGCCGCCGAGGCGGCAGGCGAGTTCGTGGGGTTTCGTTCGCACACGACCGAAGTGGCGGCGCGGCCCGGCGATGCGGTCCTGGCCTTGCCGCGCAACGAGCGCGGGCCCCGGGCGCTGCGTGCCGCGCCGACGGTGCCGAGGTGGCGCGACAGTCTCAGCGCAGCGCGGGTCGCGCCGGACGACGTGCTGCGCGAAGGGGAGGCCGCGCTCGTCGCATCCGGCGTCGCGGCCATGCTGGCGCGGGGCGACCTGCAGGCCGGCGATGTCCACGTACTTGCCCGCAAGCGCCAATCGCTCCGCTTCGCTGCGAGCGCCTTGCAGCGTGCGCATATCGCGCACGAAGCCGTCGAGGAATCGACGCTGATGGATGCGCCCGAAGCGCAGGACCTTGTTGCGCTGCTCGACGTGCTCGCGTCGCCGCAGCACAGCCTGTCGCTCGCGCGCGCGCTGCGCAGCCCTCTGTTCGCAGCGAGTGATGCCGATCTCGTCGCCCTCGCCGACGCGGCTTCGTCAGCCGCCCGATGGTGGCAAGCCCTGCAGGAGCTTCCTGCGCCGAGCGCGTCGCTTCAACGCGCGCGCCGCTTGCTGGCGGCCTGGGCCGAAGCGGCCGAGCGCCTGCCGCCGCATGATCTTCTCGATCGCGTCGTGCACGAAGGCGACCTGCGCGCGCGAACGCTCGCGGCCGCGCCGGCCGCGCAGCGTTGGGCCGCGAGCGATGCGATCGACGCCGTGCTCGCCCAGGCGCTGACGCTCGACGGTGCGCGCTACGCGACGCCGTACGGCTTCGTGCGCGCCTTGAAGCGGCGCGTGCTGAAAGCGCCGCCGCCGATGCGCCAGGACGCCGTGCGACTGCTGACCATTCACGGTGCCAAGGGGCTCGAGGCCGACGCCGTGTTCGTCATGGACGCCGAGCCCGAGCCAGCGCAGGCCGAGACGACGACCGTGCTGGTCGACTGGCCGGTCGAGGCCGAGCGGCCGCGCCGCTGCGCCTTCGTCTACGCCGAGTCGCAATGTCCGCCATCGCTCGCGCCGCTGCTTGTCGCCGAGAACGCGGCGCGCGATCGCGAGGCGCTCAACGCCTTGTACGTGGCGATGACGCGGGCCAGGCATCGGCTCGTTTTCAGCGCCACCGAGCCGCTCCACGGCGCCGCCGGCTTGTCCTGGTGGCAGCGCCTTCATCCTGCCCTCGTCGCCTGGCAGGTCGGCGCCGCGGCAGAGTCCACAGCAGGCGCGCCAGGTCGGGACGTGATCTTCAAGGTGCCGCCCGTCTGGACGCGCGAGGCGACGGTACGAAGCGGTAGCCGCGACGACCTCGACGGCGACGCCGACGCCGCGGCGCTCGGCCGTGCCGTCCATCGCGTGCTCGAATGGGCGGGCGGGGGCGCGCCTATCGGCACGTCTCTTGGCACTCTGGCTGCCTCGGCGGCACACGAGTTCGGCGCCGCCGCNNGGTTCTTCGCCAGCCCGCTCGTTCGCTGGAGCGGCAACGAAGTGCCGGTCGCCGACGGCAATGAAGTGCTTCGCATCGATCGCCTGGTGATGCTCGAGGCCGAGGGTGTGGCCGGTCGCGCGGGCGCTGGCGCAAGCGAGCGCGCGCGCGTCTGGTGGGTGCTCGACTACAAGCTGCATCACTCGCCCGAAGGGCTCGCGCCCTACCGCGCGCAGCTGCTGCGCTACCGCGACGCGGTGCGCCGCCTGCAGCCGGATGATTCCGTGCGATGCGCCTTCATCACCGGCGAGGGGCGCGTCGTCGAGGTCGGCTGAGCGTGAAATGCGGCAGAGATGTGGGGCGAATCGGCGGCACATCGGCGAATTCGCCGACCTGGTTCGCGTTCCAATCGGTGAAACCGCCTTTCTCGCGATGCCGTCTGCCGCCGTTCACGTTCCCGCTTCGCCGACGCTGGCTCGCGCCTTCGGCCGCTTCCAGCTGCGCCGCCTGCTCGGCAAGAGCGAGACGACGATGGCCTGGCTTGCGCTCGATTCGCGAGCCGGGCTCGAGACCATGCTGACGATGCCGCGAATCGCGCCGGCGAGCCCGGCCGGCGCGGCGGCCTGGCTGCTCGCGGTGCGCCGCGCTGCTCGACTCGACCATCCCAACATCGCGCGTCCGATCGAGTGCGGCATCCACGAACACTGGCCTTTCATTGCCGTCGACCGGCGCGTCGGTGTGACGCTCGACGAATGGTTGGCCGATCACCCGCGCCCGCCGATTGACGAGGCGGCCATGCTGTTCGAGAGCGTCCTGCGTGGCCTGGCTTTCGCCCACGACGCCGGCCTGGCCCACCTCGACCTGCAGTTGCACGCCATCGTCGTCAACGATCGCGGCCAGGCGAGCGTGATGGCGCTCGGCGCGGCGCAGAACGTTGACGCAGCGGCTGGCGGCCCGCGCCGTCGCGTCGACAGCGATCTGATGCCGCTCGATCCTTCGACCTTGCGCGCCCAGCGCGCCGCGGCCGAGCGCGACGTGCTCGCTTGTGGCGTGCTGCTGCATCGCCTGCTTGCCGGCGAGCCGGCGCTCGGCAGCGCCGATACCGGTCGCGTGATTGATCGCATGGCGCCGCGCGGCCGCGAGTTCGTGCGCTTGCCGTGGACGACTCCGCAGCCGGTTCCCGAGGCCTTGCGCGCCATCGTCAACCGCAGTACGGCCGGTCAGGAAAGGCTGCGCTATCGCAGCGCCCGAACCTTTCTCGGCGCCCTCAACGGCTGGCGCGAGGCGGTCGCCGAGGACGACGGCGGCCCGGTCGCGCTGCTCCTCGATCGCCTGCGCACGGTCGGCCACCTGCCGGCCTTGCCCGGCCTGGCCGGCCGCGTGCAGCGGATCACCGCGATCGAGAGTCAGCGCACCGACGAAATCGCCCGCCACCTGCTACCGGACCTCGCGCTGTCGCTGGAGCTGCTGCGTACTCTCAACACGGCACAGGTCCAGGGCACGCAGGTCGCGGGCAACGGCGCGGTACTGACGCTGCGCCGCGTCGTCGCCCTGATCGGCGTCGATGGCGTGCGCCAGGCGGCGAATACCTTGCGCGCGTGGCCCGGCCCGCTCGACGAGACGAACGCGAAGGCCTTGCTCGCGGCGATCGATCGCGTCCGCCTCGCCGGCCACACCGCGCAGGTGCTGCGCCCGGCCGGCTACGACGGCGAAGTCATCTACCTCATCGCCGCGATGCAGAGCCTGGGCCGGCTGATGTTGCGCTATCACTTTGCCGAAGAAGCCGAGCAGATCCAGCAACTTCTGCAGCCGGCGCCGGGCGATGCCGAGCCGGCCGANNCGCGGTGGCGCGGCATTGGGGCCTCGGCGACGATGTGCTGCACATGATCCGCCGCCTGCCCGTCGACGCGCCGGTGCGCAAGCCCGACGGCGATGCCGACTTGCTGCGTCTCGTCGCCAGCGCCGCCAACGAGATCGTCGATGCGGTGAGCTCTCTGCCGGCGCAGAAGGTCGGCGCCGCGCTCGGCAACGTGGCGCAGCGCTATTCGCGCGTCCTGCGCATCACGACGCGCACGCTGGCCGAGGCCCTGCAGGAAGCGCGCGACGTTCTGCGCAAGGGCAGCGCGCCGCCGGCAGGAGAAGCGGCGACGACAACGGATGAAGACAAAGACGCTGCTGCGGCAATGCTCCACGCCGATGCTGCTGGAGCCACACCCGAGCCGCTGCAGCAAGGGTGACGAGCCTGACCCCGGCACTGGTCACAACGGTTGGGGCTGCTTCGTTCCCGACCTGACCCGGTTGGCCGCGCTTCCATGCGGGGAGGCCCGTCAGCGCCCATTCTAGAGACACCGAGCCCCCAGGTCGCGGCGCTTCCGCCTCCAAGGGCGCGGTAGGGCCTGGCGCGCCGTTCGCCTCAGGCGCGCAGGCCGAGCTCGCTGCCTTCGTATTCGATGCCGAGAGGCTCGATGACGAGGCGCTTGGCACCGGCCTCGACCTTGCCCGCGACCCAGGCGTCGACGCCAGCCTTGCGGGCGGCCGCCGCCGTGCGCTCGGCGTCCTCGGCGGCGACGAAGAGGGCGAAGCCGGCGCCCATGTTGAAGGTGCCATAAGCATCGCGATCCGACATCTTCGCTTCGGCCTGGATGAACTTCAGGACCGGCGGCACGTCGGGCACCGTGTGCATTCGATAGACGAAGTCGGCGCGGTGGCGCATGAGCTTGCGCCAGCCGTGCCCGGTGATGTTCGCCGCATAGTGCGGGCGTACACCGGTCCTGAACACCGCTTCGGTGATGGGCGAATACAGGATCGTCGGCTCGAGCAGGGCCTCGCCGTAGCTGACCGGAACGGCACTCTCGCCGAGCGGCGTGAGGTAGCCCTGAGGCAGGCGCGCTGCGAGCTGCCGCGCCAGGCTGACGCCGTTTGCATGGATGCCGCTCGAGGCGAGCAGCACGATCGCGTCGCCGGGTGCGAGATGGTCGCCGAGCGAGAGGCGATTCTTCGGACTGACGATGCCCGTGCACGCCGCGGCGAGGTCGATGCGTCCGGCCTCGACGATCCCGGCCAGCGCCGGCGTCTCGCCGCCGCCCCAGGCGATGGCGCAATGGTCGCAGGCCGCTTTCCAGCCTTTGAGGAGTGCGGCGGAGCGAGCCGTGTCGGCGAACCATTCCGAGCCGCCGGCGCCCCAGTAGGCTTGGACGACGAGCGGCGTCGCGCCGACGGTGATGAGATCGTTGACCGCCATCGCGATCGTGTCCTGCGCGATCGCGGCATAGGCGCTCTTGCCCGTCAGCTTTTCCATCGCGTCGGCGACCAGCGCCTTCGAGCCGAGGCACTCGACGATGCTGGCGAGGTAGAACGGGCCGACATCGACGACGTAGGCCGATTCGCCGCGTGACGATTCCACCTCGCTGAAGCCGTGCGCATCGAGATGCTGGGCCGTCGCCGCGGCGGCGCGCTGGGCGGCGATCTTGAGCGGATCGATGACGTCGTAGTCGACGCCCGAGCCGCCGTAGCTCAATGGGGAAGGGTCTGCCGGATCGGTCGCCATCGGTTTTGCGCGGTGTGCGGATTATCCCGCAGCGGCGAAGTCGTCGATAGAGGGCGGCCCGTAGAATCGTTCGCATGTCGACCACGGTGCTGGCGCGCAAATACCGGCCGCGCAATTTCGAGGCGATGGTCGGGCAGGCCCACGTCATCCAGGCGCTCGCCAACGCGCTGACGCAACAGCGCCTACACCACGCCTATCTCTTCAGCGGAACGCGCGGCGTCGGCAAGACGACGGTCTCGCGCATTCTCGCCAAATCGCTCAACTGCACCGGCCCGGAAGGCACGGGCGGCATCACGGCGCATCCGTGCGGCGTCTGCGCCGCCTGCCGCGACATCGACGCTGGTCGCTTCATCGACTACCTCGAGCTCGATGCCGCTTCCAACCGCGGCGTCGACGAGATCACGCAGCTGCTCGACCAAGCCGTCTACAAGCCGGTCGTCGGCCGCTTCAAGGTCTACATGATCGACGAAGTGCACATGCTCTCGACGACGGCCTTCAACGCGATGCTGAAGACGCTCGAAGAGCCACCCGACTATCTGAAGTTCGTTCTCGCGACGACTGACCCGCAGAAGGTGCCGGCGACGGTGCTGTCGCGCTGCCTGCAGTTCAACCTGCGGCCGATGGCGCCGCAGACCATCGTCGAACACTTGGGCGCGGTACTGGGCGACGAAGCGATCGCTGCCGATCCGGTGGCATTGAAACTCATCGCCCGTGCCGCCCGCGGCTCGATGCGCGATGCCCTTTCGCTTGCCGACCAGGCGATCGCCTATGGCAGCGGCGCGATCGAAGAGGAGCCGGTGCGCCGCATGCTCGGCGCCGTCGACCGCGGTCACGCCGTACGCATCGTCGAAGCGATTGCCGCCGGCGATGGCCGCGCCCTCGTCGCCGCCGTCGACGGCCTGCGCGAGCTCGGCCTGTCCGCGGCGGGAACGCTCGAGGAGCTAGCCGGGTTGCTGCAGGAGATGGCGATCGCGCAGGCCGTGCCCGGTGCAGCCTCGGCCGGCGATCCGGACAGCGAGCTTGCGGTGCGCCTCGCTGCGCTGTTGCCTGCCGACGAGACGCAGCTGCTCTACAGCATTGTTCTCAACGGTCGTGCCGAGCTGCCGCTCGCCCCCGACGAGTACAGCGGCCTGGTCATGGTGCTCTTGCGCATGCTTGCCTTTCCGCCGCGCGGTGAGGTGGACAGGGTGCCGGCAGGCCAGGCGCCGATGCGCGCGGTGCCGCCGGCGCTCGTCGAAGTGCCTGTGCCGGCGCCGAGTCCGGCGGTCGCGCCGCGTCGCGAGGCGGCCGCTCCCGCACCGGCCCTAAGCGCGGAAGAGCCGGCGCCTCCGGCCATGCCCGCGTCGCACGATCGCGGCGCCGCTGATCGCTGGGCCGAGGTCGTGCAAGACATGGTCGACCGCGCAGGCATAGTCGCCATGGTTCGCGAGCTGGCGCTGCAGGCCGAGTGTTTCGCCATCGTCGACGGCCCCGCCGGGCAGGTCTGGCGCCTGCGCGTCGAGCGTGAGAACCTGCGCGCTCCGGGTCTTCGCGATCGCCTTCAGGCAGCGCTCGGCGAAGCGGTGCAACGCACGGTGCGGATCGACGTCGAAGCCGGCACGGCCGTCGACTCGCCGGCCGAGCGCCTGGCCGCGGAGGGGCTTCGCCGTCAGGCCGAAGCCGAGAAGACCATCCATGACGATCCGCTCGTCAAGGCGCTGCTCGCGCAGTACAAGACGGCGCGCATCGTTCCGGGCTCGGTGAAGCCCCTGTGAAGTTCGAGGAGCTGAAACCATGATGAAAGGTCAACTCGCGGGGCTCATGAAGCAGGCCCAGGCGATGCAGGACAACCTGAAGAAAGCGCAGGACGAGCTGGCCACGATCGAGGTCGAGGGCCAGTCCGGCGCCGGCCTCGTCAAGGTGACGATGACCTGCAAGCACGACGTCAAGCGCGTCATGATCGACCCGAGCCTGGTCGGCGACGACAAGGAGATGCTCGAGGATCTGGTCGCCGCCGCGTTCAACGACGGGGTGCGCCGAGCCGAGGCGGTGAGCCAGGAGAAGATGGGCAAGCTCACGGCGGGCATGCCGTTGCCGCCTGGCATGAAGCTGCCGTTCTAGCAATGGTTCCCCCACGCTTGCGGCTGACGCCGCTACGCTGCCCGCCGGGGGGGCGCGGCCGGGCTTGGGAGCGGCCCGGCGCCCGGTCCGGTCCGGACTAATGGCCATCGAAGCGTCGCTGGAAGGCCTCGTCGAGGCCTTGCGCCGGCTGCCGGGCGTCGGCGTCAAGTCGGCGCAGCGCATGGCCTATCACCTCCTGCAGCACGATCGCGAAGGCGCCCGCCGCATCGCCGATTCGCTGCAACAGGCGGTCGCGCGCCTGCGCCATTGCGAGCTCTGCCACACCTTCACTGAGAAGCCGGTTTGCAGCATCTGCCTCGATGCGTCGCGCGACCGGCACCAGCTTGCCGTCGTCGAGACGCCGGCCGACCAGGCCGCACTCGAGCGCACCGGCAGCTATCGCGGGCTCTACTTCGTGCTCATGGGCAGGCTCAGCCCGCTCGACGGCATCGGCCCTTCGGGGATCGGCGCGCGCGAGCTGCTCGATCGCGCCACCGACGGCACGGTCGAGGAAGTCATCCTCGCCACCAACTTCACGGCCGAGGGCGAGGCGACGGCGCACGTGCTGGCCGAGGCGCTGCAATCCCGTGGCGTGCGCGTGACGCGGCTGGCGCGGGGCGTGCCGATCGGCAGCGAACTCGAGTACGTCGATCTCGGCACCATCGCCCACGCCTTCGTCGACAGGCGCTGATTCGGCGGCGAAGGCGCGCCGCGAACTTCAGATTTTTGCCAGCCGGATGCGCCGGACCGCGTGCATCGCGGGCTTGGTTGCCGGCGTCGAGCGCGTCGCGGCCGGGTGCGCGCTGGCGAGCCTTTGCGGCGCATTGACGTGCATGGCGTGCGCCGTGCGAACCGTCGCTGGCGCGGCCTTCCGGCTGGCTCGTTCAAGATAGACGACGAGGTTCTGCCCGGGCGGGAAGCTCGCGCCGGCACCGACGCCGTTCCATTGCGCCACCTGCGCAGCGCTGACCCGGTATCGCCGCGCCACCGAGGCGACGCTGTCGCGGCGGCCGGCGCGCAGCGAGACCTTGCGCAAGGGCGGGGCGTCAGGCGCGAGGGCGAGCACGGCGTTGTCGGCGACTTGGCTCGGCACGTCGGCCGAGGCCGCGTTGCCACGCGGCACGAGCAGCGTCGATCCGACCTTGATGAGCATGCGCGCCGGGATTTGGTTGACCTCGCGCAGGTGCGCCTCGCTCATGCCGACCGATTTCGCGGCCTCGGTCGGCTTCATCGTTTTCGGCGCCGTCCACGTCGTCCATGTCGCGAGCGGACCGCGATGCAGCGGCAGGTCGCGCACGAAGCGGTTGGCGTTGTCGTAGGGCAGCAGCACCTGCGGCGTGCCGGCGGCGAGGATGACCGGCCGGTTCATCTGCGGGTTGAGCGTCTGGAACTCGTCGAGCGGCATGCCGGCGATCCGCGCCGCGACGGCGACATCCATGTCGTGCTCGATCGGCACGCTCAGGAAATAGGGGTGGTTGAACAACTCGGGCAGCTGCAGGCCGAAGTCGCCGGGACGGGCGACGATGTTCTTCACCGCCTGGAGCTTGGGCAGGTACATCTGCGTCTCGGCCGGCATGCGCAGGCTGGCATAGTCGGTCGGCAGGCCGGCCTTCTGGTTTCTCGCCACCGCTTTCTGAACGCTGCCTTCGCCCCAGTTGTAGGCAGCCAGCGCGAGCTGCCAGTCGCCGAACATGCCGTAGAGCTTTTGCAGGTAGTCGAGCGCCGCCCGGGTCGAGGCGAGCACGTCGCGGCGATCGTCGCGGAAGATGTTCTGCTTGAGCTCGTAGTCGCGGCCGGTCGAGGGCACGAACTGCCACATGCCGGAAGCGCGGGCGACCGACATCGCCTGCGGGTTGTAGGCGCTCTCGATGAACGGCAGCAGCGCGAGCTCGGTCGGCATGCCGCGCTTGTCGAGCTCTTCGACGATGTAGAAAAGGTACCGGCTGCCGCGCTCGGTCATGCGCGCTACGTAGTCGGGCCGCGTCGCGTACCACCGCTCGCGCTCGCGCACCAGCTCGTTGTCAATGTCGGGCATCGCGAAGCCGCGGCGCACGCGCTCCCACAAGTCGACGCGTGCAGTGCGATCGTCGATGTCGATGCGGACGTCGGGGCGCTCGGGGTCGATTGGCACCGGTGCCGCGACCATCTCGTCGGCCGCCGAGGTCGCGGCGGCGACGCCTTGCGCCGCCGCCGCGTCGATCGACTTGCCCAGGCCCGCCAGCGCCGCGTCGGCCGGCGCCGACGCGGCGGCCATGGCAGCCGCACGTGCGGAGCGAGGAGGCGAAAAGGGCGCCGAGACGCAACCGGCGAGGAGGAGGAGCGGCCACAGGAGCGCGGTGAAGCGTTGCGGGCCGGCCGGAAGTCTCGGTCGTGCCGTCATCGGAACTCNNAGGAAGGGATTGATGCGGCGCTCGCGACCGATCGGCGAAGGTACGGTCGGCTTGCCCACGGCGCGCAAGGCCTTGCAGGCGTCGATGTGCCGCGAGACGTCGGCGTTGCTGGGCTCGACGGCGTGGGCGAACTTGAGGTTGGCTACCGTGTACTCGTGGCCGCAGCAGACGCGCGTCGCGTCGGGCAGCGCCGAAAGCTTGCTCAGCGACGCGTGCATCTGCGCCGGCGTGCCTTCGAAGAGCTTGCCGCAGCCGGCCGAGAACAAGGTATCGCCGCAGAAGACGATCGGCTCGCCCGCGCCTTCGCGGTTGAAGAACGCGATGTGGCCGGCGGTGTGGCCGGGCACATCGAGCACTTCGAAGCGCAGCCCCAACGCCTCGACGACGTCGCCTTCTACGTGGCCCTCGCACGGTTGCGGCACCTTCTCGCGCGCCGGCCCGAAGACTTGACCTTCGAGCCGCGCGCGCAGGCCGTCGACGCCGCCGACGTGATCTGCGTGATGGTGGGTCACTAGAATGGCTGCCAGCGCGAGCCGCTTGGCATCGAGCGCGGCCTCGACCGGCCCCGCTTCGCCCGGATCGACGACGATGGCGTTTCTGCCGTCGTCGATCATCCAGATGTAGTTGTCGCTGAAGGCGGGTACTGCGGTCAGGTTCATGACGGAAGGCGCGATCATACAGTTGCCCGAATGGCTGAAGACCCCCGCGGGAGAGTACCTGCTGGCGTGGGAGCAGCGGCATCTCGACCAAGCCGTCGCCGACGTCTTCGGCTTTCACGCCTTGCAGCTGGGCTTGCCCGAGCTTGCGGCGCTGCGCGCCAATCGCATGCCGCATCGTTGGCTTGCGGTGGAGACGCCGCCTTCGAAGCCTACTTCCGAAGCGTCGCCGTCCGTGCCGGATCGCGGCGACGTCGATGACGGAGTTGACGACGAGGCCGAGGCCGACCCCGTCGCGGCGCCTGCCGAACCCGCCGTGCCGACCCTGCATTGCCACTTCGACGCGCTGCCCTTCGATGCGGCGAGCCTCGATCTCGTCGTCCTGCCGCACGCGCTCGAGCTGGCGCGCGACCCACACCGCACCTTGCGCGAAGTCGAGCGCGTGCTCGTTCCCGAAGGACGGGTTCTCATCATCGGCTTCAATCCGGCGAGTCTCTGGGGAACGCGGCAGCGCCTCGGCCGTCTGCGCCGCGGCCTCGGCCTCGGCCCCGAACACGGGCTCTTCCTGCCGCGCGCCGGGGAATTCATCGGCTACCGGCGCCTGCGCGACTGGTTGCGCCTGCTCAGCTTCGAAGTCGAGTCCGGGCGCTTCGGCTGCTATATCCCGCCGGTGACTTCGGCGAAGTGGCTGGCCCGCTTCAGCTGGATGGAAAACGCCGGCGATCGCTGGTGGCCGGTGTTCGGGGCGCTCTACTACATCGTCGCCGTCAAGCGCGTGCGCGGCATGCGGCTAGTCGGCCTCATCCGCAACGAGCCGCGGCCGAAGGCGGTGACGGCACCGGCGCCGGTCGCCGCGACCCAGCGCATGGCCGAAATGGAGACGCATGGCGACGAGATCTGAAGTGCCGTCCGAAGCGAAGTGGCTCGCCTATACCGACGGCGCCTGCGCCCCGACGAACCCCGGGCCGGCCGGCTGGGGTGCGGTCCTCATCGCGCCCGGGACAGGCGCCGAGAGCGATCACTTCGGCTTCATCGGCCTTGGCACTAATCAGATCGCCGAACTGACCGCGGCGATCGAGGGACTGGCGCGCGTGCCCCCTGGCGCGGCGGTCGAGCTCGTTTCCGACAGCCAGTACGTATTGAAGGGCCTGACCGAGTGGCGCGCCGGTTGGGAGCGAAAAGGCTGGCGCAATTCGAAGGGTGATGCGGTCGCCAATCTGGCGCTGTGGAAGCAGCTTTTCACTGCCGCCGATGCGCGCCGCGTCAGCGTGCGCTGGGTGCGTGGCCACAACGGCGACCGCTGCAACGAGAAGGCCGATGCCTTGGCCAACATGGCGCTGGCGTTGAAGACGCGCAGCGACAGCTAGCCGCAGCTAGCAGGAGAACCTCAAGCCAGGCTTCGCTCGACTTCGAGCAGCTGGAAGCGCGCCAGCGCGAGGTTCGTGCGGTGCTTTTCGAGCAGCGCGACGATGAAGAGATCGGCGTGCCGCTGCAGTGCGCGGATCAGGACGTGGCGGGCGCCGGCGGTGGTGATGATCTCGTCGACGGGATCGGCCAAGCCCATGCTGCGCGCCGATTCGCGATGCGCTCGCAGCACCTGTGCGGCGGCCGCAGCGGCGAGCTCCATGTCGATCGGGTGGTCTTCGCGCGCTTCATGGGCCATGACGAAGCCGGTCGCGCCGTCGACGAGGGCGCAGCCGATCAGGCCGTCGAGCTTGAGCAGGACCGCGAGCGCCTGGCGGCCGCGCGAAGCGTCGAGCACGCCGCGTGTGACCTGCGCCTGCGCCGCACCCAGGGTCGCGTCGGCCGTCGTTGCCGCGGCAACCGGCGCTCGGGTCCTGGCTGCTGTCGCCGCCGTGGCGCCGATCTCGCCGACCTTGATCGGAAAATCGCTTGTGCCGAGCATCGGCGAGACGGCCGACGGATCCCAGCCCGGTTGCAGCTTGGCCTCGTTCCAGACGCCGAGCATCGCGTTCCACACCGACGACGCTCCCGTCATCGGTTCGCTCACGATGTGCACGTGCAGGCGTTCCGGCCAGACGACGGCCTCGACCTTGTTGTTGATCCAGGTGGCGTTCGGCGGCAGCTGGAAGAGCAGATGCGGGCAACGCCAGGTCGGCAGGCTGGTCGCCTGGCGCAGCGAAGACAGCAGGGCATCGATCGCATGCGGCTGCATCGGTCCGATGATCACCGCCGTCATCTGGCTGCGTTCCATCAGCGCCACCGGAATCTCGGCGTTTTCCGGGCCGGGCGCACGAACGTCGGCGTGGAAGATGCGCAGCGTGTCTTCCTGGCGGCGCACGAGGGTCGTGCGCTCAATCATCGCAATCGTGCGCAGCGTCGTCTTTTCGCGCAGATGCAGGCGCTCGATCGGCCGGCCACCGGCGTCGGACAGCGCTTTGATCACCGACGATGCCCAGACGCCGACCGGGTCGAGCAGGGTGATCATCGACGACGCCGTCTCGAGGTCGGCCCGCGTTGCAGCGAAGTGCTCGCGGATCGCCTGCGCCGGCGAGCCGATGACGACGAGATCACTGACGTGGCGGTCGATGATCTGGCCGCGCTCGTTGACTTCGGTGGCGACGCTTTCCATGATCGCCGTCGCCGCGAAGCCTTGCGAATCCGCTTGCGTGTCGTCGAATTCGCGCGATTTCTTCTTCCCGTCGCGGGCTGGCCCGAGGTCTCCGAACAGCGATGTCAGCATGAGCGCTCCTGTGCGCCGCGTGGGCGCGGCTCATCGATCACAATCAGTCTAGAGCTTGCGGCTTTCCCGCGTCGACATACGTTTCGTTACAACGACGCGCGGCTTGGACAGGCCGATGACCGGCGCCCGTTCTCAGCCGCGCTGTACGCCGCCGCTGCCGACGATGCTCACATTCGGAATCGCGGCCCCGGTGTGCCTGACGTGACCGGAACTGGCGATGGAGACGCGCAGTCGCTGGCTGGCGTTGACCTCGGCGTTGCCGCCGCCGGCGATATCGATCTTCTCGTCATCGACCACGAGTTGCGGCAGCGCACAGTTGCCGCTGCCGCCGATGCTGCCGGCAAGCTCGCCCGCCCGCCCGCCCGTCAGCCCGGCCGCAGCCGCTGCCACCAATACTGACGGCGAGGCGCTGCGCCTCGAGGCCGGCGAGCTCGACGCTGCCGGCACCGCCGATCGAAACGCCGAGCCGCGCCGTATGCAAGTCTTTCGCGGCAATGCTGCCGGTGCCGCCCAGATCGATGCCGGACACGTGAATCAGATCGACGCGGACGTGGATGGGTCGGGTCGCGCCGAGCTGCGTGTCGTTCTTCGGCCCGATCTTCAACGTCGCGGCGCCGGACGCTCTTTCGACGCGCGTCTCGACCAGCGCCAGCAGGTTGTCGTCGCCCGTCAGCTCGACGCCTTCCTGCGTGCCCTGGCGCATCTCGACCTCGAAGGAGCCGACTATGGCGATCCGGTTGAAGCCGCTCACGGCACGCCGTTCGGTGGCGGCGGATCCCGACCCGCGAACCGTGCGATCGGCGGCGAGGGCGCCGGCCGAAGCGGATGCGGCAAGGGCGATGAGAACGGTGCGGCGGCTGGCATTCTTCATGGCGGTCGAAGCGGAGTGGGGCAGGCGGCGATGCTCGCATCGCGGCGGCTCGCGTGCCGGACTTGGGCGACGAACTGCAGAGGGGTTCGGCCGCGCTGCCGCCGTGCCCGACGAGCGGTCAGGCCTCGCCGCGGAAGAAGCGCAGCGGCGACATCCCCACCGAACGGCGTACCATCGCCGCGAAGGCGCTCGGGCTCGCGTAGCCGAGTTCGCTGGCGATGGTGGCCATCGGCAGGCGCCGCGCCGCCAGCGGCACGGCGCGCGCGAGCAGCACCTGCTCGCGCCAGCGCACGAAGGTCGTGCCGAGCTCGCTGCGGAAGAGCCGCGCGATCGTGCGCCCGCTCGCTCCCGAGGCGGCCGCCCAGCCATCGAGAGAAGCGTGTCGCGAAGGCTCGTCGAGCATGCTCTCGCAAAGCCGCCGCAAGCGCTTCTCGGCTGGCAGGTCGATGCCGAGCGGCACCTGCCGCGCCCGTCGCAGCTCGTCGACGAGCAACGCTGCGATGCGCCGCTCGCGCTGCGAGGCCTTGGGGTCGAGCGGCGCCTGCGACCCGTCGGCCGAAGGCTCGAGTTCGAGGGCGAGCGCGAGTAGCAGGCGCGAGGCTTCGAGGACCCGGCACTGCTGCCAACGGCTTCGGTCCGCGGCGCTCGCCGCCGGGCCGAGATGGCGCGGCCCGGCGTCGAAGTAAAGCGTCAGCAAGTCGGTGTCCTCGACCACCGTGACCGCGTGCTCGACGCCGGGCGGAATCCACAAGGCGCGCGACGGCGGAACGATCGTCGTTCCGTGCGGCATGGTGACGCGGACGACCCCTGTCGTCGAGATCGCGACCTGCCCCCACGGATGCGCGTGCGGCACGACACGCGTTGCCGCGAGCAGGTGCTGGCGCTTGGCGCGCACCGGGCGCCGCGGGTCGGGCCGGAACAGATGCGGAGTCAGCGGGCCGACCGATGGCCGGGTCGTCATGGCGGATTCTCGATAGAAATTGACTCTCTATCGTAATCCGGACGAAGCCGTCTCGGCTAGGATCGCAACTCGAGAGGTCGCCCCATGTCTGCCGCAGCCACGCTTCCCGGTGCCGCTTTGCCTCCCCTTCGCAGGGACGCTGCGGTCATGGGGCTGGTTGGCCTCGCTCACTGCATCAGCCACTTCAGCCAGCTCCTGCTGCCGCCCCTCTTTCCGTGGCTCAAGGATGCGTTCCAGGTGAGCTACGCAGAGCTCGGCATGCTGCTCACGATCTTCTTCGTCGTTTCGTGCAGCGTGCAAACGCTCTCGGGTTTCGTCGTCGATCGATTCGGTCCGCGGCCCGTCCTCTTCGGCGGCATCGCCTTGCTGGGCCTGGCCGCGTTCGGCTACTCGATCAGCACCAGCTACGCGATGCTCGCCCTGTTCTCGGCCGTCGCTGGCATCGGCAACGGCGTCTTCCACCCGGTCGACTACACCCTGCTCAACCGCAAGATCCATTCGTCGCGCCTCGGCCATGCCTTCAGCGTGCACGGCATCACCGGCAGTCTCGGCTGGGCCCTGGCGCCGGCGATGATGGTCTCGATCACTCTCGCGTTCTCCTGGCGCGTCGCACTCGCGTCGGCTGGCGTCCTCGCCTTCGTCGTCATGATCGTGCTCTGGTTCAACCGCTCGCACCTGACGGTCGACATGACGAGCGCGGCGCGGCCGGCGGCGACGACGAAGGCCGAAGCCAAGGACAGCTTCGGCTTCCTCGCCATCCCGGCGGTTTGGATGTGCTTCGGCTTCTTCTTCCTCTATGCCGTCGTCCTCAGCGGCGTGCAGGCCTTCGCGCCCGAGGCGGCGCGCCAGCTCCACGACGTGCCGGCACGGTGGGCGGCGCTGTGCCTTACCTTCTACATGGTCGCCAGCGCCGGCGGCATGGTGCTCGGTGGCTTCCTCGCTTCGGATCCATCGCGCTGCGAGAGGATCATCGGCGTCGGCTTCGGCATCGCCGCACTGATCGCGCTCACGATCGGATTCGCGCCTCTGTCGCCGATGACGGTGCCGGTGCTCTTCGTTCTGATGGGTATTGCCGCGGGTATCGCTGCTCCCTCGAGAGACCTGATCGTCAAGCGTGCGGCACCACCGAACGCGACCGGGCGCGTCTACGGCGTCGTCTACTCGGGTCTGGACATCGGCCAGGCCGCTGCGCCGCTCGTCTTCGGCCCGCTCATGGACATGCATCGCCCCGCCGACATCTGGCTCGGCATCGCCATCGTCCAGGGCCTGCTCATCGCCAGCGCCTTCAACGTGCGTCGCGTGCGGCGCACTGCGCTTGCGCCCGTCGCGGCCTGAGCCGATCTCTCAGACGGCGCTGCGGTGCCGCTCGATGCAGGTGGCGAGCACCTCGTCGGCCGGGCGCTTCCACCAGTTTTCGCTGGAGAAGATCTCGACTTCGCTGTAGCCGCCGAATCCCGTCGACTCGACCCAGCGGCGGATGCGCCCGAGCTCGATCACGCCGTCGCCCATCATGCCGCGGTCGTTCAGCATGTCGCGCGTCGGCACGAGCCAGTCGCAGACGTGAAAGGCAAGCAGGCGTTGGCGCCCGGCCCGGGCGATCTGCGCTTCGAGCTTGGGATCCCACCAGACGTGATACACATCGACAGCCACGCCAAGCGCGCCGGTGCGCGCCGGGTCGAGCACGTCGCACAGGTCGAGTGCCTGCTCCAGCGTGTTGACGCAGGCGCGATCGGCGGCATACATCGGGTGCAGCGGCTCGATGGCGAGCGGCATGCCGGCGGCTCGCGCGTACTCGAGCGTCGCGGCGATGCCGTCGCGAACGTCGTTGCGCGCGGCGAAAAGATCCTTCGACTGCGCAGGGCCCGCGAGCGCTCCGGGCAGGCCGCCGACGACGAGAACGAGACAGGCCGCGTCAAGCGTTTTGGCTTCGTCGACGGCGCGGCGGTTATCGTCGAGCGCGGCTTGTCGGCCGCCCGCATCGATCGCCGGAAACATGCCGCCGCGGCAATAGCCCGACAGCTCGAGGCTGTTGCTGCGCACGAGTTGCGTCGCGCGGGCCAGGCCGATGCCGGCGACCTGATCGCGCCAGGGAGAGATGGCCCGGATGTCGTGCCGCACGCAGGCGTCGATGATCGCGTCGAGTGGGCCGGCGCCACGCAGCGTCGCGGTGTTGATCGAGAGCCAGCGATGGTCGGCCGAAAAATCGCGCATCGTACGTGACGCTCAGCCGTCGATGCCGTGCAAGGCGAGCAGATGCGTCATGCGCTCGACGGCGAGCTCGGGGCGCTCGATGAGTCCGGCCGCGTCGGCGAGCCGCAACGCCTCGGAGAAATGGAGGATGGATCGCGCGCTCTGCTGTCCGCCGACCATGGTGAAGTGCGACTGGTGGCCAGCGAGCCAGGAGAGAAAGATGATGCCTGTCTTGTAGAAGCGCGTCGGCGCCTGGAAAACGTGACGAGACAGCGACACCGTCGGCGCAAGGATGGCATGGAATCGCTGCTTGTCACCTGCAGCGAGCGCCGCCAGGGCCGCGCTCGCCGCCGGTGCGATCGCGTCGAAGATGCCGAGCAGCGCATCGCTGTGGCGGTGGTTGGCGGCCGCGCCGACGCCGTCTCCGGCGATGAGCTCGGCATAGTTGAAATCATCGCCGGTGTACATGCGCACGCCTTGCGGAAGGCGGCGCCGCATCGCGATCTCCTTGTCCTTGTCGAGCAGCGAGATCTTGATGCCGTCGACTTTGCCCGGATTCGCGGCGATGACGCCGAGCGCCGTCGCCATCGCTCGGTCGGTGTCGTCGCTGCCCCAGTAGCCGGCAAGCGCCGGATCGAACATGTCGCCCAGCCAGTGCAGGATCACGGGCTGCCTCGACTGCATGAGGATGCGGTCGTAGACACGCTCGTAGTCGGCCGGGCCGGTGGCGACGCGGGCCAGCGCCCGGCTCGCCATGACGATGAGCTTACCGCCGAGCGCCTCGATCGCCGCCATCTGCTCTTCGTAGGCGCGGATCACGTCGTCGACATGGCGTGCCGCCTCCGCTTCGAGATGGTCAGTGCCGCAACCGGCAGCGACGAGCGCGCCGGGCACGCCCTTGGCCGCATCGAGGGTGCGGCGGATCAGCTCGAGCGAGGTTGGCCAGTCGAGGCCCATGCCGCGCTGGGCGGTATCCATCGCTTCAGCCACGCCGAAGCCGAGTGACCAGAGCCGCTGGCGGCAGGCGATCGTCGCGTCCCAGTCGAGGGCGGCGGCTAGCCAGGGGTTCGTCGCCGCGCGTGGATCGGCGACGACGTGGGCTGCCGAATACGCGATGCGATCGAAGCGGGGCGGGCGCCCTGGCGCTGCGAACGCGCTCGCCTCGCGCAAGCGGTAGACCTCGGTAGCGCCGCTCGCCAGCGGCAAGCGCAACGACAGCGTCATGTCCTCGTCCTTGCCGTCAGATCTCGAGCGCCGGGACGTCGACCCAGCGCCGCTCGCTCCAAGATGCCAGCGCCGCTTCGACGAGCTGCACGCCTTTGGCGCCTTCTTCGAGCGTCCAGCGATAGGGCGCGTCCTCGACCACGTGGCGGATGAAGTGCTCCCACTGGATCTTGAAGCCGTTCTCGTACACCTGCGTGTCCGGAATCTCCTGCCATTGGTCGAAGAAGTTCATGGTCTGCTTCTCGTCCGGGTTCCAGACCGGTCTGGGCGTCGCGACCCGCGGCTGCGCCCGGCAGACGGTGAGGCCGGCGACGGCCGAGCCGTCGGTGCCGTCGACCGTGAATGTCACGAGATCGTCGCGGCGCACGCGCGTGGCCCACGACATCGTGAGTTGGGCGACGACGTGCTCGCCGTTGTGGCCTTCGAGCTCGCAGGTCGCGTACGCCGCATCGTCGGCGGTGGCGGCGTAGGGATGGCCGGCTTCGTCCCATCGCTTGGGAATGTGCGTCACGCCGATGCATGACACCGACCTCACTCGGCCGAACAGGTTGTCGAGCACGTAGCGCCAGTGGCACATCATGTCGAGAATCATGCCGCCGCCGTCTTCTGATCGGTAGTTCCAGCTCGGCCGCTGGATCGGCTGCAGATCGCCTTCGAACACCCAGTATCCGAAGTCGATGCGCACGGCGAGCATGCGGCCGAAGAAGCCGGCCCGGCGCAGCATGTCGAGCTTGCGCAGGCCGGGAAGAAACAGCTTGTCCTGCACGGCGCCGTGCTTAAGGCCCGAAGCCTCGGCCACGCGCGCGATCTCGACGGCTTCGCTGAGATGGGTCGCGATCGGCTTTTCGCAGTAGACGTGCTTGCCGGCACGGATCGCCCTGGCCAGCAGCCCGGGACGCATCTGCGTCGTGCCGGCGTCAAAGAACACGGTGTCGTCGACGCTCGACAGCGCGGCGTCGAGATTGGTGCCCCAGCGCGTGATGCCGTGGGCGCGGGCGAGCGCTTCGATCTTCTCGGCGTTGCGGCCGATGAGGATGGGATCGGGCATGACGTGATCGCCGTTGGCGAGCAGCACGCCTCCTTGCGCGCGGATCGCGCAGATCGAGCGGATGAGATGCTGGTTCGTTCCCATGCGTCCGGTGACGCCGTGCATGATGAGACCGAGTCGTCGAGTGGTCATGTGCGTTGCCTGTCGATAGAAGATCAGACGAGCGATTCGCGGATGCCGCGCAGATAGCCCGCCGCGAACGCAGCGGCGCCCGGGCCGTCGGGAACGTAGTCGAACGGTTCGACGGCGAGTGTTCCGTCATAGCCGTTGCGCTTCAGCGCGGCGAAGATCGGCGCGAAGCGCATTTCGCCCTGGCCGGGCGCGCGCCCGTTCGGGTCGTTCACCTGCACGTGGGCGACCAGCCCGGTCGGCAGCCACGTGTCGATCAGTTCGGGCACGGATTGCGATTCGCTCTGGCCGGCGGCGCTGCAATCGATCATCGTGCGCAGGCTCGGCCGATCGATCTCGCGCACCAGCGCTGCCGCCTCTGCGACGGTGTTGACGAGCGAGGTCTCGCGCGGCGAAAGTGGCTCGATGCAGTAGACGACGCCCAGCCGTGCCGCGACGTCGGCCACGACGGCGAGGAAGTCTCTCAGGCGGCCGAGCGCGACTTCGCGCCTCTCGCCGGCAGGCACCTCGCGCTGCTTCGGCGAGCCGTGCACGAGCACCGTACCCCCGAGCTCGGCGCAAAGCGCGATCAGCCGTGTCACGACTTCGAGCGTGCGGCGGCGAACGGCCGCGTCCGGCGTGGTGACGGACAGGCCACGGGGCTTGACGAGCAGCCAGTGCAAGCCCGTCACCGCGAGGCCCGAAGACTCGACGACGCCGCGCAGTCGCTTCGCTTCGCTGGCGTTGATGAGCTCGGGCGATTCGGCGAGCGTGAAGGGCGCGATCTCGAGCCCTTCGTAGCCGAGGAGCGCCGCGAGCTGGCACTGCTCCTCGAACGGCAGGGCACCGAGCACCTCGTTGCAGAGAGAAAGCCTCATGTGATGTCCTCGCGGCGCGGGCGGCGCCTGAATGCGGATCGGAGCAGTGCTCCCGCGCCGCCGGTTGCGTACTGCACGGCCGCCTTGAATGCCGGCACATAGAGAAGCAGGGTGAAGATGGTTACCGTCGCGAAGGCCATGGAGATCGGCCGCGTGAAGAACGGCAGCAGGCTGCCGTCGGACAGGACGAGCCCGCGGCGCAGGCTCTTGTCGAGCAGGCCGCCGAGGACGAGACCGAGCACGAACGGCGCCATCTGGTAGCCGCGCCGGCGCAGGAAGAAAGCGCCGATGCCGATCGCCAGCATGGCGTAGATGTCGAACAGGCGCGAGGCGCTGGCGAACGCGCCGACGGTGCAGAGCAGGAAGATGATTGGCATCAGCACCGTGCGCTTGATGCGCAGCACGAGGAGCAGCGGCTTCACTAGGAAGAGGCCGAAGATGAGGATGCTCACGGTCGCGAGCGAGGTCATGGCGACGACTTCGTAGACGAACTGCGGATGCTGGATCATCATCATCGGCCCGGGCTGGATGCCGTGGATGATCATCGCCGCGAGCAGCACCGCTGATGGCGCCGAGCCGGGGATGCCGAGCGCGAGCGCCGGGATGATGTGGCCGGGGATCGACGCCATGTCGCCGGTCTCGGCCGCCATGAGGCCGTCGATCGAGCCCTTGCCGAACTTTTCCTTCTCCTTGCTCGATGCCTTCGCGGCGGCATACGACATCCACGCGCCCGAGTCTTCGCCGACGCCGGGCATGAGGCCGGTGAGCACGCCGATGACCCCGGAGCGGAGCACCGTGCGCCAGTACTGCGCCACTTCGCGAAAGCGCGGCAGCACCGAGTCCTTCAGCTCGACGAGCTTGCGTTCGGCCGGCTCGGACAGCGTCGTCAGCACCTCGGCGAAACCGAAGGCGCCGACCAGCGCCGGGATCAGCGAGATGCCGCCCTCGAGCTGGCTCCATCCGAAAGTGAAGCGGTTGTAGGCATACAGGCCTTCCTGACCGATCTGGGCGACGAAAAGGCCGAGCGCGCCCATCAGCCAGCCCTTGAGCGGATCGTTGCCGACGATGGTTCCTGACATCGCGACGCCGAAGAGGGCGAGCCAGAAGAACTCGTAGGCGCCGAACGAGAGCGCGACTTCGGCGAGCGCCGGCGTGAACGCAGCGAGGCAGAGGACGCCGAAGAGCGTGCCCATGAACGCTCCGGACGTGGCGATGCCGATCGCCCGTCCGGCCTCTCCGCGCAAGGCGAGCGCATAGCCGTCGGCGCACGACGCGGCGTTCGCCGCGGTGCCGGGAATGTTCAGGAGGATGGCGGTGCGCGAGCCGCCGTAGAGCGTGCCGACGTAGGAGCAGATGAGGATCAGGATCGCATCGTTGGCCGGCAGCTTGATCGTCAGCGTCGTCAGCAACGCGATGCACAGCGTCGCGGAGAGGCCCGGCAGGCAGCCGACGATGATCCCGAGCAGCGCGCCGCCGAGCCCGTAGACGATCGACGTGAGGTTGAGAAAGCCGAGGTAGGCGTGGCCGAGATCGGCGAGACCGGCGAGCATGGCGGCAGGCGATTCAGGGGAGGCGAACGAGAAAGACCTGCTGGAAGACGAGCGTGATCGCGCCGCCGGCGCCGAGGCCGATGGCGATGGCGATCGCGACGTCGCGCAGCGCCAGCCTTCGGCCGGCGGCCCGACGCTGCGGCAACTGCAGGCTCATGATCGCGACGCTGACGAAGAGCGCCGCCGCAAGCCAGAACGGCAATCCGTGTCCGACGAGTCCGATTCCGAAGGCGAGGCACAGTGCCAGCACCAGCGCCACCCGCCGCGCCGTCGGCGCGTCGATTCCAGGAGCATTGGAGACGTCGGCGGCAAACGCGCCGCGGCGCCAGCTACGCAGCGCGAGCAGGCCGGCGAGCAGCATCATGACGACGCCGAGCAGCCCCGGCAGCAGGCCGGGCACCGTGTAGGGATTGATGTTCTGGCTCTCGAGGCGATCCATGTGCAGCGAGGCGACGAGAACCGCAAGGCCGAGCGCGGCCCAGCCGGTCGCCTGCATCAGCTCCGAGCGCGCCGCGAGGCGCATCTCGATCTCCGGGAGCTCGGAGCTTGCCTCGCGGTTCATGACGTTTTCGCCTCAGGGCTTGGGAATGCCGACGCTGTCCGGCGAGACCTTCGCCTTGCCGCTGTCGAACAGCATCCAGGCGTTCGCCTGCACGGCCGGGAACACGGCTTTCTGCGCTGCTTCGCCGTACGATGGCGCGAACAGGGCGCCGCGACTGGCCGCATATTTCTTCAGCGCCTCGCTCTTCGAGATGTCGTCGGCCCAGATCTTCTCAACCGTCTTCACGACATCGTCGGGCACGCCTTTGGGAATGAAGATGCCGAAGTAGTTGGCCGGCGCCGAGAAGCCGGGAATCGTGTTCGAGAGCGGCGGAATCGTGCCGTAGCCCTCGAGCTCGAGCGGCTTGTCGCTCACCGTCGCGAGCGGCCGCAGGCGCTTGCCGCGGATCATGTCGGCCTGCTCGACGGCGAGCTGCGTCGTCAGATCCGCCTCGCCGGATACCGCTGCGACGACCGCCGGGTTGCCGCCGTCGTAGCTCACGTCGCGGTACTTGACGCCGGTCGCCTTCGAGATCAGGTCCATGGCGTTGTGCCCGGCCGAGGTCACGCCGGCGGTGGCGACCGAGATCTTGCCCGGCTGCGCCTTCATCGCATCGAGCAGCTGTTTGGCGTTCTGATAGGGCGTGTTCGGATTGACTCCGATCACCTGGATGTTGGCGACGGTGAGGAAGATGTTCCAGTCCGAGAGGCGGGTCTTCAGCGAGCCGAGCGTCTCGTAGGTGCCCAGGTCCTGCGCGGCGCCCGCCGTCCAGGTGTAGCCGTCCCTGGCGGCGTCGAGCGCGCTGCGCGTGCCGATGGCCCCCGAGGCGCCGGGCTGGTTGACGATGACGATGGTCTGGCCGAGCGCCTTTTCCAGCTCGGCGGCGGTGACGCGAGTCACCTGGTCGGTCGAACCGCCGGCCGCCCAGGGCACGATCAGGTTGATCGGCCGCGTCGGTTTCCATTGCGCGAAGGCGCCGCACGCAGTCGCGGCGAGCACGCCGCCGACGAGGAAGGTGCGGGCGCTGAGAGGAATTGATGTCATGTCGTCTCCGGAGTGGGCTGGGGCGGAACGCGATCTCGATCACGAGGCCTTGAATTTCAGTGCGGTGTCGTAGGGCAGCGCCGGCGTCGCGAACTCGACGTCGTTGCGCACGTAGTGCAGGGCGCAGGCCCGCCGCCACTTCATGCTGTGGTTCGGGCCCGACTGGTGGAAGGTGTTGCCGTGGTGAAAGCTCACGCCGCCTTTCTTCACCGGGGCCGGCGTCATCGGCTGCCCGCCGAGCACCGCCGCGGGCAGCTGCAGGTTGAAGGGCTCTCCTTCGGGCGCGAAGTGCGGATAGACCGGGCCGACGTTGCTGCCGTCGCCGAAATAGAGGCAGCCGTTCTCGAGTGTCGCGTCGTCGAGCGCGATCCACGCGGTGACGACGCCGTCGATGTCGGTCGGCCCGAAGTAGAAGTTGTCCTGGTGCGCCGGCTTCGGGCCGCCGCCTTCGGGCGCCTTGAAGAAGATCTGGCTGAAGTAGACCGAAACGCCGGCGCCGAGGACGGACTCGACGTGCCGGACCAGGCGCGGGTCGCGCGCCAGCGCCCGCACGGCCTCGCGATGCACGTGCGGGTTGTCGAGCTTGCGCAGCACGGCGCGCGCCTTGACGCCGCCGTCGAGATACCAGGCGCGCTGGCTCTGCGGCAGCCTGGACAGAAAGGCTTCGCCCCACTGCTCGATGTCGCGGACGACGGCGTCCATCTCGTCGGCGCCGAAGACACCGTTGACGGTCAGGTGGCCGTCGTGCCGGTAAAAGCCGAGATCGATGGCGTCCATGTTCAGGCCGCGCGGACGTAGCTCGTCACGACCCCAGTGATGTGCGAGAGGCGCTGGTCGAGCGCCTCCTTGCGCATCAGGTCCTGGCCGAAGATGGCGCCGAGCGTGTGCTTGTTCGAGAGATAGAAGTAGGCGAGGCCGGCGATCGAGATATACAACTGCATCGGGTCGACGCCGCGGCGCAGCTCGCCGCTTCGCTCGCCGCGCGCCAGCACCTTGGCGAGCACGTCGATGAGCGGCGAGTTCATCTGGCGGATGCGGCGCGAGCGCTTCAGGTGGCCGGCGCGGTGCATGTTCTCGCTGTTCAGCAGGGCGAGAAACTCCGGATGCGCGAGATAGTGCTTCCAGGTGAATTCGACGAGGCTCTCGATGGCGCGCAGCGGCTCGCTTGTCTCGAGATGGAGATCGTGCTCGGCCGCGCGGATGTCGGCGTAGGTCTGCTCGAGGACGGCGAGAAAGAGCTCGTCCTTGCCTTCGAAGTAGTAGTAGATGAGCTTCTTGTTGACGCCGGCGCGCTCGGCGATCGCGTCGATGCGGGCGCCGCCGAAGCCATGGCCGGCGAACTCGGTCATCGCCGCGCGCAGGATTTCCTGCCGGGTGCGATCGGCGTCGCGCGACCGGAATTCGACGACGGCTGCGGCCCGTGTGCTCACAGGCTGAATAATTCACCAAACGGTGAATTGATGAAATCAGGGCGAACCCTGAGGCTCGAGCAGCGCGAACCACACGCGGGCCGGCGAGGAAGGCACACTCTCGGCAGCTCCGCTGCGTTTGCCGACATGACTTTTTCTGCCAAGCCGCTCCGTCCCGCCGGCCATGCACTCGTCGAGGCGCTGATCGCTCAGGGTATCGACACGGCGTTCGGCGTTCCCGGTGAAAGCTTCCTCGCGACGCTGGACGGCTTCTACGAGCACAGGGACCGCATCCGCTTCATCGCCTGCCGGCACGAAGGCGGCGCCAGCTACATGGCCGAGGCGCAGGGCAAGCTCACGGGTAGGCCGGGTATCTGCCTCGTGACGCGCGGGCCGGGCGCGAGCAACGCCGCGATCGGCCTGCACACGGCGTTCCAGGATTCGACGCCGATGATCGTCTTCATCGGCCAGGTGGCGAGCGAGCAGCGCGACCGCGAAGCCTTCCAGGAGGTCGACTACCGGCAGATGTTCGGCCCTGGAACGCTCGGTTTCGCCAAGTGGGTGGGCGAGGTGCAGGACGCGGATCGATTGCCGGAGTACGTGGCGCGGGCCTTCCACACCGCGATGCAGGGAAGGCCAGGGCCGGTCGTGCTCGCCCTGCCCGAAGACATGCTGCGCGCACCGACAGCGGCGCCGGCATTGCCACGGATCGACCCAGCGCTCTCGGCCCCGGCGCCCGAGGCTCTGCTCGAGCTGTGTCGGCTTCTTGCCACCGCGAAGCGGCCCGTCGTCATCGCCGGCGGCAGCGGCTGGACGGCGGCGGCGTGCGAAGCCCTCGAACGCTTCGCCGAACGCTGGCAGTTGCCGGTTGGCTGCGCCTTTCGCTTCCAGGACGTGTTCGACAACCGGCACGACCACTACGCCGGCGACGTCGGCATCGGCATCAGTCCGAAGCTGGCCACGCGGATCGGCGAGGCCGATCTCGTGATCGCGGTCGGCGCCCGGCTCGGCGAGATGACGACCGGCGGCTACGAGCTGCTGAAGCCGCCGCGGCCGCGGCAAAAGCTCGTCCACATCCACGCCGGGGCCGAAGAGCTGGGCCGCGTCTACGCCGCCGATCTGCTCGTGCATTCTTCGATGGCCTGCGCCGCACCGGCGCTGGCCGCGCTCGATCCGCCGCCCGAGCTGCCGTGGCGCGAGTGGACGCGCGCCACCCACGCCGACTACGAAGCCAACCTCGTTGCGACACCGGTCGCGCCGCTCGACATGGCCGAGGTCGTGAAGACGATCGCGCGGCTCGTCCCGCCCGACAGCGTCCTGACGAACGGCGCCGGCAACTTCAGCGGCTGGCTGCATCGCTACTACCGCTATCCGGGTCTGCGTCACGCCGGCCGGACGCAGCTCGCGCCGACGTCGGGCGCGATGGGCTACGGCTTTCCCGCCGCCGTGGCCGCCGCCTTGCTGCAGCCGCAGCGCACGGTCGTCAACCTCGCTGGCGACGGCGACTTCCTGATGACGAGCCAGGACATGGCGACGGCCATCGCGTACGGCGTGAAGCGCCTGGTCAGCATCGTCGTCGACAACGCGTCGTACGGGACGATCCGCATGCACCAGGAGCGCGAGTACCCGGGCCGCGTCTCGGGCAGCGACCTCGGCAATCCCGACTTCGCGGCGCTGGCGCGCGCCTACGGCTGGTGGGCGAGCGAGCGCGTCGACGTGACAGCGGCGTTCGAGCCGGCCCTGCGCGCCGCGCTCGACTGTGGCGGGCCAGCGCTGATCCACCTCCGGCTCGACGCCGACGTGATCACGAGCCGAACGACGCTGGCGGCGATCCGCGCTTCGGCCTTGCAGAAGGGGCGCTGACGACAACGACTTCGAGCAGGCGGTCCAGGCCGCCTTCGTCGATCGCGACCATCGCCGCGTCGCGCACAATCGGCTTGGCGTGGTAGGCGACCGAAAGGCCCGCCGCGGCCAGCATCGGCAGGTCGTTGGCGCCGTCGCCGACGGCGATGGTGCGAGCCGGATCGAGCCCGAGCGAAGCGCAGGTGTCGAGCAGCATGCGCCGCTTTTCGGCACCATCGCAGATGTCGCCCCAGGGCTGGTCGACCATGCGGCCGGTCAAGCTGCCATCGGCGATTTCCAGCACGTTGCTGCGCGTGAAATCGATGCCGAGGCGATCCCGGAGGCGCTCGGTAAAGAAGGTGAAGCCGCTGGAAGCGAGAACGGTCTTCAGGCCCGCCGCGCGACACGCCGTGACGAGCGCTTCGGCGCCTGGGTTGAAGCGCAGGCGCTCGTCGTAGACATGCTGCAGCGCCGCGGCGGGAACGCCTTTCAGCAAGGCGACGCGCTGGCGCAGGCTGGCCTTGTAGTCGGCTATCTCGCCGCGCATCGCCGCTTCTGTGATCGCCGCCACTTCGGCCTTCTTTCCGACCACGGAAGCGATCTCGTCGACGCACTCGATCGAGATCAGCGTCGAATCCATGTCGAACGCCACGAGGTCGAAGTCGGCGAGGCGAAGGGGCGGTACGAAACCCCGAATCACGAGTCCCGGCGAAACGCTCATGCCGCCTCCAGCAGCTTCGGCGCACCGAGCGAACGAAACACGTCGCGAACCAGCTGGACGCGATCGCGCACCTCGGGTGCGTCGCGCTCGATGCGCAGCCGCTCGTTGCCGCTGAGCTTGATGTGGCGGTTCTTCTGCACGAGCTCGATGATGCGCAGCGCGTCGATGGGCGGATTCGGCGCAAAGGTGATCGCCGTTACCTTGTCGCCGGCGTCGATCTTCGTCACGCCGTACGTCCTGGCGAGGACGCGCAGGCGATGCACGTCGAAGAGCGTCTGCCCTTGCGCCGGCAGCCGGCCGAAGCGGTCCGTGATCTCCTCGAGCATGGCGTCGATCTGCTCGGCGCGCTGCGCGCTCGCCAGCCGCTTGTAGAGCGAGAGGCGGATGTGCACGTCGCCGCAATAGGCATCGGGAAGCAGCGCCGGCGCGTGCAGGTTGATCTCGGTCACGGCCGAAAGCGGCGCCAGCAGGTCGGGTTCGCGGCCGGCCTTCAGCGAGCGCACCGCCTCGGCGAGCATGTCGTTGTAGAGCTGGAAGCCGACTTCCATCATGTTGCCGCTCTGATTGTCGCCGAGCACCTCGCCGGCGCCGCGGATCTCGAGGTCGTGCATGGCGAGGTAGAAGCCCGAGCCGAGCTCCTCCATCTGCTGGATCGCCTCGAGCCGCTGCGCCGCCTGCTTCGTCAATGCCTCGACGTCGGGAACGAGCAGGTAGGCGTAGGCCTGGTGATGCGAGCGGCCGACCCGGCCGCGCAGCTGATGCAATTGAGCGAGACCGAACTTGTCGGCACGGGCGATGACGATCGTGTTGGCACTGGCCACGTCGATGCCGGTCTCGATGATGGTCGAGCAGAGCAGGACGTTGTACCGCTGGGCGACGAAATCGCGCATCACGCGTTCCAGCTCGCGCTCCGGCATCTGGCCGTGCGCGACGGCGATGCGCGCCTCCGGAACGAGCGCCTGCAGCGTCTCGCGCCGGTGCTCGATCGTCGCCACGTCGTTGTGCAGGAAGTAGACTTGGCCGCCACGCTTCAACTCGCGCAGAACGGCCTCGCGGATCGTGCCCGAGCCTTCGTTGCGAACGAAGGTCTTGATCGCAAGGCGCCGCTGCGGCGCGGTGGCGATGACCGAGAGATCGCGCAGGCCCTCGAGCGCCATTCCGAGGGTGCGTG
Organism: Burkholderiales bacterium; assembly: GCA_003152055.1. Lineage (GTDB taxonomy): Bacteria > Pseudomonadota > Gammaproteobacteria > Burkholderiales > Burkholderiaceae_C > Schlegelella_A. The sequence continues at coordinate 46,474 of PLZH01000237.1, forward strand.
GAATCGGCGTCGCGGTGAGCGTCAGCACGTCGACCTCGGCGCGCATCGCCTTGATCATCTCCTTGTGGCGAACGCCGAAACGATGCTCCTCGTCGATGACCAGGAGGCCGAGCCGCTTGAACTTGACGTCGGCCGAGAGCAGCTTGTGAGTCCCGACGACGATGTCGATCGTGCCTTCCTCGAGCCCCGCGAGCGCCGCCTTCACCTCCTTCGGCGAGCGAAAGCGCGACAGCTCGGCGACCTTGATCGGCCACTTGCCGAAGCGGTCGGCGATGGAGTGATAGTGCTGCTCGGCGAGCAGCGTCGTCGGCGCCAGGATGGCCACCTGCTTGCCGCCGCTGACCGCGACGAAGGCGGCGCGCAGGGCGACCTCGGTCTTGCCGAAGCCGACGTCGCCGCANNCGTAACCGACGTCGCCGCAGACGAGCCGGTCCATCGGCCGCGGCGAGACCATGTCCTGGATGACGGCGTGGATAGCGGCGTGCTGGTCCGGCGTCTCCTCGAAGCCGAAGCTCGCTGCGAACGCCTCGTAGTCGTGCGGTTCGAAACGGAACGCGAAGCCCTCGCGCGCGGCCCGACGCGCGTAAAGGTTGAGCAGCTCGGCCGCCGTGTCGCGCACCTGCTCGGCCGCTTTGCGCCGCGCTTTTTCCCACTGGCCCGAGCCGAGCTTGTGCAGCGGCGCTTCCTCGGCGCTGACCCCGGTGTAGCGGGCGATGAGATGCAGCTGCGCCACCGGCACGTAAAGCGTCGCTTTCTCGGCGTACTCGAGGTGCAGGAATTCGCTCGCCTCTTCATCCGCGCCGCCGAGCGCGATCGTGGTCAGGCCGAGATAGCGGCCGATGCCATGATTGACGTGGACGACCGGGTCGCCGACCTTAAGCTCCGAGAGATCCTTTATGAGGGCGTTGACGTCGCTCGTCTGTTCCTGGCGGCGGCGCTTGCGCGTTCCCGGCGTCGTTGCGAAGAGCTCGGTCTCGGTGACGAATTCGATCGTGAGCGCCTCGCCGGCCTTGGCCGCCCGCCGCCAGGCAAAGCCTTGGGCCAGCGGCGCGACGGCGATGGCGAAGCGCTCGTCGCCCGACTCGAACTCAGCGAGCGATCCCACCGCGGGTGGATCGATGCGGCTGTCGCGCAGAAGCTCGAGCAGGCTTTCGCGCCGTCCTTCGCTTTCGGCAACGATCAGCACGCGATTCGGCGTCGTGGCGACGTGCTTCTGCAGCCGGCTGAGAGGCTCGGGCGCACCGCGATCGACGCTCAGGTCGGGCAGCGTGGCGGCCCATGGCACAGCGCTTTCGTCCTGGCCGCGAACGAGCAGCTGCGCCTTCTCGCCGCAGCGCGCGAAGAATTCCTCGGGCTTGAGAAAGATCGCTTCAGGCGCCAGGATCGGTCGCTCCTTGTCGTGCTGCAGGAAGCGGTGCCGCTCGCGCGTGTCGGTCCAGAAGCGCTGCAGCGCGGCGTCGATCTCGCCGTGCAGGACGAGCGTCGGCGCCGCGCCGAGGTAGTCGAAGATGCTCGCCGTGGCGTCAAAGAAGAGCGGCAGGTAGTACTCGATGCCGGCGGTCGCGATCCCGGCACCGACGTCCTTGTAGAGCCGCACCTTGGTCGGATCGCCCTCCATCCGCTCACGCCAGCGCGAGCGAAAGGCGGTGCGTGCCGCTTCGTCCATCGGGAACTCGCGGCCCGGCAGGAGTCGCACCTCGGGCACGGGATAGAGGCTGCGCTGGCTGTCCGGATCAAAAGTGCGGATCGAATCGATCTCGTCGCCGAAGAGGTCGACGCGATACGGCACCGCCGAGCCCATGGGAAACAGATCGACGAGGCTGCCGCGCACCGCGTATTCGCCGGGCGAGACAACCTGACTCACATGCGTGTAGCCGGCGAGCGTGAGCTGCGCCCGCAGTGCCGCTTCATCGAGCCTCTGCTTCTGCCTGAACAGGAAGGTGTAGGCGGCGAGAAAGCTGGGCGGTGCGAGGTGGACGAGCGCCGTCGTCGCCGGCATGAGGACGACGTCGACCTCGCCGCGGCCGATCTTCCACAGCGTCGCCAGCCGCTCGGAGATGAGGTCCTCGTGCGGCGAGAAGGTGTCGTAGGGCAGCGTCTCCCAATCGGGGAATTCAGCGACGCGCAGGCTCGGAGCAAAGAACGAGAGCTCTTCGAAGAGGCGCTGGGTGTCGGCCGGCTCGGCCGTGAAGATCGCGGTCGTCGCGGTGCCATGGAGACGCTGCTTTTCTGCAAAGCGCGCGAGCAGCAGGGCGTCGGCCGAACCGGGCGGTCGGGGCAGCGTGTATCGCTTGCCGGTTGCGATGGCGGGAAGAAGAAGCATGAAGGCGCGAACCGCGCCGTTCGATGCGGCACGCAAAAGGGGCCGATTTTAGAGAGCCGGGTTCAATGCCGTCGGCGCCGGGTCATCCGCGGCGCTGCCCTTATGCTTGCGGCCCGCGCCGCGCGAGACTCCATGCCCGACGATTCGCTTCCTGCCGCCCGCTTCTTTGCGCTCGTGCCCTGCGCCGGAAGCGGCTCGCGCGCCGGTGCGGCACTCGCCAAGCAATTCGTCGCGGTCGATGGCGTGCCCGTTCTCGCGCACACGCTCGCGGCGCTCGCGGCCGTCGAGCGACTGGTACTCGTGCTGGTGGCTTTGGCGCCCGGCGACGAGGAGTTCGGGCGTCGCGTGACGTTGCCTTCGCGCGGGCACTTCGTTGCCGTGCGCTGTGGCGGCGCGACCCGCGCCGTCACCGTCGCCTCGGGCCTGGCCGAACTCGGCCGCTTGGGCGCCCGCGCGCACGACTGGGTGCTCGTCCACGACGGCGCGCGCTGCCTGGTCCGCGCCGCCTGGATCGATGCCTTGATCGACGCCTGCCGTGACGATGCGGTCGGCGGCCTGCTCGCTGTTCCGGTGTCCGATACCTTGAAGCGCGAGGCGCATGGGCGCGTTGCCGCGACGCTGCCGCGTGCCGGCGTCTGGCAGGCGCAGACGCCGCAGATGTTCCGGCTCGGCGTGCTCACGGACGCGCTGCGGCGCGCCGGCGCCGATGCGACCGACGAGGCAAGCGCGATCGAAGCGATCGGCCTGGCGCCGCGCCTCGTCCTCGGCTCGGTGGAGAACCTGAAGGTCACGCACATGGCGGACTTCGCGCTCGCCGAGGCGCTCCTGCAGGCGCGCCGGCAATGAAACCGCGCGGGCCCGTCTGGCGCGCCGGCGAAGGCTGGGATACGCACGCTCTCGTCGAAGGGCGAAAGCTCGTGCTCGGCGGCGTCGAGATCGCGCACACCCATGGTCTTGCCGGGCACTCGGACGCCGACGCCCTGTGCCACGCGATCACCGACGCGCTCTTCGGCGCCGCCGCGCTCGGCGACATCGGCCATCATTTTCCCGACACGGACATGCAATACCGCGGCGCCGATTCGCTCGCGCTTCTGTCGGAAGCGGCGCGGCGCGTCAAAGTCGCAGGGTGGCACCTCGGCAACGTCGATTCGACCGTCATCGCGCAGGCACCCAAGCTCGCGCCGCACATCGCGGCGATGCGCCAGCGCATCGCCGGCGCGCTCGGGGTCGCCTTCGATCAGGTAAGCATCAAGGCGAAGACAGCCGAGAACATGGGTCCGGTCGGTCGCGGCGAATCGATCGAGGCGCGAGCCGTCTGCATGATCTGGCGACCTTAGATTTGTCATCGCGAAAGTTCAAGATCTGCTTTCGCGGACAGCAGCAACGAATGGACGTACGCATGGTCAAGGACATCCTCAGACTGAAGTACCAAGGCGGCCTACTGCACGAGCGAATCGCGCGCAGCCTTTGCATCTCCCAGGGCGTCGCTGCGAAGTAGATTCGGGCTGGCCGGGGTGGCAGGGCTGGACTGGCAGCCCGCGACCGAGCTGGACGAAGCCTCACTCGATGGCGCCTCTTCGGGCGCAGCGCGGCCGAGACCCGTTGGGTCGGGGCCGACTTCGCCCGCGCGTACATCCCACGGCGAGCGCCGATTGACACATTTACCCTCGCTGTTGTGACACATTTACCTTCCTCTACGGCACGCGAGGGGATCGGCGGGTTGCTCGGCCGGCGCGAACCCGACTTCGGCGCCAGTGGGTGAACGGGTCGCAACGAAGGATCATCCGATGAAACTCGCCGACGTCTCGATCGACGACAAGTACCGGCTCGAACGCGGGCGCGTGTTCCTGACCGGCGTGCAGGCGTTGGCTCGCCTGCCCATGCTGCAGCACGAACGCGACCGCGCGGCGAGCCTCAACACGGCCGGCTATGTCTCGGGCTACCGTGGCTCGCCGCTTGGCGGCCTGGATACCGCACTGCATGACGCCGAGCCCTTCCTCGCAGCGCACGACATCCGATTCCACCCGGGAGTCAACGAAGATCTGGCGGCTACCGCGATCTGGGGCACGCAGCAGTTGCACCTGCTGCCTGGTGCCAAGCGCGACGGCATCTTCGCGATGTGGTACGGCAAGGGGCCGGGCGTGGACCGTTGCGGTGACGTGTTCAAGCATGCCAACCACGCCGGCACGTCGGCCGCGGGCGGCGTGCTGGTTGTCGCCGGCGACGACCACGCGGCACGCTCGTCGGCGGTGGCACACCAGAGCGAGCACATCTTCTCGGCTTGCGCGATGCCCGTGCTCGCACCAGCAGGGGCGCAGGACATCCTCGACTTCGGGCTGCACGGCTGGGCGATGTCGCGCTACACCGGCTGCTGGATCGCGCTCAAGCTCAGCGCCGACATCGTCGAGAGCGCGGCGACGGTCGACATCGACGCGCTGAGAGTACAGGTCAGGATTCCCGGTGATTTCGAGCTGCCCGCCGACGGCGTGCACATACGTTGGCCCGACCCGCCGCTCGCGCAGGAACACCGGATGCAGGCCTTCAAGATCTACGCCGCCGCGGCCTACGCGCGCGCCAACGGCCTGGACCGCCTCGTCTGGGACAGCCCGCATGCGCGTCTGGGCCTGGTGGCGTGCGGCAAGGCCTGGCTGGACCTGCGCCAGGCGTTGCATGACCTCGACATCGACGAGGCAGCGGCCGCCGCGCTGGGGCTGCGGATCTACAAGGTCGGCATGCCCTGGCCGCTCGAGGCCAGCGGCGTGCGGCGTTTCGCCACCGGGCTCGAGGAAATCCTGGTCGTCGAGGAGAAGCGCCAGATCATCGAGTACCAGCTCAAGGAGATGCTCTACAACTGGCGCGACGACGTGCGTCCGCGTGTCCTTGGCAAGTTCGACGAGGCTGGCGAATGGCCGGCGCCGCACGGCCAATGGCTGCTGCCGCCCACGGGCGAGATGACGTCGGAAATCGTTGCCCGCGCAGTCGCCTCGCGTCTTGCGCGCCTGGATAGCGCAGGGAATTGGATTGCGCGTGCCGACGCATTGGCTGGCCGGTCATCGGCGCCGCTGCAGGGGCCCGACGGCCGCGCAGCCGCCCGGCTGGGTATCCCGCTGCAGCGCACGCCGTACTTCTGTTCGGGTTGCCCGCACAACCGCTCGACGATGGTACCGGAGGGCTCCTGCGCGCTGGCTGGTGTCGGCTGTCACCTGATGGCGGTGACGATGGAGCGGCGCACGCTGACGATCAGCCAGATGGGCGGCGAGGGCGCCACCTGGATTGGCATGGCCGAGCATGCCGGCACGCAGCATGTCTTTGCCAACATGGGCGACGGCACCTACTTCCACTCCGGATTGCTGGCAATTCGAGCCGCGGTCGCCGCCGGCGTGAACATCACCTACAAACTGCTCTACAACGACGCCGTCGCAATGACCGGTGGACAGCCGCTCGACGGCCAGTTGACCGTGCCACAGCTGACGCGTCAGATCGGCGCCGAAGGCGTCAGACGCATCGTTGTGCTTGCCGACGACGTGGCCAAGTATCCACACGATGCGGCCTTTGCGGCGGGCGTCGAGGTGCTGCCGCGCGAACGGCTCGACGCGGTACAGCGTGAGTTGCGCAGCGTGCGCGGCGTCAGCGTCCTCGTCTACGACCAGACCTGCGCCACGGAAGTGCGCCGCCGCCGCAGGCGCGGCATGGTGCCGGTGCCTGCGCGCCACGTCTTCATCAACACTGCGGTGTGCGAGGGCTGCGGCGACTGCAGCCTCAAGTCCAACTGCCTGTCGGTGGTGCCGGTGACCACCGAGTTCGGGCAGAAGCGTGCAATCGACCCGTTCACCTGCAACCTCGACCTGAGCTGCCTCGAGGGTTGCTGCCCGGCGCTGGTCACCCTCGAGGCGGCGACATTGAAGCGCGCCCACGGGCTGCCGGTCGGGGACGACGACCTGCCCGAGCCAGCACTGCCGTCGCTGGATGAGGCGTATTCGCTGCTGATCGCCGGCGCCGGTGGCACCGGTGTCGTGACCCTGGGTGCGCTGATCGGCATGGCGGCACACCTGGAGGGCAAGGGCGTCACCGTGCTCGACCAGACCGGGCTGTCGCAGAAGGGAGGCGCGGTGCTCACGCATGTGCGCATCGCGGCCGACCCAGGCGTATTGCACGCGCCGCGCATCGTCCGCGCTGACCTGCTGCTGGGTTGTGACCTGCTGGTGGCCGCCAGCCCCGAGACCCTGCAGCGCCTGCGGCGCGGCCGCACGCGTGCCGTGGTCAATACGGCCGAGGCCGTCACCGGCAACTTCGTTCGCCATCCAGAGCAGGCGTTTCCGCGCGAGGCGACGCTGGCGCTACTGCGCGATGCAGTCGGTGCGGCCGACGAACTCGATGCCACGAGACTCGCATCGCTGCTGGTCGGTCACTCGATCGCGACCAACATGTTCATGCTCGGCTATGCCTGGCAGCGTGGGCTGGTGCCGGTCGGACGCGAAGCATTGAGCCGCGCGGTCGAACTCAACGGCGTCGCGGTCCAGGATAACCAGCGCGCGTTCGCCTGGGGTCGGCATGCCGCAGCGGACCTGGCGCATGCGGTGCGCCATGCCGACGCCGCCGAAACGCTTCCTTCCTCGCATCGCCTGTCGCGTGATCTCGATGAAATGGTCGAGCGCCGGTTCGCCGAGCTCGTCGCGTACCAGGACGAGGAGCTGGCGCTTCGCTATCGCGTGCTGGTCGAGCGCGTGCGCCGGGCCGAGCAGCAAGTCGCTCCTGGCAGCGAGCTCCTGGCGCGTGCGGTGGCGCGCCATGCCCATCGTCTGTTCGCCTACAAGGACGAGTACGAAGTCGCCCGCCTGTACAGTGCCCCCGCGTTCGACGCCGCGCTGGCCGCCGTCTTCGAAGGCACCTACCAGTTGCGGTTCCACCTTGCGCTGCCGTGGCGGCGCGGGACCGCCGACGAGGGGCCGCGCAAGCAGGCCTTCGGGCCGTGGGTGCGGCGCGCCATGCGCTTTCTCGCGCACGGCAAGCGCCTGCGCGGCACGCGCCTCGACCCCTTCGGCTGGAGCGCGGCGCGACGCTTCGAGCGTGCCCTGGCCGGCGAGTACGAGCTGACTGTCGATCGCCTGCTGCGTCGACTCGACGCCGGCCGGCTCGACGCCGCGATCGCGATCGCCGAACTGCCCGAGCGCATCCGCGGCTTCGGCCCGGTCAAGCATCGCGGCGTGCAGGCCGCGCACGAGCTCGAGGCGGCGTTGCTCGCCTCTTACGAGTCCGGCGGCCCGGTACCCGCGCTCCTGACGCGAGCGGCCTGACATGCCGCACACGTGGCAGTGCAGCAGCGCCGGTCCTGGCGAGCGGCTTTCACCCGCTCTTTCTGCTCAGTGCGACAGGTGCCAGCCGTGCTCGCCATGGCTAGGCCATGGCTAGGCCGCCTCCTTCATCGACGGTAGTCCGGCAAGCGCCATCGCGAGTTCGGCCTCGTCGTACTTGATGTCCTTGAGGTTGCCGGAGAAGTAGTCGATGTAGGCCTGCATGTCGAAGTGGCCGTGGCCGCACAGGTTGAACAGGATCGTTTGCGACTTGCCTTCTTCACGGCAGCGGATCGCTTCATTGATTGCTCCCCTGACCGCGTGGTTCGCCTCGGGTGCAGGGACGATGCCTTCGGCGCGCGCGAATTGCACGCCGGCGTCGAAACACGCTATCTGGTGGTAGGCCGTGGCCTCTATCAGACCCAGCTCCAACAGGTGACTCACGAGCGGCGCCATGCCGTGGTAGCGCAGGCCACCGGCATGAAACCCTGGCGGCGTGAAGGTCGATCCGAGCGTGTGCATCTTGGTCAGCGGCGTCAAATGCGCGGTATCGCCGAAATCATAGGCGTACTGGCCACGCGTCAGGCTCGGGCACGCCGCTGGTTCGACGGCCACGATGCGTACCTTTCGGCCACCACGAAGTTGGGCGCCGAGGAACGGAAACACGATGCCGGCGAAGTTCGAGCCCCCGCCGGTGCAGCCGACGATCACATCGGGGAAGTCGCCCGCCATCTCCATCTGGATCATGGCTTCCTGGCCGATGATCGTCTGATGCATCAGCACGTGGTTCAGCACGCTGCCGAGTGCGTACTTGGTGTCGTCGCGCTGCGCCGCGATCTCGACCGCTTCGGAGATCGCGATCCCCAGGCTGCCCGGATGGTCCGCGCGTTGGGCGAGGATGGCGCGACCCGACTGCGTTTGATCGGAAGGCGAGGCAATGCAAGTCGCGCCATAAGTCTCCATTAGCGCACGACGGTACGGCTTTTGGTTGTACGACACACGAACCATGAAGACCTGAACGGCGAGGTCGAATACGCATCCAGCAAACGCGAGCGACGAGCCCCATTGCCCGGCGCCGGTTTCGGTGACGAGCCGTTTGACGCCGGCCTCGCGGTTGTAGAAAGCCTGCGGAATCGCCGTGTTGGGTTTATGGCTGCCCGATGGCGAGACGCCCTCGTACTTGTAGTAGATCTTCGCCGGCGTCTTCAGCACCGCCTCGAGCCGGCGCGCCCGGTACAAGGGTGACGGCCGCCACTGGCGATAGACCTGGCGCACCGGCTCCGGGATGTCGATCTCGCGCTCGGTCGACACCTCCTGCATGATCAACTCCATCGGAAACAGCGGTGCCAGGTCGCTGGGTCCGATCGGCTGGTGTGTGCCCGGGTGCAACACCGCGGGTGCCGGCTTCGGAAGGTCGGCCTGGATGTTGTACCAGGTCTTCGGAATCTGCCCCTCGTCGAGCAGGTACTTGATCGTGTCGCTCATGTGTGCTCCTTCGGTTTGCGGATGAATGGAATGGTCTTTCCGGCATCAGCCGTGATGCTGATCAAGTATGGGGCGGCACGAAGTCGCGAAACCTTGATCTGGCGCAAGGACGTGCGAGATCGGCGGGCGGACATTGCGTCGACTTATGGGACGCACGACGGCACTGCAAGCCCCGCCCGCGTTGCCCGATCTGCGCATCGTGCCGGTGGCCGATCTGCTACTGCACGAACAGCACGACGTGCAGCGCATTGAGCCGCTGACGCGGCGGCTGCAGACCGATGGTGTGCTAAAAAACCCACCCATCGTTGCCGCGATCAACGGTGATCGGCGCTTCGTTGTGCTCGACGGCGCGAATCGTGTCACCGCATTCGCACAGATGAATCTGCCGCACATCGCGGTGCAGGTGGTTGACTACGACGACGCCGATCTGGTGCTCGGCAGTTGGCATCACCTGGTCGCTGGAATGGGGCGTTCAGGGTTCGTCGACCGGCTCGAACGATTGCCCGGGCTGATCGTCAAACCCACCGGGTTGCTGCATGCGCGTGCACAACTGGCGCGGCGCGAGGCGCTGGCGTTCATCGTCTACCCCGGGCAAGACATTTGCACAATCCGCGTTGACGGCTCGCTGCACGAACGAGCCGCACGGCTGAACGACATGGTGGACGTCTACCGCTCGGAGGGCCGGATCTTCCGCGTCAACACGGACCACCTCGATGATCTGCTGCCGCACTACGACGATGTGACCGCCCTCGTCGTGTTCGCGTGCCATGAACCGGCAGAGATTGTCGATCTCGCTCGGATCGGCGCGCGGCTGCCAGCCGGCATCACCCGGCATGTGATTCCGCGGCGTGCACTGCGCATCGATCTGCCTATCGCCCTGCTGGGCGAATCCAAATCGCTTGCAGAAAAGAACGCGTCGCTCGACGATTGGATGAAGCACAAGGTCGTGCGCAAGCAAGTTCGCTTCTATCAGGAGTCGACATTCGTATTCGACGATTGACGGTGCGGTTCCGGCAATTCGGGTGCATGCCAGGTCATCAAGTGAAAGCGAAATCCGTTGGAGCCGCTCGGCGAGACCTTCTGCATCGGCTGCGGGTTCAGTGTGCCCGTCGTGATTTCGAACCGTAAGGTACAGAACGTGCCCAACTTCGGCAGTCTGGCGCGACCCCGCGGCGTAAGCCGTAGTCTGTCGACTTTGATACCGATGGCACTCTAATTGGAGAATCCTATGAACAATATTCAACGTTACGCCACGCCACTGCCGATGCCGTTCTCGAAGGCGGTGCGCGCCGGCGGCTTCGTGTTCCTGTCAGGCGTATTGCCGATGAATTCGCAAGGCCAGTTGCTGGGCGGGGGCATAGTGCAGCAGGCCCGCGCGGTGATCGATCGCATCGCGGCGACGCTCGGCGAAGCCGGTGCAACGCTGGGCGATGTGGTGCGTGTCAACGTCTGGTTGTCGAACTGGGACGATTTCGCCGCGTTCAACGAGGAATACCGCCGCCACTTCGATGCGGCGCTGCCGGCGCGCTCGACGGTGCAGGCCGTGCTGTATGGCGGCGCCGGAGTCGAGATCGAGGTGCAGGCATGGGTGGGTGAGTGACATGAATTCGCAGATATTTCGTTTTTCGACATTGCGCGCGCCGCGGTAGGTTACCTTGGGTCTGTTAACACATCTATACGCGCATGAACCGCTGGTCCAAGAGCGGTGTGCTGGACCGGGTGTTCGAGCGCTTGCAGCTTGCAGCGCTCGCAGATCGTGCGCATCAAGATCGAGGCGGTCTCGCTCGACAGCACCATCGTCAAGGTTCATCCCGATGGCTGCGGGGCGCTAAAAAAAACGGCCCCCAAGCCATCGGCAAATCCCGAGGCGGCTGGACCACCAAGATTCATCTGGTTGCTGCGGATGCTCGAACGCTCGAACGGCCATAACGTTCGCGCTGTCGCCGGGCCATGCAGGCGACGCTCCCGAAGGCCGCGCACTGCTCAGCCGCCTGGGCGCGCCCAATCGACCGCTGCACCTGCTCATGGATCGCGCCTACGAGGGCAACGAGACAACGAGACACGCGGGTTGGAACTCGACCTGGGCTTCATCCCGGTGGTGCCATCCACGCGCACACCCATCTCGCCGAGACAATACGACCGCGAGATGTACAAGCGCTGCAATGAAGTCGAGAGACTCTCGCGTCGACTCTAGGGTTCCCGCCGCATCTTCTCCCGCTTCGACAAGCTTGACCGCATGTTCGTCGGCTTCATCAGCTTCGCACTGATCGTCGATGGGCTGCGGTTGTGTTAACAGGCCCTAGTGCAGTCCTAGCCCTTCTTCAGCCGCACGTGGGCGAGCAGGCCGCCATCGGTGGCGTTGGCGAGCTCGAAGGCGCCGCCCATGCGCTGCACGGCCTTTTCGACGATGGCCAAGCCGAGCCCGGCACCCGTCGCTGCAGTTCGCGCCGCATCGCCGCGGAAGAACGGTGTCGTCAACTGGTCGAGCTTCTTCGGGTCGACGCCCTGGCCGTGGTCGCGAACGGTGAGGATCACCCAGGGCCCGGTCTTCGCGTAGGTAACGACAACGCGCGCGATGCCGGTGTCGGTCGAGCGCCCGTAGCGTCGCGCGTTCTCGAAGAGGTTCTGGAAGACCCGGCCGAGCTCGACGTCATCGGCCATGACGCGCGTGTCGTCGGCGATCCTAGAGCTGATGCGGATCTGGCTGGTATCGCGAAACGCCGCCGCCTCGCGCTCGACGATGGCCGCGACGTTCACCGGCACGAGCTTCACCTCGCCGGGCCGGGCGTAGTCCATGAACTTGTCGATGATCGCGTCGAGCTGGTCGATGTCCATCGCCATGTTCGACTTGGCTTCTTCGTCCTGCACGCTCATCTCGGCCTCGAGGCGCAGGCGCGAGAGCGGCGTGCGCAGGTCGTGCGAGATGCCGGCGAGCATGACCGCGCGGTCCTGCTCGACCTTGGCGAGCTCGCGCGCCATGCGGTTGAAGCCCATGTTGACCTGGCGGATCTCGCTCGTCAGCGTCGTCTCGTCGAGGCGCGAGTCGTACTCGCCTTCGCGGATGCGGCTGGCCGCGAACGACAGGTCCTTCAGCGGCCGGTTGATGAGCCGCGCGATGCCGGCCGAGCCGAGCACGGTGGCGAGAAAGGCGATCCCGACCCAGAGCACGATGGTGCTCGGCGACATCGGGCCGACGCGCGTCGGGTCGGCCTTCAGCCAGTACGAGTCTCGCGCGATCGAAAAGCCCACCCAGAGACCGGGCACGTCGTTCATCGAATTGGCGACGATGGTGTCGGGACCGAGCTGATCGCGCAGCTCACGCTCGATGACGCGCTGGAAGCGGTCGGTCTCGAACGGCTCCCACCGGTCACCCGGCTCGCGCGGCGTCACCTTCACGGATTCGAGGGTCGACACGCTCTTGATGATGGCGATGCGGTTGATGCCATCGGTACCGAGAAGTGCGGCGCGGGTGAGGTTCACGAGGCTCGCGATCTGTGCTGCCGCCTGGATCGCGCGGGGCTCGAACTCGAGGGCGCGAAAGGTCTGCACCCATGCGAAGACGCCGCCAGCGAGCAGCACCGCAAGCAGAAAGAAGGTCCGCCAGAAGAGACTGAGGGCGACGAACTTCTTGGGCGGGCGCGCCTTCGGCGGGCTCAGGCGCTCCGAGATCGTCGTCCGTGTTCCAGGGCGCCTGTTCGAGCGGGTCGACACGATGGCGATAAGGGCGGGCCGCCGCTCAGGCCGCCCCGTCTGGTACGAAGACGTAGCCGACGCCCCACACCGTCTGGATATACCGCGGCTGCGCCGGATCCGGCTCGATCATCTTGCGCAGGCGCGAGATCTGCACGTCGAGGCTGCGATCGAAAGGCTCGAACTCGCGGCCGCGCGCCAGCTGGGCGAGCTTGTCGCGCGAGAGCGGCTGGCGCGGATGGCGCACCAGCGCCTTCAGCATCGAGAACTCGCCGGTCGTGAGCGCGATCTGCTCGCCGTCCTTGGTCAGGCGGCGCAGGGCGAGGTCGAAGACGAAGGGCCCGAAGGTGACGGTCTGCGCATCGAGCGCCGGAGCGCCGGGAGCCTCGAGCGTCGGCCGGCGGCGCAGCACGGCGTGGATGCGCGCCAGCAGCTCGCGCGGGTTGAACGGCTTAGGCAGGTAGTCGTCGGCGCCGACCTCGAGGCCGACGATGCGGTCGACGTCTTCGACCTTGGCTGTCAGCATGATGATCGGCGTCAGGTCCTTGGCGGCGCGCAGGCGCCGGCAGATCGACAGGCCGTCCTCGCCGGGCAGCATCAGGTCGAGGACGATGAGATGCACGGTCTCGCGCGTCAGCAAACGGTTGAGCGCCTTCGCGTCCTCGGCAAGCAGAACCTCGAAACCCTCCTGCGTCAGGTAACGGCGCAGCAGGTCGCGAATGCGGGCATCATCGTCGACGACGACGATCCGGTCCGGGCGGGCGTTGGCGGTCGTGTTCATCGCTTCCTCATTTGTAACAATGGCGATTCTGCGCGGGTTCGCACGCGATTCGTGGCACCGCTCACGAGCTGTTACAAGCAAGAACGAGCCAATTTTCACGAGCATCGCCATGAACATCGTCTCGCCTCGCCTCGCCTTGCCTGCCTCGCCATCGCCGCGGCGGCGCTGTCGGCACTGCTCGCAGCTGCTGCGCAGGCGTCGCCGCCGCAAGGCGTGCTGGGGCTCAGCGCCAGCGCCAGCACCGAGGTCACGAAGGACGTTTTGGTCGTGACGTTCTCGGCCTCGAAGGAGGGCGCCGATGCCGCCGCCGTCCAGGCGCAGCTCAAGCAGGCGCTCGACGCCGCACTCGCCGAGGCCAGGAAGGCGGCGAAGCCGGGGCAAGTCGACGTGCAGACGGGCAACTTCTCTACCTACCCGCGCTATTCCCCGAGCAGCGTGAGTTCCGGCCGCGCCACGATCAACGGCTGGCTGGGCAGTGCCGAACTCGTCGTCGAGGGGCGCGACATGACCGCGATCGGACAGCTCGCCGGCCGCATCACGACGATGGCCATCGCCAATGTCGGCTATCGACGCTCGCGCGAGGCGAGCCAGAAGGTCGAGGCTGACGTCGCGGCCGACGCCATCGCGCGCTATCGCGCCAAGGCCGCCGATGACGTGAAGCAGTTCGGATACGCGGGCTACACGATCCGCGAGGTGAATGTGAACAGGAGCGATACGATGTTCGCGCCGCAACCGGTGCTGCGCATGCAGGCGGCGAGCGTTTCGAGAAGCGAGGCGCTCCCGGTCGAGCCTGGCAAGGCGACCGTGACGGCGACCGTTAACGGCACGGTGCAAATGAAATGACGATCCTGACCAGTGACGCCTCCGAGCCGCGCCTGCGCTACGTCCAGTGCCTCGACGGGCGTGGCCTGCACCGCATGGCGTACTGGGAGTGGGGCGATCCGGCATTGCAGCGCGTTCTCGTCTGTGCGCACGGCCTGTCGCGCCAGGGCCGCGACTTCGACACGCTGGCGCGGGCGATGCGCGCTGAGTTTCGCGTCGTCTGCCCCGATGTCGTCGGGCGCGGCGAGTCCGATCGCCTCGTCGATCCGATGGGCTATCAGGTGCCGGGCTACGTCGCCGACACGGTGACGCTGATCGCTCGCCTCGATGTGGAATCGGTGGCCTGGGTCGGCACGTCGATGGGTGGCCTCATCGGCATGGCACTCGCGGCGCTGCCGCGATCGCCGGTTGCGCGCCTCGTTCTCAACGACGTCGGGCCGGCGATCGACGCGGCCGGCGTCGTGCGCATCGCGAGCTACGTCGGCGCGCCGCGCACCTGGGCGAGCGAGGAAGAGGCGGCCGACTATCTGCTCACCATCTCGCAGGGCTTCGGCCCGCACGGACACGACGAATGGCTGGCCCTGACGCGCCCCATGCTTCGACGCGACGGCGATCGCCTGCGGCTGCATTACGACCCGGCGATCGCGGTGCCATTGAGTGCCGTCACGCCAGCGGCCGCCGCGGCCGGCGAAGCCGCGCTCTGGGCGGCGTTCGACGCGATCCGCTGCCCGACCCTGGTCCTGCGCGGGGCCGCGTCCGATATTCTTTCGCCAGCCACCGCACGGGCGATGACCGAGCGCGGGCCGAAGGCGCGCCTGCATGAATTCGTGGGCGTCGGTCATGCGCCGACGCTCGTCGCGGCGGGGCAGATCGCGGTGGTGCGGGAGTTCCTGCTCGGGCCATGAAGTCTCAGACGGCGAGCCCGCGCGAGGCTGCCGCTCCGATCGTCCGCCTTCTCGATGCACCGGCCGAAGGCGGCGGTGCGGCCGGTGCGCCCTCGGGCAAGAGACGTCCGGAGCTTACCGACGATCCGGCCGGCCGTGCGCGCGACTTCGCCGCCCCGCTGGTCTCCGGACGCAGCCTGCTCACCGGCGAAAGCGTGCTTGCCCACGCCGACGGCACGGCAGCGATCCTCGCCGCGATCGGCGCCTCGCCGGAGCTGCGTGCCGCTGCCTTTCTCGTTCATGCCGCCGATCAGCTCGGCCAGCCTGACGAGGTGCTGACGCCGCTCTTCGGCGCCTCGCTGGCCGCGCTCGTCGCCCATGCCCGCAAGATCGGCGACCTGCAGCGCGCCGCTCAGGGTGCCCGACTCGCCGCGGCCGACCGGGCGCGGCAGACCGAGCGCGTGCGCAAGATGCTCCTCGCGTTTTCGCACGATCTTCGCGTCGTGTTGCTGCGTCTCGCCTCGCGCCTGCAAACGCTGCGCTTTTTCGCGGCGGCCAGGCTCGCCTGTCCGCACGATCTCGCCGTCGAAGCGATGCAGGTCTTCGCGCCGCTCGCCAACCGGCTCGGCATCTGGCAGATCAAGTGGGAGCTCGAAGATCTCGCGTTTCGCTTTCTCGATCCCGAGGGCTACCACACCATCGCCCGCCTGCTCGACGAGCGGCGCGTCGACCGCGAAGCGCGCGTGATGAGGCTTCGCGAAGAACTCGGCGACGATCTGGCGGCGCACGGTCTCGCCGCGAAGGTGCAGGGGCGGCCGAAGCACATCTACAGCATCTGGAAGAAGATGCGCAGGAAGGGCCTCGGTTTTGCCGGCGTGCTAGACGTGCTCGCCCTGCGCGTCATCGTTCCCGACCTCGCCGGCTGCTATGCCGTGCTCGGGCGCGTGCACGAGCGCTATCGCGCCATCCCGAACGAGCTCGACGACTACATCGCGCGGCCGAAGCCGAACGGCTACCGCTCGCTGCACACGGTCGTTCAGGGCGATGACGGACGCGCCGTCGAGATCCAGATCCGCACGGCCGAGATGCACGAGCACGCCGAATACGGTGTCTCTGCGCACTGGGCCTACAAGGAGGCCGATGCGGCGCATGCGGCGCCGAGTACGGGCGGCCGTTTCGAGGCCAGCGTCGCCGAGGCGCGGCTCGTCGTTCTTCGCCAGTTGCTCGCTTGGGAGCGCGACCTCGCGACCGAGGGCGGCGAAAGCGCGGATGAAGCGGCGGCCGCAAGCAGCAAGGCCGTCTTCGACGACCGCATCTATGTCTTCACACCGCAGGCCGCACTCGTCGAGCTGACGACCGGGGCGACGCCGATCGACTTCGCCTATGCGCTGCACACCGACCTCGGTCATCGCTGCCGCGGCGCCAAGGTCGATGGCGCCATCGTGCCGCTCAACACGGCCTTGAAGAGCGGCCAGTCGGTCGAGATCACAGCGGCGAAAAGCGGCGGTCCTTCGCTCGACTGGTTGAATCCCGAGCTCGGCTTTCTGCAAAGCGCGCGCTCGAAGGCCAAGGTGCGCGCCTGGTTCAACGCATTGGCGCAGCGAGCCACGATCGCGCGCGGGCGCGAAACGGTCGAAAAGGTTCTGCAGCGCGAAGGCAAGACGGCGCTCAAGCTCGAGGATCTCGCCGCTCAGCTCGGCTTTCGCAGCGCCGAGGCCTTGTTCGAAGTCGTCGGCAAGGACGAGCTGTCGCTGCAAAGCATCGAGGCCTTGCTGCGCCCGGCACCGGAGCCGAAAGGCGACGACGCCGAGGTTGCGCTCAAGCGCCCGCGCGCCTCTTCGTCGCCGGGCGGCGTTCTCGTCGTCGGCGTCGAGTCGCTGCTCACGACCCTGGCGCGATGCTGCAGGCCGGCGCCGCCCGACGCCATCGCCGGCTACGTGACGCGCGGCAGGGGCGTCGCCGTGCATCGCGCCAGCTGCGGCAATCTGCGCGAACTCGCGGCGCGGGCGCCCGGGCGCGTGATTCCGGTCGCCTGGGGCGCGACCGACGTATCGCGCCCGGCGTTGTATCCCGTCGACGTCAGCGTCGAGGCGGCCGACCGCCAGGGCTTGCTGCGCGACGTCTCCGAAGTCTTCGCCAAGGACAAGACCAATGTCGTCGGCGTCAAGTCGAGCTCGGTGCGCGACGCGCGCGGCGGCACGGCCTTCATGACCTTCACCGTCGANNGCGTCGCTGAACGCGGCTGCGCCGCTTTCTTCAGCGCACCGGAATCGGCATCGAGCGGTCGATCGGCACGACGCTGACGCTGTTCTTCGGCGAGCCGTCGATGAGGCGATCGGAATACGTGAGGTAGACGAGCGTGTTGCGCGCCCGGTCGACCATGCGCACGACGCGCAAGCGCTTGAAGACCAGCGAGATGCGCTCGCTGAACATTTCCTCTCGCAAGGCGATCGGCTTGCCTGCGAACGAGATCGGCCCCACTTGGCGGCAGGCGATCGAGGCTTCGGCCTTGTCTTCGGCGATGCCGACCGCGCCCTTGATGCCGCCGGTCTTCGCCCGCGACACGTAGCAGGTGACGCCGGGCACCTTCGGGTCGTCGTAGGCGTCGACGACGATCTTGTGATCGGGCCCGATCAGCTTGAACGCCGTATCGACTTCGCCGATCGGCTCGGCCGAAGCGACGAGCGGCAAGGCAAGCAAGAGGGCGATCGCGTGCCCGGCAGGCATCTTGGTCATGGCAGGTTTCGGGCGGCGCGAGGTGCGTCGAAGCGAGCATACCCGCAGCTTCGATGCCTCTCGACGCTGCTATCATTTACTTTTTCCTAGGCGCGTAGCTCAGCTGGTTAGAGCACCACCTTGACATGGTGGGGGTCGTTGGTTCGAGTCCAATCGCGCCTACCAAAATTGGTTATGAAATCAAGGACTTGGCAGAAATGCTCGGTCTTTTTTTCTTGCCAGTACAAAATTTGTACCAAAAACCGATCTTTTCGCCGCACTTCAGCGCTTCCGTCTGCGCGCGCCCTTTTGGATTTGCGCAGCGGGTCCTGAGCTCGCGTCATCGGACGGATG
>PLZH01000058.1:0-6363 GCA_003152055.1 Burkholderiales bacterium
GAGGGTGGCGAATGGGTCAAGATGTGCATGCAATGCGGCGTGTGTGCGGGCTCGTGCCCGTTCGGCGCGCATTGGGAACATACGCCGCAGAAGCTGTTCATGATGATCCGCGCCGGCAAGCGCGAGGAGGTGCTGAAGTCCGATTCGATGTGGATGTGCACCTCCTGCTACAACTGCGTCGTTCGCTGCCCGCGCGAGCTGCCGATCACGACCATCATGCATGGCCTGGCAAGCTACTCGCATCGGCTCGGGCTGGCGCCGAAGATGCAGCCCACGCGTGATTTCTCGCTGCGCTTCTTCAACAACTTCGCGCGAGCCGGCCGAGTCAACGAGCTGAGGCTGACGCTTGGCCTGTACTTCAAGGACGGCCTCGTGGCGGGCATCAAGAAGGGCTGGGAGATGCGCCATGTCGCGCTCGGACTGCTCAAGGCGGGTCGTCTGAATCTACTCGAGCTGTTCCGCGGCCACCGTTGCCAGGACGCGAAGGGCATCGAGGCAATGCTGGCAAAGGCGCGCGAGATCGAACAGCGGCGTGCATAGACGCAGCGACAGGAGATGCCCACCATGGCCAAGAAGGAATACGCGTTCTACCCGGGCTGCTCGTCGCAACTGAAGGCCTCGGCGGCCAACTATCTGACGTCGACCCAGGCGATGTGCAAGACCCTCGATGTCAAGCTCACGCCGATCCCCGACTGGAACTGCTGCGGCGCCTCGATCAGCTATACCGGTGCCGGCGAGCTGACGCGCCATGTGCTGAACGCGCGCAACTTCGCTCTCGCGGAAAAGCATTTGCCGGGGCAGGACGTCGTGGCCACTTGCGCGGCCTGCTGGCTCAACGCACGCGAATCGAAGGAGAAGCTCGATGTCGACCGGCAGTTCATGGAGGACGCCAACGAGGCGCTGAAGGCGGCCGGTCTGCAATACCAGGGCAAGGCGAACGTCAAGCACATGGTTGAGGTGCTCATCGAGGACTTCGGCTACGACCAACTCGCCAAGCCGGTGGTCAAGCCGCTCGGCGGCATCAAGTTCGCAGGCTACGTCGGTTGCCAGACCAACCGGCCGTTCGGCATCGCCGGCGAGTCGTTCGAGAACCCGATGTACCTGGACAAGCTGGTCGAGACCGTCGGTGCCGAATCGATTCCGCAGTATGACCAGAAGGTGGCTTGCTGCGGCGGCGCGCTCGCCTTCTCGGAGCCCGAGAAAAGCCAGAAGCAGATCCGCGACATCGTCGAATCGGCCTACGACCACGGTGCCGACATGATCGTGACGCCCTGTCCGCTATGTCAGGCGAATGTCGAGGTCTATCAGTCGGAAATCAACCGCAAGCAGGGCACGAAGCTCAACATGCCGGTCACCTACTACAGCCAGCTGATGACAGTGGCCTACGGCGGCAGCGTCAAGGAAGCCGGCCTCGACGGCCATTTGATTCAGCCGACGAAGCTGCAGGAACTGGCGCAAAAGAAATAGGGAGCGAACTTCCAGCGGGAGTGGAACGCATTCGCCTTGGCGCCGCAGATGTTCAAAGACGACAGGGCGAAAACGACACGAACCTTGACGAAGGTCAAGGTTCTGCCCGCTTGGGATGTCGAAGATGTATTCGCCGCGGGTCATGATGGGCTGTAGGTCGCGAAGGGATCGTGATGGAACCTAGCAAGATCAGCATCATCGTCGTCTCCGGTACGCACGAGCGCCTGCAGATGGCGGCGATGCTCGCCTCGGTGGGGGCGGTGAGCGGCAATGACGTCAGCGTGTTCCTGTCGATGAACGCCCTGCCTTACTTTGCCAAGGGCAATGACACGAGCGCGCCGGCGGAAGGGCCGTTCGGGACTTTGATGGCCGGCAAGAACGTTCCCGCATTCCGCACCTTGTTCCTGCAAGCGGTGGAACTTGGAGGCGCGAAGGTATTTCCCTGCTCGATGGCGATGGACGTCATGGGGGTCGAGCGCGAGGCGCTGGAGTCCTACCTCAGCGAGCCCCTGGGTCTTACCAAGTTCCTGCACGACGCCCGCAACGCCCAAGTGTGGTCATTTTGACTTTGGCAGAAAGGGAGAGTGCGTGATGTCCGAGAGAACAGTGGTCGACGCGCGAGGCAGTTTCTGCCCCGGCCCGCTGATGGAATTGATCGGCTGGATCAAGCTGGCACAGGTCGGTGACGAGCTCGAGGTGCTGTCGACCGACAAGGGCTCGGCCAACGACATCCCGGAATGGGTGAAGAAGGTCGGCCACGACTTTCTCGGTACGCACGAGGAAGCCGGGGTCTGGCACATCACGGTTAAGAAGACGAAGTGACGACAGTCGTTCGGTTGCGCTTACAAAAGGAGTGGCAATGAAGATCCTGATCATCGGCGGAGGTATGGGTGGAACGATCCTTGCCAACAATCTCGCTCGCCGCCTTTCGGCCGAGCTCAAGTCCGGCAAGGCCAAGATCACGATGCTGACGGCGTCCGAAAAACACATGTACCAGCCCGGGCTCCTGTATCTCGCGTTCGGCCGGATGGCGCCCGACGAGCTGTACAAGGACCAGGCGACGCTGCTCGAACCCGGCATCACTCTCGTCGTCGATCCGGTCGAGGAGTTTCTACTCGACGAGAACCGCGTCAAGACGAAGGGCGGGAAGACCTTCGACTACGACGTCCTCGCGATCGCAACCGGCTCGAGGCCGGTGCCGGAACTCATTCCCGGCCTCGCCGAGAACTCGGTGACGTTCTACACCGAAGAGACGGCGGTCAAGATGTTCCGCGCGTTGCAGGCGTTCCAGGGCGGACGCGTCGTCATCGCGGTGGGTGTTCCGCACAAGTGCCCGATGGCGCCGCTCGAGATCACGTTCATGTTGCACGACTACTTCAAGGATCGGGGTATCCGGGACAAGGTTCAGCTGCACTACACGTATCCGATCGGGCGCGTCCATTCGCTGGAAAACGTCGCCAAGTGGGCCGCCCCCGAATTCGAGCGGCTGGGCATCACGTACGAGACGCTGTTCAACATGAAGGAGGTCGATGGCAACGCGAAGGTCGTGAAGAGCGAGGAAGGCACCGAGGCACCCTACGACCTGCTGGTCTCGATCCCTGCGCATCGGGGAATGGAGGTGATCGAGAAGAACAAGCTCGGCGCGGGTGGCTGGATCCCGACGAACCGGCAGCAGCTCAACATGGAGGGCCGCAAGAACGTCTTCGTCCTCGGCGACACGACCAACATTCCGATCAGCAAGGCCGGCTCGACCGCCCACTTCGAGGCCGAGGCGCTGGGCGAGAACATCGCGGCGATGCTCAAGCTGGGTTCGCCGGTGCGTGACTACGACGGCAAGGTGTTCTGCTTCATCGAGGCCGGCAAGGACCGCGCAACGTACGCGATGTTCGACTATCTGAATCCGCCCGACCCGAAGCCGCCGACCAAGGCCGTGCACTGGTTCAAGATGGCGTACAACAAGCTCTACTGGATATCGGCTCGCGGACTGCTCTGAAGGAGCCGGAAATGAACGGACAGTCGGAGGAAGCCCGGGGCATCAATTTCGAGGTCGAACGGGTGGTCGCGGCGGCGCGTGACTCGCTCACCGACGAGATGGTGAGCCGCTTGGCGTCGACGGCGGGCGACGCCGTCGAACTGATGGACCAGGTGAATCGCGCCGGGCTGGGGCGGGCCATTCCCGTGCTGGCCCAGATGGTCAACAACGGCGATTTGGAGCGGCTCTCGCAGGTCGCGAGCCTGTACAGCTCGGCTCAGGACTCGCTGACCGACGAAATGGTGGGGCGCCTGACCCAGGCTGTCGGCGACGGGCTCGCGTTGCTCGATCAGGTCAATCGCGCGGGGCTCGACCGTGCGATCCCGGCGCTGGCGGAGATGGTCAACAACGGCGACCTCAATCGGCTGGTCAGCCTGGCGCGCGTCTACAGCTCGGCGGAAGATGCACTGACCGACGAGATGGTCTGCCGGCTCACCGAGACAGTCGGCAACGGACTGTCGCTACTCGACCGCTTCAGCCGTGGCGGCGCCGAGCACGTGGTCAAGATGCTCGAAGGGCTGCAGGAAGGCGGCGCGCTGGAACGACTGACAACGATGCTGCCGCAACTCGCCGACCGGCTCACGACGGTGCAGGAGGTTCTGCAGTCGATCGACGCGGCGGCGAGCGCCAGCCGGACGGCGAAGCCGTCGGCTGGCGGCATTGGCGGTCTTTGGCATCTGATGCGCGACCCCGAAGCACAGGACACCCTGCGCTTCATGCTGGCGGTCGGCAAGCAACTGCGCAAGGGCTGGGGCGCGACGAAGTAGTCGGCACCTGGCGCCGCAATCGCCAGGGCTGCCAGTCTTCGCGGATCGACCGGCGGCATGGGTGTTCCCTGTTGACTCCGCAACCCGATGCGGAGAAGCCATGGCAGCGTCGACGACTGATAGATCCCTGGACAACAACGCCCAGTACGCGAGCGGGAAGGCGACTCACAAGTCTGCCTATCCCGGCAAGCAACCGATCCAGCCGGCCAAGCGCCTGGCGGTCGTGGCCTGCATGGACGCGCGGCTCGATGTGGAGGATCTGCTCGGCCTGCAGACCGGCGAGGCGCACATCATCCGCAACGCCGGGGGCGTGGTGAGCGACGATGCGATCCGCTGCCTCATCATCTCGCATCACCTGCTCAACACCAACGAGATCATCCTGATCCATCACACGCGCTGCGGCATGCTCGCGTTCACGGACGACCTGCTCAAGGCCGGACTGGAGGGCGACCCGGCGGCCGAGAAGCTTCTCGGCCAGGCGACGGCGCGTGCATTCATGAGCTGCAAGAAGTGCGCGGCGACGCCTTCGACCTTCCACGCATTCCGCGGCCAGATCGAGCCGCTCGACGCCCCGCGCGACGCGAAGCAGACGGAACGACTGGCTGGGACGTTCGGCGGGGCATGTCCGCGGTCCTGAACCACCCCTGGCTCCCGACCAGCGAGCCCGACGCGATCACGGTGCGCGGATTCATCTACGACGTCGATACAGGCAAACTCGAGGAAGTGAGCTATCCCGGGCCCATGGGATCGATCGGTTGACGCGCCGAACCCGGGTTCACGTGTCGAGTAGCGCGCGCCGCGGCGCGCCGTACTCGGGCTCGTGACCCGGCCTTCGTCCCGATCTCGTTCTCGCGTTGATGGAACTCCAGACCGTGGTGCTACGGCTCCTCACGGGCCGCGCCTGAGCTCTGTGCTTGCCCTGCGTCAAAGATCGACATCGGGCGGATCTTCTTCGCGCGCCATGCGCTCTGCGGCCTCCCGTTCGAGCTGCTGCTGGCGTTCTGCGACGCGCTGGCGCCGCTGCTCGATGTTGAGCTCGTGCACGGCGATGGTGTTCTCGCCGAACAGAACCTGGCGCAGGAAGCGAAAGCCGAACTGCATCAGCGTCAGGTCGTCCTCGAGCACGGCGCGCAGCTCGTCGGGTGGCAGATCGTAGATCTCGGAGAAGCTGTCGCTGGAAACAAACGAGCGGAAACGGTCGATGTCATAACAGGTCATGAAGAACAGCTCGAGGCTGCGCTTCGAGGGCTTGCCGATCGTCGGCCCCGAGCTCTTCTTCTTCAGAATCAGTTGGCGCCAGCCCCGCGCCAGCTCGTCGTAGACCGTCAAGCCCTGTTCGGCACGATATTCGTCGATTGTCTGCGTGCGCGGCTCCTTGTGTCCCAGGCAATGGTCTTCGCGCACGATCGCGTAGTACTGCCGGTCGGTGACCTCGTCCTGCCTGCGCATCGACAGCAGCGCGACCGGATAGTAGCGACACGCGGTGGGCCGGTCCTCATAGACGCTGCAGCCGGCATCGGTCATGAAGCGGCAGGCGGTACCGCCGTCGACCGGGCGCAACTTGACGCCGGCGATGCTGTCCTTCTCCATCTCGTACGGAACGGTGTACTTGGACAGGAACTCCGACGACGACAGCTCGAAGCGCTGCTTCAGCCGCACGATGTCGACCGGCGTCAGCGAGATGTCGATATTGCTGCAGCAGGCGTTCCAGCAGGCGATGCCCTTGCGGCATTGGAACTGCAGCCTGGCGTCACCCTCGAGCGTGGCTGGGATCACCGGGCTGGGCGGGAAAGGCGACGATTCGACCTGGGTTTCGCTCATGAAATGCTCGCAGCCGAATCAAGATGGACGCCCGGAGAAACCGGACGCCGGCTCAGCCTCGGGCCTGCATGTCTGCGGCTGTCGACCGAGACTCGTGGGTCCGTAGCGGACTCGCCCGGGCCGGTCTCAGTGCGCTGCAGCCTTGAACAGCTTGGACTTGTCGACCAGGTCGACGTGCTTACGCTTGAAGCAGGTCCACTTCTTGGTGTCCTTCTCATAGACCGAATTGACGAAGCACTTCCAGTTCTTCTCGTCGACGAAGTTCTTGTCGGTGCG
>PLZH01000058.1:6371-13906 GCA_003152055.1 Burkholderiales bacterium
TTGGTGTTGTAGTAGGTCGCACAGCCGGCCACGTATTCGTCCATGATCTTCTGCAGGCGGAACTGCAGCATCTTGGGCGTGATGTAGTGCGGGTTGATGTCGATCGCGGTGGTGTAGTCCTTGTGCTTCAGGAAGGTGCGTACCGGCGCGTAGATCTGCTCGGCGAGCTCCGCGGGCTCGGTATCGAGCTCGGGCTTCCAGTCCTTCTCGTCGAGCGCGAACTTGACCATCGCCTTGGCCGCCAGGCGGCCTTCGGCATGCGAGCCCGACGAGAACTTGTGGCCCGACGCGCCGACGCCGTCGCCGGCCGTGAACAGGCCCTTGACGGTGGTCATCGAGCGGTAGCCCCAGCTCCAGCCGCGCGGCAAGTGTGCCGGCACGCCGTCGTAGTCGCCGTCGGCGACGGTGGGGGCGCCCAGGTCGGTCGGCCCCGACACCCAGATGCCGCAGCAGCCCGAATGCGAGCCGAGCAGGTAGGGTTCGGTGGGCATGAGCTCCGACATCTTCTTTTCCGGCTCGATGTTCTCGCCGACCCAGACGCCGCATTGGCCGATGCACATGTCGAGGAAGTCCTCCCAGGCCTCGGACTCCAGGTGCTTCACCTCCTTGGGCGACAGCGTCTCGCGCAGCTTGGCCAGGGCGGTGACCGTATCCATGTAGATCGGACCGCGGCCTTCGCGCATTTCCTTGAGCATCAGGTGGTTGCGCAGGCAGGAGGCCGGCACCGCGGCCTGACCATAGGGCGGATACTGATCGAGCAGCGCCTTGTTCTTGACCATGTAGTCTTCGCCATAGGCGTTGATGGCCTTGGCCTTGAACAGCAGGAACCACGCCCCGACCGGCCCGTAGCCATCCTTGAAGCGCGCCGGGACGAAGCGGTTTTCCATCATCGTCATCTCGGCACCGGCCTCGGCAGCCATCGCATAGGTCGAGCCCGCGTTCCACACCGGGTACCAGGCGCGACCCTGGCCTTCGCCGACAGAGCGCGGGCGGAACAGGTTGACGCAACCGCCGGCGGCCAGCAACACGGCCTTGGCCCTGTAGACGTAGATCTTGTTCTCGCGCACCGAGAAACCTACCGCCCCGGCGATGCGCGACGGATCGTTCTTGTCGTTCACCAGCTTGACGATGAACACGCGCTCCTCGATGCGACTCAGGCCGAGCGCCTTCTTGGCCGCTTCGGCGACGATCCATTTGTAGGACTCGCCGTTGATCATGATCTGCCATTTGCCCGAGCGCACCGGCTTGCCGCCTTCTTTCAGCGTTGGCAGACCCTCGCGTTGCGATTCGGCACCGTCGTGGCGCACGCCGTCGGCGTCGGTCTTCCAGATCGGCAGGCCCCACTCCTCGAACAGATGCACCGACTCGTCGACATGGCGGCCGAGGTCATAGGCCAGGTCGTCGCGGGTGATGCCCATCAGGTCGTTGGACACCATGCGTGCGTAGTCGGCCGGATCCAACTCCGGGCCGAGGTAGGTGTTGATCGCCGAGAGGCCCTGGGCCACCGCCCCGGAGCGATCCATCGCTGCCTTGTCGACCAGCTTGATCTTCAGTTCCGTGCCGGTTTCGGCCTTGACCGCCTCGGCCCAGCGCATCATCTCGTAGGCCGCACCGCAGCAGGCCATGCCGCCGCCGATCAGCAGGATGTCAAGGTCCTCCTGGACTACTTCGGGGTTTTCAAACGTACCGTTGGACATTGCGGTTCACCTGTGTCGTGTTGAATCGTCGATCACTTGACGCGCAGCAGTTCGCCGTCGCGACCCGGGCGGTAGCCGCCGCTGGGCGTGAAGTAGCCCGGATTGTCGATGTCGGCCAGCTTGGGCATGGTCTTGCCGCCGTAGGGGTCGATCGAGCCCTCGGAGGTGGTGCGGGTCGGAAACTTGAAGCGCTTGAGCGTGCCGTTGCGGAACTTGATCGTCCACATGATCGAATCCGAGCCGCGCAGCGGCTGTACCGATCCGCCGAGCGGCACGATGTCGGCATAGTGGCGCACCTCGATCGCGTTCTGCGGGCAGATCTTGACGCAGGAGTAGCACTCCCAGCATTGATCGGGTTCCTGATTGAACGCCTTCATCGGATGGCCGGTCATCGACCCATCCTTGTCCAGCAACATCAGGTCGTGCGGGCAGATGTACGCGCAGGCCGTCTTGTCCTGGCCCTTGCACCCATCGCATTTGTCGGTACGTACGTAGGTCGGCATAGTCTCGCTCCGTTCTTCAAGAAACCGCCGGTGCCGAGGCCGCCGGCGGGGAATGCATCTCAGTGCGCCGAATGGCCCGCCCGCTTCACCTCCGCCTGCTTCGATGCGGCGAGTCCCGCGTAGTACTTGCGCAGGATCTCGAGCACCTCCGGCCGGCTGAATTCGGGCGGCACCGGATCGCCCTCGGACAGCCACTTGCGCAACTGCGTCCCGCTGACCTGCAGACGGTCGGCATCGTCATGCGGACAGGTGCGTCCAGAGGCCATGCCGCCGCACCGGTAGCACCAGAAAGCCACGTCGATCTTGAGCGCCTGGGTCTGCAAGGCACCGTCGGGAATGTGGTCGAAGATGTGGTGCGAGTCGAACGGACCGTAGTAGCTGCCGACGCCCGCATGGTCGCGGCCGACGATCAGGTGCGAGCAACCGTAGTTCTGGCGAAACAGCGCATGGAGCAATGCCTCGCGCGGCCCCGCATACCGCATGTCGAGCGGATAGCCGGCCTGGACGATGGTCGACTTGACGAAATATCGCTCGGCCAGTGCCGCAATCGCTTCGGTGCGGACTTCGGCCGGAATGTCGCCGGGTTTCAGGGCACCCAGCAGCGAATGCACGAGAACGCCGTCGCACACCTCGATCCCGATCTTCGCGAGATACTCGTGGGAGCGGTGCATCGGATTGCGTGTCTGAAAGGCCGCGATGCGCGACCAGCCGAGCGAGGTGAACAAGGCCCGGGTCTGCGCCGGCGTCATGAACAACGCGCCATATTTCTCAGGGAAGCCGCCCTGCGAAAGCACCTTGATGGAACCGGCCAGATTGACCGCCGGCTGGTCCATCACCATCTTGACCCCAGGATGCTTCGGGTCGGTGGTCTTGAATACGCAGTTGCACTCGTGCTGCTTGTCGATGCCGTACTTCTCGGTGACAAGCAGGGTCGCCAGGCACTCGCCGTCGTCCGGGTCGAGCAGAGCGACCTCCTGTCCGACGGCGATGGCGTCGGCCGTGGCCAGGTCGGCCGACAGCGTGATCGGAATGGGCCAGAACAAGCCGCTCGCGGTTCGCATGTCGTCGCACACACCGCGCCAGTCGGCGTGCGACATGAATCCATCGAGCGGCGTGAAGCCGCCGATGCCCAGCATGATGATGTCGCCGCGTTCGCGCGAACTCACCCGCACCTTGGCCAACGATTGCGCATGCTTGCGTTCGCGAGCGAGCGCGATTCCGTCCAGGAGCAGGGGCTTCAATTCGCTGCTGCCGTGCGGGCTGACCAGGAGACTCATGATTCGGCCCCTCCCTGCTCTTCAAGGCTTGGCGCTCGCCGGCTATCGCGCACCGAATTGGATCGAGTGGCCGATCTGCCCGGGATGTTCTCGGGGACCTGATGGGGCATGAACTCGCTAGCTCCGGAGGGACGGTTGGGGCTGCCGCACCGAACGCATCACCCAACTCCGAGCCATCGGATCGCTGAGCCCTTGTCCGGCCTTTGATATTGGGCGTCAACCGCCGTTCTGCCGTCTATTACCGCAATGGGGAATGCCCATAGCCCATTTGGGGTATCAGAAGCCCACGACGCGATTTGGCGACGGTCCAGGCCGGTCAAACGACGAAGAGGCGGGCCTCAGGCGCCTTGCCAGGGTCATCGGGAGAGGCTCGGCGCACCAGATTCTGGCAAAGGTGTCCAATAGGTCGATGCGCGGCCGAAAGGCCGGGAGCGGGTGGTCTTTTCGAACCGTTGAGGCGGCAACTACTAGATGACGAGCGAAATATCTCCATCTGGCCCGAACGGGCGGGCCGGAATCCTGCGGGAACTGGCGTCCGACCTGGCCGCCGGCGANNGGCGCCACGGCCGGCGCGGTGCGCGCGATCACCGACGGGGGCGATCAGTTGCAGCTCATCAGCAGCCTGGGCTTGCCCGAGCCGGTATCGCAAGCGGAAGGCTCCGTACGACGCGATTGCGGCGTCTGCGGAGCGGCCGCTTCCGGCGAGGTTCCGGTCTGGAGCAGCGATATGTCAGCCTGCGCGCGCCTCAGCGGGGTTGAATTTTTCGGCAACGCCTGCCTGCGCATGGTCGCCGTTCCCCTTCAACATCGCGGTCGCGTACTTGGCGTCTACAGCCTGTTTTTCGCCCAGGACGAGGAACCGGGTCAGGAGATACGGGCGGTGCTCAGATCGGTCGGCGAGTTGCTGGGTTTGGCACTGAACAACGCCCGCCTGGAGCGCGAGCATCTCCGGATCGCCGTGATGAGCGAGCGCCAGTCGATGGCAGCCGAAGTGCACGATGCCCTTGCGCAGACCTTGGCGTATGTCAAGTTCCGGATGCCGCTGCTGCAAGGGGCCATCGCAGGACATGACGAGTCCGCTGCGCTGCGCTACTCGGCCGACGTGCGGCGCGCCGTCACCGACGCGCACGCCAGCCTGCGTGAGCTGTTGACGAACTTCCGGGCGCCCGTGGATCCGCTGGGTCTCAGGCATGCCCTGCAATTCAGCATCAACGAATTCGAGAGCTCGACCGGAATCGCGTTGGCGTTTCAGGATCGAGCGCCTGAGCTGGTGTTGTCGACCGCACAGGAGGCCCAGTTGTTTCGGATCGTGCAGGAGGCTCTCAACAACATTGCGAAGCATGCCGGCGCGCGGCATGCTTGGTTGACGATCGAGCAGCACAGCGACGTGGTCGAGATCGTCGTCGAAGATGACGGCCACGGAGTGTCGCTCGGCGAAGGCGGCGCGCGGGCATCGCACTACGGCATCGACATCATGCGGCAGCGCGCGGCGAGACTGGGCGGCAGGATCGAGATCGGCCAACGCGCCGGTGGCGGCACCCGGTTACGGGTGTGCGTTCCATCGACCTCGGTCGTGGACACGGTGTCATGAACCCGGAAAGACTGCGCGTTGTTCTGGTCGACGACCATACGTTGTGCCGCACCGGCCTGACCGACCTGCTGCAGCATCGCGGCAACATCGAGGTCGTCGCGGCCCTGGGTGACCCGGATCAGGTGGCGGGCGTGTTGCGTGAGCACAAGCCCGACCTGCTGGTTCTGGACCTGCGCATGCCTTCGATAGACGGACTCACCCTGTTGCGCCGCTTGCGCGCCGAAGGCTGCGACACGCCTGCGCTGATCCTCACGATGAGCGACTCCGAGGCCGATCTGGCGGCCGCGTTGCGCGCCGGTGTGCGAGGCTACCTGCTCAAGGACATGGAGCCCGAAGAAGTCATCGCGGCCATCGAACACGCCGCGCGCGGGGAACTCACGGTGGCGCCGGCGATGACGCTCAAGCTGGCACAGATGCTCCAGATGGGCGCCAAGGGCAGCGATCGAACGGGACTGATCGAATCACTGACCGAGCGCGAGCGCCAGATCCTCGACCACCTGGCCCGGGGTGGGAGCAACAAGGCGATCGCGCGCAGCCTCGACATCAGCCACGACACCGTCAAGCTGCACGTGCGGCACATCCTGACCAAGCTCAACATGAACTCGCGCGTCGAGGCCGCCGTCTTCGCGGTCGAGCAGCGCGTCACGCCGCAGGCGGCCAGCCGGGTCGGGTCGGTCACGCGAACGCCACGCTGAGCCGGCGCTCGGTGAGGGCCGGTTGCTCGGCCGCGACATACCAGTCGAGCGACTCGCGCAGCCGCACGACCTCGCCGACGATCGTCAGGCAGGGCGACTGCAGGCCCGCCGCCTCGACCCGGGCCGCGAGGTCGGCGAGCGTGCCGGTCACGACGCGCTGCTCGGGCATCGTGCCCTGTTGCACCACCGCGGCCGGCATCTCCGGTGGCAGGCCGTGCTCGACCAGCTTGCGGCAGATCTGCGCCAGCCCGCTCAGCCCCATGTAGATCACGACCGTCTGGCGCGGCCGGGCGAGGCCGGCCCAGTCGAGTTCGGGCGAGCCGTCTTTCAGGTGCCCGGTGACGAAGGTGCAGGACTGCGCATGGTCGCGGTGGGTCAGCGGAATGCCGGCGTAGGCGGAGACGCCACAAGCCGCCGTGATTCCCGGCACCACCTCGAACGCGATGCCGGCAGCGGCAAGTTCCTGCATCTCCTCGCCACCGCGGCCGAAGACGAAAGGGTCGCCCCCCTTCAGGCGCACGACCTGTCGGCCGCGGCGCGCCAGGCGCACCAGCAGCTCGTTGATCTCGCCCTGCTTCATCGTGTGGTGGTTGCGCTCCTTGCCGGCGTAGATGCGTCGGGCGTCCGGCCCGACCAGATCGAGCACCTGCGGCGATACGAGGTTGTCGTAGACGACGACTTCGGCCGCGGCCAGCAAGCGACAGGCCTTCATCGTCAGCAGCTCCGGATCGCCCGGACCGGCTCCGACGAGATAGACCTTGCCGTGTTGCGCACGGTCCATGCGCAGCACGGAGGCGGCAAGATCGACACATGTGTTCATGAACGAGGCCCTTCGATACGTGCTGCGGCGTCGCTCAGGACGCGCCGTGCGATGCGCAGCCGCCACCGCCGCAACCGCCGCAGCCGCCGTCGGTGCGCGGCGCGGCCGGCTGCGGCATGAAGATGAAGTTGAATTCGCCCGGACTCAGTTCGACGAAGTCGAGCAGCGTGTCCTGCAGCAGCGGCTGGATCGGTGTCGCGATCAGCACCGTCACGCCATCGATCTGCAGTGATGGCACCTCACCCTCCCGGGCTTCGTCGAAACCCATGCCGTAGGCGATCGAGCCGTCGGATTCCTGGCATGCCGCGATGCGAAGCGCCAGGTCGGCCATGCCGCCGGCGGCAGCGGCTTTTCGGATCTGTGTGGCTGCAGCCGGGGTCAGTGTGAACATGCGATGCTCCCGTTCAATGTTCGCCCTTGGTCCGCAGCAGGCCGGCCATGCGGTTGCCCTGTTTCTGTGGTCCGCCGCGGGGAAAGAGGTCGTGCAGGTGGTGGTTGCTGCCGTGCTGCGGCCCCCAGACCTGCGTGAAGTGGCGGATCATCACGCGCACCTGCGGCTGTACGCCATGCTCGGCGTAGTACTGGCGCAGGAAGCGGATCAGCTCCCAGTGCTCGTCGGTCAGCACCAGAGCCTCGCGTTTCGCGAGCGCACGGGCGAATTCCTCGGACCAGTCACCCAGGTGCAGCAGGTAGCCCTCGGAGTCGACCGGAATCCGGCGGCCGCCGACTCTCACCCCATCGGACAAGGTCTCCGTCATCCCGCCTCCTTCACGTTCACGAGACCCGTACGTCGAGGTGGCGCGCGAGCCCCGGGCCGTGGGGCGGGCCAGGTGGCTGCCTTGCGCACGTCGCGCACAAAGGCGATGAAGCGGCGCGGCCAATCGTTGCCGCCGGTGTGGCGCAAGTGGGCGTACGAGGCCAGCAGGTTGTGCACGCAGACACCGTCGCGCGC
>PLZH01000058.1:13921-56934 GCA_003152055.1 Burkholderiales bacterium
CCGTTCCAGTTCAGCGTCCGCGCCAGGTACATCAGGCCGGCGCATTCGGCGTACACCGGCAGGCCGTCCTGGATCGCGCGGTGCAGTTCGATCCGCAGCGACAGGTTGGCCTCCAGTTCGGCCATGAACAGTTCGGGGAAGCCGCCGCCGATGAAGAGCCCGTCGAGCGCCGGCAGGTGCGCGTCGGCCAGCGTGTCGATCGTCACCAGCGTGGCGCCCTCGGTCTGCAAGGCGGCGAGGTCGTCGGGGTAGTAGAAGCCGAACGCCTTGTCGCGTGCGATGCCGATGCGCAGGCTGTCTCCCGCCTGCCCGCCTGCGCGCAGTCGCTGCGGCGCCGGCCCTGTCGGCGCCACCGGGGCCGTGCACGTCTTGGCCACGTCGAGCACACGCGCCAGGTCGACCTGCTCGGCGATCGCCCGACCCATCGCCTGCAAGCGCTCGACCGCGTCGTCGACCTCGTGGTCGGGCATCAGGCCGAGGTGGCGCTCCACCAGTTCGAGCCGGGCGTCGCGCTGCACCGCACCGAGCACCGGCACGTCGGTGTAGTGCTCGATCACCGCCCGCAGCTTGGCCTCGTGGCGGGCCCCGCCGAGCTGGTTGAGGATCACGCCGCCGATGCGGATCTCGCGGTCGAAGGCCTGGTAGCCGAGGATCAGCGGCGCGATGCCGCGCGTCATGCCGCGGGCGTCGATCACCAGCAGCACGGGCAAGCCGAGCTGCTTCGCCAGCGCGGCGTTGCTGTTGCTGCCGTCCAGCGCCAGGCCGTCGTACAGGCCCTTGTTGCCTTCGACGAGCGCGATGTCGACGTCGACTGCATGGCGCGCGAAGCTCGCAGCGATCTCCGTGTCGTGCATCAGGTAGGGATCGAGGTTGAAGCACGGCCGGCCGCTCGCGCGCGCGAGCCACATCGGGTCGATGTAGTCGGGCCCCTTCTTGAACGGCTGCACCCGCAGGCCGCGCGCTGCCAGCGCGGCGCACAGGCCGACGGCGAGCGTGGTCTTGCCCGAAGACTTGTGCGCGGCGGAGATGAGCAGGGCGGACATCATGAGGCCCTCACTCGGCAAGTACGCCGGACAGCGCCGCGTCGTCGAGCCGCTCGGGAACGAAGGCAAGCAGGCGTACGCCGAGCAGCACGATCAGCGCCGCCAGCGCCGCTCCGCCGAGGCCGAGCAGCAGCTCCGGGAGGCTCGGCGCGTAGCTGTTGATCACGCCGTCGCGAAACAGGCTCGTCACCTGTTTGCCGGGGAACAGCGGCAACGGGTAGGCCTGCCCGCCGATGATGGTCACGTACATCTGCGCCAGGCCGCCGAGCACGACGGCGAACGTGGCGCCCGTAATGCGTTTGCGCGAAGCCGACCCGCCGGGCGCGAGCAGCAGGGCCAGCGGCAGCACACCGCCGAGCAGCACCTGGCCGAGCCAGAACAGCAGCGTGTGAACGCCGCCGCCCTGCAGGATGAAGCGCTCGAAATCGACGCGCTGTGCCACGTATAGGCCCGTCAGGTGCTGCACGGCGACGAAGTACAGGCCAGCGGCGACGAAGATCGCGAGCAGGCGCGCCAGTCGCCCCAGTAGCGCATCGCCGATCAGGCGCTGCGCGGCGCCGCAGGCGGCCACCAGCACGAGCAGGAACAGCGCGGTGCCGTAGGCCAGCGACAGGGCGATGAAGGTGGGCGCCAGCAGCGCACTGTCGAAGCTCGGACGCGCCACCAAGAAGCCGAAGATCGATCCGGTGCCGGTGGTCAAGGCCAGCCGCCACAGAAAGGCCGTGACGCCGAAGCGGCCGCTCAGCGCGTTCATGCGGTGTTCCATCATCGACCACAGGTAGGCCGCGACGATCGCCAGAAAGCCTGTGTACAGAAACACGTTCCACGCGAAGATCGACTTGAAGTTGTAGTGCGTCATCGCGACGATCAGCCGGTCGGGCCGGCCGAGGTCGAGCATCAGCACGGCCAGCCCGCCGATCAGCAGTGCCATGGCCAGCAACCCGGACAGCGGTGCCAGCGGCTTGTAGACGGTCTTGCCGAACACCGAGGCCATCGATGCGACGTTGAGCGCACCCGAAGCCGCGACGATGAGGAACACCGCGAACACATGAGGCAGGCCCCAGACGATCTGGTTGTCCATGCCGGTCACGATATGGCCGTAGTGCTCCATGTAGGCAGCGGCGGCCAGTCCTCCAGCCACGACGAGAGCACAGCCGCCGAGCAGCAGCAGCCAGCCGTGGCCGGTGTCCTGAAGTTGGCGCAGCGCAATCCTCATGGTTCAGATCCCGAGATAGCGCACGCCGGTATCGAGGTTCAGGTCTTCGCGCACCTGGCGCGCGCCGTAGGCGGCGACGCGGCGCGAGAGTTCGCTGGCCGGATCGTTCAAGTCGCCGAACAGCATCGCGCCATGGCCGGCATCGGAGCAGGCCTGCACGCAGGCGGGGCCCTCGTTGCGGTCGATGCGGTGCACGCACAAGGTGCAGCCCTCGACGCAGCCCTTGCCGCGCGGCACATCGGGCTTCTGCTCGTGCAACGGCTCGTGGACGAACGAGCGCGCCTTGTAGGGGCAGGCCATCACGCAATAGCGGCAGCCGATGCAACTGTGGCGGTCGACCAGGACAATGCCGTCGGCGCGCTTGAACGACGCGCCGGTGGGGCACACGTCGACGCAGGGCGGCTCGGCGCAGTGCTGGCACATCATCGGCAGCGACTGGGTGCGGCCGCTGCGCAGGTCCTTGATCTCGATCTTGCGGATCCACTGCGGATCGGTGGGCAGCGTCTCGCCGGAAAGGCCGTTCTCCTGGTTGCAGGCGCTGACGCAATCGGTGCATCCCGATGCGCACTTGCCGCTGTCGACCAGCATGCCCCAGCGCACCTTCGGGTTCGCACCCGCGGCCGGCGCCGCGGCTTGCGCGATCTCGATCAGACGCACACCAGGCGCCAGCACCGCGCCGGCCAGGCTCGCGGCGGCCACACCGAGAAAGCCGCGGCGATCGCTCATGGCTGCGCGCTCCCGAGCGTCTGCGGCTTGCTCGCGTGGCACTCGAAGCAGTCGATCTGCACTGCCGCATAGGCGTGGCAGCCCTGGCAGAAGTCGGTGCGGGCTGCGGCGACGCTACCCGTCGTCCGACTGGCATGACAGCCGATGCACGCCTTCAGGCTGTAGGGCCCGGTGCGTAAGCCGAGGTGCACAGTGTCGTCGCGCTGGTGCTTGAGCAGCTTGCCATGGTTGCGCCGCATGAACGCCGGGTCGGCGACGCACTGGCCGCCGCGCGCCGGCTCGATCGCCGGCTCCAGGCCGCGCGTGCCGACGTCGCCCTGCGGTACCGCGCCGGCCGCGCCGACGCCGACCAGCAGCGCGAGTGCGGCGGCGCGCAGGTGTCGACGCAGCACGGCCGGGACCACGTTCGCTATTCCCCCAGCCCCATCTGGATGTAGCCGGTGGGGCATACGTCCTTGCAGATGTGGCAGCCGATGCACTTGGCGTAGTCGGTGTCGACGTAGCGTCCGGCCGTCGACTTCGATTTCGCCACCTTGAATACGGCGACCTGCGGGCAGTAGACGACGCAGTTGTCGCACTCGAAACACATGCCGCAGCTCATGCAGCGCTTCGCCTCGGCCACCGCCTGCGTTTCGGTCAGCGGCAGCAAGCGCTCCTCGAAGTTGCCGAGCGCTTCGGCGGCGCTGAGCGTGACGACGTTGCGCCGGTTGCGCGGCGTGCGGTTGAAGTGGCCGAGAAACAGTTCCTCATGCGGAATCACATAACGGTCGGAGCGATTGTCGAAGTTGTGGATCGCAGCCTGGCTCGTGTCCGTGCCGCGGATCGGCTCGTGCACCTCGCTGAAGACGAGGCCGCGTTCGATCATCTTGCGCTGCAGGTCGAAGACATGCACGTCGATCTTCGGCCGCCGGTCGAGCGCCTCGCCGTGCAGGAAGCGGTCGATGCCGTCGGCCGCGATCGTGCCGTGGCCGATCGCGGTGGTCAGCAGGTGCGGGCGCACCACGTCGCCGCCGACGAAGCAATTCGGCTGGCCCTTCACCTGGTAGTTGCGATCGGTGTCGATCGCGCCCTTGCCGTTGTCGAACTCGGCGAGCCCGGCAAAGTCGACCGACTGGCCGATGGCCGACACGATCAGGTCGGCGGGAATGTCTTCTTCGGTGCCGTCGATGTTCTTGATCTCGAGCCGGCCCCCGGCGATCTTCGCTTCGCAGCGGATCACGCGCAGCGCCGTGGCCCGACCGTCGGGGCCGCGCAGCACGGCCAGCGGCGCGTAGCCGCCCCGGACGGCGATGCCTTCGGCCAGCGCATGCTCGACTTCAGCCCGGCTCGCCTGCATCTTGTCGACCGCGAAGATCGAGGTCAGCGTCACCTCGGCCCCCTGCTTGGCGGACACCGCGGCGACGTCGTGCGCGATGATCCCGGCGATCGCGTATTCGGGCCGGTCGCTCTCGTTAACCTTTTCGATGTGTCCGAGCCGGCGCGCCACGGTGGCCACGTCGATCGAGGTGTCGCCGCCGCCGACGACGACCACGCGCTTGCCGACATGGCGCATGCGGCCGTCGTTGAAGGCCTTCAGGAAAGCGGTGGCGGTCACGCAGTTGGGCGCGTCGGCGCCTTCAACCGGCAGAGGTCGCCCCGATTGCGCACCAAGGCCGAGAAAGACCGCGTCGAACTCGGCGCGGATCCGGTCCATGGTGATGTCGGTGCCGATGCGGCAGCTCATGCGCGCCGTCACGCCGAGGTCGAGGATACGGCGGATCTCGGCATCGAGCACCTCGCGCGGCGTGCGAAAGCCCGGAATGCCGTAGCGCATCATGCCGCCGAGCTCGGCGCGCTCGTCGAAGATCGTCACCGCATGGCCCTTGCGCGCCAGCTGGTAGGCACATGACAGGCCCGCCGGGCCACCGCCGATCACGGCAACCTTCTTGCTGGTCGACACGGCCGGTTTGGGGAACGCGAGCTTGTTGGCGATGGCGTACTCGCCGAGGAAATGCTCGACCGAGTTGATGCCGACGAAGTCTTCNNGGCAGCGGGTTGGCCTCGGTCAGGCGGCGGAAGGCGTATTCCTGCCATGGCACGCCGGCCGGCGGCTTCTCGATGCCGCGCACGATGTTCAGGTAACCTCGGATGTCCTCGCCCGACGGGCAGCTGCCCTGGCAAGGCGGCGTGCTCTGAATGTAGGTCGGGCACTTGTGCGTGTGGTCAGCGTCGAAGATCTCCTGCTGCCAAGCCAGCGGTTTGTGGTCTCCGTCCTTGTAGCGCCGGAAGGTGAGCGGCTCGGCGGGCGCCGATTCGGTGGATGCGGACATCGTGACGTCTCCTGGAATCTCAATCGTTGCGGCCGAGCCGGATGGCCTTGCTGACGAGCTGGTGCACGCCGCCGACCATGCTCATGTCGAAGCCGTAGTACGGCAGCACCTTGGTGAACTGGGCCTTGCAGATCGCGCAGATGGTGGCCATGAAGTTCACGCCGTGGTCATCGACGACGTTCTTCAGCGCTTCCATGCGCGGCAGCGCGCCCTTGACACGCAGCTCCATCAGGTCGTCGGTCAGCAGCCCGCCCCCGCCGCCGCAGCAGAAGGTGGCGTCGCGGATGGTTTCCGGCGCCATGTCGTGGAAGTGGTTGGCGACCACCTTGATGATCTCGCGCGGGATCACGAACTGGCCGCCCGGCATGCTGCCCATGCGCGAGGCGCGTGCCACGTTGCACGAATCGTGGAAGGTGACGATGCGCTCATCGTTCGCGTCCTTGTCCATGCGCAGCGCGCCGCGCTGGATCAGGTCGTGCGTGAACTCGCAGATGTGCTGCGGGACCGGGTAGCGCGGGTCGAGCCA
The DNA here is from genome assembly GCA_003152055.1 of Burkholderiales bacterium. GTDB lineage: Bacteria > Pseudomonadota > Gammaproteobacteria > Burkholderiales > Burkholderiaceae_C > Schlegelella_A. Next base: position 19,742 of record PLZH01000058.1, read on the forward strand.
GTCGAACGGGCCGATCAGCGTGTTCCAGTAGCTGTAGGCGACGCGCCAGGCATGGCCGCATTCGCCGACGATGATGCGTTTGACGCCGAGTTCGAGCGCCGCTTCGCGCACACGCAGCGAGATGTTGCGCATCTGCTCGTAGTTGCCGATGAAGAGGCCGAAGTTGCCCGCTTCCGAAGCGTGCGAACTCAAGGTCCAACTGATGCCTGCGGCATGGAACACCTTGGCGTAACCGATCAGGCTTTCGACATGCGGCTCGGAGAAGAAGTCGGCCGACGGCGTGATCAGCAGCACCTCGGTGCCCTTCACGTTGAGCGGGAAGCGCACATCGACGCCGGTCTCTTCCTTGGTGTCTTCTTCTAGCCCCTGCAACGTGTTTTCGAGCGCTGGACCGGGGATGCCGAGGTTGTTGCCGATGCGGTGGACCTTGCCGATGATCTCGTTGCTGTACTTCTGCCCCATGCCGACCGAGTCCATGATCTCGTGCGCGGCCATCGTGACCTCGGCCGTGTCGATGCCATAGGGGCAGAACACCGAGCAGCGCCGGCACTCGGAGCACTGGTTGAAGTAGCTGTACCACTCGTCCAGCACCTCGCGCGTCAGATCCACCGCGCCGACGAGCTTTGGGAAGTGCTTGCCGGCGAGGGTGAAGTAGCGCCGGTATACCTTGCGCATCAGGTCCTGGCGTGCCACCGGCATGTTCTTCGGGTCGCCGGTGCCGAGGAAATAGTGGCACTTGTCGGAGCAGGCGCCGCAATGCACGCAGGCATCCATGTAGACGCGCAGGGACCGGTACTTGTCCAGCAGCTCGCCCATCTTGGCGATCGCCACGCTCTGCCAGTCATCGACCAGCTCGGCAGGAAAGCCGATGGCTTTCTGGATCAGTGCGCTGGCGACGTAGGGCCTGCTGTGCGCCATCGCGCCCACTTGCAACAGCGGGATTACCGGGTAGCTTTTCAGCGTGGGCGTGGTGAATGCGGCGGCGGCCACGATCGTGTCCTCGGGCGGCTCACTTCTCGAGCGCGGCGGCCCAGCCAGCCAGGTGGCGATGTTCGCGTGCGTTGTCTGCTTGATTGCGCGTCGGGCTGAAGAACAGCCCCGGGCCATGCAGCAGCTTGCTGATCGGGAAGACGAGCATCAGCAGCGCGACCAGCGCCAGATGGACCAACAGCACCGGGTCGGCCGGAAGCGGTTGCCAATCGAGCCGCATCAGCCCGAGCACGAAGGCCTTCAGCGCGACGATGTCGGTGGGCGCGACGTAGCGCATCGCCAGACCCGACATGCCGATCGCCAGCAGCAGCGCGAGCATCAAGTGATCGGACGGCGTCGAGATGTAGCGCACGCGGTCGACCCACCAGCGCCTTGCCCATAGGCCGGCCAGGCCGGCGACCATCGCGAAGCCGGCGTAGGTGCCGAAGGGCTGGACGAATTCAACTGCCATCCACACCGGCTGCTGGAAGTAGCGCAGGTGGCGCAGCACGACCAGTAGCAGCGCGGCATGGAAGGTCCAGCCGAAGAGCCAGGTCCACTTGTTGGAGCGGAATAGGCTCTCGAAGAACACTACCTCGCGCGCCATGCGCAGGCCGACGCCGGCGGCGGTCGTTGGCGCCGGCGTGGTGGGGATCTTCAGCGGTGCAGGCGTGCGCACATAGCTGCTGATCTTGGCGGCGGTGCCGACCACGAGCACCAGCGTCGCGACGTAGAACAGCAGCGCGTACGTGATAGTGAGGGCCGACATGCCGCGCGACCGTTCAAAGGGTCGATCAGACGCAGCCGGTCGGCTTGGGCAGGCCGGCGATCTTGCACGCCTGCTTGGCCGGGCCGTATGGGAACAGCTCGTAGAGGTACTTGCTGTTGCCCTTGTCCGGCCCGAGCTGCTTGCCGATCGCCTTGGTCAGCACGCGCACCGCCGGGGCGATCTGGTACTCGTTGTAGTAGTCGCGAAGGAAGTTGACGACCTCCCAGTGGCTGGGGGTCATCTCGACGTTCTCGACCTGTGCGATGTGGGCTGCGGCTTCCGGCGTCCAGTCGGCGAGGTTCATGAGATATCCCTCTTCGTCGGTCTCGAAGGTCGTGCCGTTTAGTTCAAAGCTGCTCATGCGGGTCTCCAGGTTCGGGATCGGGGAATAGAAGCAGGTTCACAACCACGAATGGCTGACAGAGTGTTCGGCCACCAGTTCGACGAACCCGCCGTAGTCGACCAGCGTCACGCCGTCGAGGACGGCGCCAATCACGCCACGGGCCTCGAGGTCGGGCTGCAGGGCGTAGACCTTCAGGCGCGTGAGCGCCTCGCGTGCCGCTGCCGCGGCAGGGCTGCGCGTGGTAGCGGCGTACACGCCATCTTCGATGAGTAGTAGCGCGTGGCCGTCCCGGCACAGGCGCAGGCAACTGTCGAGCGTGCGGGTCTGCGAAGGTGATTTGTTGACGATGTGCAGCATGAGGTCTTTCAGAAACTCAGCACCACGTCCTGCTCGGCCATCAGCGTGGCCATCTGCGTTGAGTCGAGCACCTCGACCGGCACCAGCAGGTCGCCTTCGGTCAGGCCGCGCGCCTCGAGCGATTCGCGCTCGACGTAGAGTTTCTCCACGTCGTAGCCTTCGAGGGCGCGGTAGGACGGCGAGAAGTTCTTGACGCCGATGCCTTTCGTGCCTTGGCCCTTGACGAGTTCGTAGACGCCGTCGTCGAGGAACACGAGGCTCACGTCCTGGTCGAAGGTCGCGGTGATCAGCACTACCTCCAGGCTCTCGAGCGCGTAAATCGTGCCGTAGGGCGGCTTGCGGTTGACGAACATGAACTTCTTCATCGCGGCGCCTTCAGTTCAATCTCCGAAGGTCACGAGCCGATCGGCCTTGATGCCGCTGTCGACCAGTTGGCCGAGGCCGGCGATCCGGAAGCCCGGCGCCAGCACCACGTCGGTGATGCCGCGGCGCAGCGCCGCGGCGACGCAGACCACGAGGTCGACCTTGTGTTCGGCCGCCAGTGCGGACCAGCGGTTGACGATGTTGCGGTCGTCCTGCGGCGGCTCGGTCAGCTTGGTCGCGTTGTTGACGCCGTCGTGATAGAAAAACACGCGCTGGATCTCGTGCCCCTTGGCGAGCGCGGCAACCGCGAACTGGTAGGCGCTGTCACTGGCCTGATGCGTATAGGGCCCCTCGCTGACCATCAGACCGAACTTCATCGCAGCTCCGTCAGAAGCGGATGTGGGTCGATGCGTTCAGATTCGCCCGCGAGCCGCGCCAGTCGTCGATCAGGTACTTGGTGAACGGCAGATCGCACTTCTCGAAGAAGCGCGGCCAGCCGATGCGCTCGATCCAGTCGGATACCCGCTCCCATGGACGGGCGTCGCCCTTGTAGGTATAGAGAATCTTCTTCACCATGATCGACACTTCGGGCCAGCGTGGCGGGTTGTTCGGCAGGCCCGACGCCACCATCTTCATGAAGACGGGCTTGCCGCGCGCGTTGGAGTTCTTGCCGCCGACCCAGATCGCCAGCTTGGTGTGCTCGGGGTCGTTGATCTGCATCGGCGGGCACGGCGGATAGCAGGCGCCGCAGCACATGCATTTCTTCTCGTCGATTTCCAGTGACGGCTTGCCGTTGACCAGCGCCGGGCGAATCGCCGCCACCGGGCAGCGCGCGACCACCGCCGGGCGCTCGCAGACGTTGGCCACCAAGTCGTGATTGATCTTCGGCGGCTTGGTGTGCTGCACGATGATCGCGATGTCAGCCTGGCCGCCGCAGTTGATCTCGCAGCACGAGGTCGACAGGTGCACGCGGTTGGGCATCTCCTCCTTGATGAATTCCTCGTACAGGTCATCCATCAGCGCCTTGACCGCGCCCGAGGCGTCGGTACCGGGAATGTCGCAGTGCAGCCAGCCCTGGGTGTGGGCGATGGCCGACACCGAATTGCCGGTGCCGCCGACGGGAAAGCCGTTGCCGGTGAGCGCCTCGACCAGCGGCGCGACCTTGTTCGGGTCGGAGACCATGAACTCGATGTTCGAGCGGATCGTGAAGCGCACATGGCCTTCGGCATACGTGTCGGCGATATCGCAAAGCTTGCGAATCGTGTAGACGTCCATCTGCCGCTGGGTGCCGGCGCGCACCGTCCAGACCTCATCGCCGCTGTGCGCGACGTGGTGCAGCACGCCGGGGCGCGGGCGGTCGTGGTAGCGCCAGTTGCCGTAGTTCTTCAGCAGCGTCGGATGCAGGAAGGGCTTGTTGTCGGGTACGCCGCTCTCGATCGGTTGTCGCATCGTGGCCATGGGGTGTCTTCCGGTGTTCGTCGTTGGGTCGACGGATCGATGGGGTCGCAGCTCAGGCCGCCGCCTTCTTCGCGTTGATGCGCGCCACTTCGTCGTCCCATCCATCCATGCGGACGTACGGGTTGGTGCGTGGCGCCGACACCATGTTCGCATCGACGTCCAGGCCGATGCCTTCGAGGAAATTGACCAGCCCGATGCGTTCGATCATTTCGCCGGTGCGCTCGTGCTCGAGCGCGTTCTCGGCGAAGAAGTCGATCACCTTCTGGCCGAGATCGACCAGCGCCTGGTAGTCCTCGTCGGTCTTCAGCGACATGAACGGCATCACCACCGTGCCCATCAGGTCGCCGATCTTCAGCGTGCGCTTGCCGCCGATCAGGATCGTCGCACCGGTATCGGTGCCATGCGCAAGCGCGCCGGTCATGACGTTGATGCAGTGCANNGCAGTGCATGCAGCGCACGCAGTTGCCGTTGTCGATCTCGAGCGACTGCGTGTCGTTGACGGCGACGCTCGAGATCTTGTTGCCCTTGGCGACGTCCTTCGTCTCCTTGAGCGTGATCGTCTTGGTCGGGCAGCGGCTCACCACGTCGTTGACCAGCTCGGACAGGCCGTGCTTGGCGAACCATTTGCGCGCCAGCGTTTCGTCGGTGCGGATGTTGTCGCGCCAGGTGCCGATCACTGCCATGTCGGAGCGCTGGATCGAATTCATGCAGTCGTTCGGGCAGCCGGAGAACTTGAACTTGAACTTGTAGGGCAGGGCGGGGCGGTGGATGTCGTCGAGGAAGGTGTTGAGAACCTGTCGGTGCGCGCGTGCCTCGTCGTAGCACGACTGCTCGCAACGCGCCGCGCCGACGCACGACATCGAGGTGCGCACCGCCGGGCCGGCGCCGCCGAGGTCGAAGCCGAGTTCGTTGAGTTCGTCGAACGCGTCCTGCACCTTGGCCGTGCTCGCGCCCTGGAACATGATGTCACCCGACTGGCCGTGGAAGGCGATCAGCCCGGAGCCGTGGCGCTCCCAGATGTCGCACAACTTGCGCAGCACGGCGGTGTCGTAGTGCATGCCCGCCGGCGGCTGCACGCGCAGCGTGTGGAACTCCGACGACGCGGGGAACATGGCGGCCACCTCGGAAAAGCGCGGTATCACGCCGCCGCCGTAGCCGAACACGCCGACGGTGCCGCCCTTCCAGTAGCCCTTGCGGGTCTTGTAGGAGTGCTCGAGCTGGCCGACCAGGTCGACCATATAGTCCTTGTCCTGGGCCAGGCGCTTCAAGCCGGTGACGAAGCTGGGCCAAGGACCGCTCTCGAGCTGGTCGAGCATCGGCGTGTCGAATGGTTTCTTGGCCATGGACTGTGTCTCCTGAGGGGGCGTGGCGCCGGACCGTTCGCGTCTGCGACCAATCCTAGGAGGGCCGGCCGGGTGGCGCTATCACTCTCGTAGGGTAGACCGGGCACTACCCGGAAGGGGTATGCGGCGCTCACCCGTGCCGGGTATGGACGACACGGGCCGCTGCCGCGCTCAATGCCGTCTCTGGAGCCGCCGATGACCCGCGTGACACCTTTGGACAAACTGCGTGCGCCGCTCGGTGGCCAGGAGATCGAGTTGCAGCAGATCGACTACGACGCAGGCGGCATGAGCCTGCTGCGCACGCGCATCCGCGAGAAGAGTCGTTTCACGGTGTTCGACATCGATCCGCAGACCGCCGAGCAATGGGGACATGCCCTGCTGCGCTGGGCGCAGCGCCAGGAGCGAGCGTGACGGACGTCGAGGCACCGGTCGACACCATGGTCGACGTGGCGTTTCCGCTCGGTGGCACGCATCTGCCCCGCGATCATGCGTGGCCGCTGGCCCGCGCCCTGGCCGAGCACCTGCCGTGGCTGGCCGCGGAGCCGCTGGCCGGCATCCACCCGGTCAAGGTGGTGCCCGGCTACGGCGTGCGCGGCCTGCTGTCGCAGCGCGCGCGGTTGCTGTTGCGCGTGCCGGGCGCGCGCGTGCCGGCCCTGGCGACGCTGGCCGGCCGCAGCTTCGGCCTGGGCGGCTGTGCGCTTCGCCTCGGCGAACCCAAGCCGCGCGAGCTGCTGCCTCATGGAACATTGTTCGCCCCCATCGTGGCGGCCGAGAGCGCCGACGAGGCGTCGTTCATGCGGGACGTGGCCGACACGCTGCGCGCCTTGCAGATCGACGCCCATAGCGTCTGCGGCCGGCGCCGCCTGATCGGTGCGCCCGCAGGCCCGACCACCGGCTTCAGCCTGATGCTGCACGGCCTGTCGGCCGCCGACTCGTTGCACGTGCAATGCGTCGGCATCGGGCCGCAGCGCCTGCTGGGCTGCGGGATCTTCGTGCCCCACCGTTCGGCCGCGGCGGTGGGAGCCTGATGCAGCCGAAGGAGACTTGAAGATGGCCTACACGGTGACCGGCATCGAACGCGAGACCGACGACCAGGGCTTCCTGCGCGAGCCCGACTACAGCGACGAGGTGGTGCGCGTGATCGCGGCGGCCGAGAACATCGAGCTGACCGACGCGCACTGGGACGTCGTCAACTACCTGCGCGACGAGTACCGCGAGCACGGCCACACGCCGAACTTCCGCAACCTGCTCAAGGCCATGGCCGAGCTCCGTCCCGGCACCGACAGCAAGGCGCTGTACGACCTGTTCCCGATGGGGCCGGCCAAGCAGGCGTGCAAGGTCGCCGGGCTGCCGCAGCCGCTGGGCAAGGGCGGGTACTGAGGTCGCATGCGCATCAAGAGCCACTGGTTCAAGGCCGGCGCGTCGAAGACGCCGCTGCAGACGGCGAGCGCGCTCGCCTTCATCGTCTGGAGGGTGGCCCAGAACATGCTCAAGCAGATGCGCTCGGCGCAGTTCGACATCGATGTCGGCCCGCAGTACTTCGCCTTCATGCGCGAAGTGCTGGTGTTCCTGATCCAGGTCGTCGACCGCATGGCTTTCGACTGCATGCCCGAGGGCACACGCGCCGAGTTCACGACGGCGCTGGTGCGGCGCGTGGCCGAGATTCTCGAGGACAGCGAGAACGACCTGCTTGGTCTTCCGGCGCCCGGCCTGGAGAGCCATCGTACGCAGTTCATCGACATGTTCAACGGGCTGTCCGACGACTACGCGACCTTCGGCCACGGTCCCGATGGGCCCGACTTCGCCTTCGTGCGCTACCTCGGCAGCCGCGTTACCGCGCTGATGGTGGCCAAGGACCGCAACTGGGCCCTCGATCAGATCATGGCCATCGAGGCTCCCGAGGCGGTGGCGACGCTGCGCAGCGCCATGCAGGGGGTGCTGTCCACCGAGCCGCGGCCGGCGCGACGCCAGGGCCTGAGCGGAGACTGAGATGAGCGCGGTACCCATGCCCCGTCTCGCGCGCGGCGCCGCACCGTTGCGCAGCCCCTTCAACCTCGACGACGAAGACGCCTATCGGCGCTGGCGCGATGCCAAGCGAGCCAGCCGTCCGCGGCGGGTCGAAGACCTCGTGGTCGATGTCGCCGATCCGCGCCAGCTGACGGCGTCGGAGCGGGCGGCGCTGCTCGAGCGCTGCGCGACTGCCAACATGGCGATCTGGAGAAGTCCGGTGACCGCGGCCGACAAGGACGTCGCCCGCCGCCTCGGCCAGCAACTCGGGCTGCATCGGCTCGATGCCAACTGGCTGGCCGACGAAGACGGCACCTCGCCGATCACCGTGTCCGTCGGCGGGCCCGGGGTGGCGGCCGGCAGCGGCGACCGCGCGGCCTACATTCCGTACACCGACCGCCCGATCAAGTGGCACACCGACGGCTACTACCATCCGCCGGCGCGGCGCATCGAGGCGATGATCCTGTACTGCGTGGCCCCGGCCCGCGAGGGCGGCGCCAACGCCCTGATGGACCCCGACATGGCCTACATCGCTCTGCGCGAGGCCAACCCGGACTGGGTCCGGGCACTGATGGCGGCCGACGCGATGACGATTCCCGAGCGCGCCGACGATGCCGGCGTGGCGCGCCCGGCACAGACCGGCCCGGTGTTGTCGGTGACGCATGCCGGCATGGCCCTGCACATGCGCTACACCGCGCGCACCCGCAGCATCGAATGGAAGGCCGACGCCGCAACACGCGCGGCCGCGGCCTTTCTCGAACGACTGATCGGCAGCGACGCGACCACAGTGTTCCGCACCCGGCTGGAAGCGGGAATGGGCCTGGTCTGCAACAACGTACTGCACGACCGCTCGGGCTTTGTCGACGATCCGCAACGCCCGCGCCTCCTGTACCGTTTGCGCTACCTCGATCGCATCGGATGAACGCGCTGGAGTCCGCATGTCGCATTGGCTGACCGTCTGGCGGGCCGCCCAGCTGGTGGGTGTCGCGCGCGGCGTGTTGCAGCAGCAGGTGCGCGACGGCACGCTGAGGCTGAGCGAAGGCCTCGTCTCCACCGACGCGCTGCTGCGCCTGTACCCGGCGGCGCAGATCGAAGCCTCGGGTTTGCTCGAACGCGTTGCGCATATCAAGGACGAGGCCTTCGGCAAGCGCGTGCGCGAGCGCCTGCTGCCGAGCCAGGAAGTGCTGGCGCAGCGGCTGTTCCTGCAGAGCCAGGAGCTCGCCGATGTGCGCCGCCACCTGCAGCGCTACCACGCGCTGGTGATCGAGCTGCAGCAGCGCGTGCGCGAACTGGTGGCAAGTCGCACGGGCGACACCGCGCTGGTCGATCTCGAGCGCGAGCTGGCACGCGGGCTGGCGCAGGCACTCGCCACCGAAACGGTCGATCTTCTCGATGTCATGGACGATATGCTGAAGGTCATGTCTGCACAGGTCACCGTGCGCCCGAGCGGCCACGAGTTCACTGTCGAGGGTCACGACACGTTGCTGCAGGCCGGCTTGCGCGCCGGGCTCAAGCTCAACTACGGCTGCGGCAACGGCACCTGCGGCATGTGCAAGGTGCGCGTGATCGCGGGCGAGGTGGTGCAGACCCAGCACTACGACTACCCGCTGTCGCAGGCCGAGCGGCAACAGGGTTACACGCTGGCCTGCGCGCACACGCCGGCGAGCAGCGAGCTGACGCTGGAGCTGCTGGAGGCGCGCGGGCCCGAGGACATTCCGCAGCAGGAGATCGTCAGCCACGTTCGCGTCGTGACCGCGCTGGCGCCCGAGACTCGATTGCTGCACCTGCAGACTCCGCGCAGCCACCGCCTGCGCTTTCTGGCCGGGCAGTCGGTGACGCTGGGCCTGGCGACGCCGGGCGACGACCTGCACGCCCGCCACCCGGTGGCGAGCTGCCCCTGCGACGACCGCAATCTGCAGTTCTTCATCGCCCGCGACGACGACGACCCGTTCGCCCGCCAGGTGTTCTCGGGTGCGCTCAAGGCCGGCATGGCGGTCACGGTGCGCGGGCCGGTCGGCGACTTCGTGCTCGCCGAAGGCCACCGGCCGCTCGTGTTCGCCGCCTGCGACACCGGCTTCGCACCGGTGAAGAGCCTGATCGAGCATGCGCTCGCGCTCGACGCGGCACCGTCGCTGTCGCTGTTCTGGCTGGCCACGCGCAGCGACGGGCATTTCCTGGCCAACCAGTGCCGCTCCTGGTCCGAAGCCCTTGACCAGTTCGAGGTGGCGCTGTCGATGAACCCCGACGCCGCCCGCGGCGCGCGCGAGATCGCGGTTGCGATGCATGTCGACCTGTTCGACATCGACTGCGACTTCTACCTGGCGGGGCCGCGCGAGTTCGTGCAGGTCCTGCAGGAGGAGTTGCGCTCCGCGGGCGTGCCGGCGGCGCAGCTGTTCATGGAGGTGCTCGAGCTCGAGGCGGTGGAGGGCAGGGCATGAACGGCCCCGTCGATGGGCTGCCCGACTGCGCTGGCGGCGAGTCGTTCGCGCTGCGCGTTCTCGGTCATAGCATGGCCCCGGAGTTCAACGAAGGCGAGATCATCATCATCGAGCCCGACGGTCTGGCCAAGGAGGGCAGCTACGTGCTCGCCTGGCACGGGCAGGAGTGGATCTTTCGCCAGCTGCTGCGCAACGCCGCCGGGTGGCAGCTTCATCCGCTGAACCCCGCCTTCGCCGACGTCGGGCTGCAGGACCTCGGCGCGGTGCGCGGCGTGATCATCCAGAAGGCCTTGCCGGGGCGGCGGCGGGCCTCCAAGCGCTACGTCTGAGGGAGTCTGCGTTGCCGTACTACATCTACCGGGTGCTGCCACACGCGCGGCTCGAGAAGCTTGCCGAATTCGACGCCTTCAAGGCCGCATCGGCGCACGCCAAGGCGCTGCGCGCGGCCGAGCACGGTGCGCCCCAAGGCAAGGTCAAGGTCATGTTCGCCGGCAACGAGCAGCTCGCCCAGGACATGCTGTGCCAGGTTCGCGAGCCCGGACCGTCGGGCGACGATTGAGGGTTGGCGCATGGACGATGCCGCCTACGCCCGGGCGCGAGCGGTCGCGAACCCTGCTCCCTGCGTCTTCGAGAAGGCACTGCTGGCGGGTTGCGCCACGTGCGAGCTGGCGCAGCGGCACGCGTTGGCCGAGCGCGAGGGGGTGGCCTGCCCGTCGCCGACGGCGCGAATCAATTGCGCCACGCTGCTGGCGTTGCTGCGCGAACGTGCCACGTTCACGCTGCGGCTGCCGGGTCCCGGCGAGCCGCTCCGGCACGCGAGAGCGATGCAGCTGCAATGCGGGGGCCTTCAGGGACTGTGCAACGCCTTGGCCGCTCCCGAAGCCGACGTGCACCGGATGGTGATGCAGGCGCACGCGCGCATCGATAGTCTTCTGGACCTGCCGTGGGGCGGGATCGCGCGCGACATCGCGGCGTGGCAGGCGCGGCGACGACGGTGAACCTGCCCCATCTCGATCGGCTCGTGGATGCGGTGCAGACCAACTGCCACATCGCCGATGCCAGCCACGCGGCGGACATGACCCTGTGCATCTATCTGCTGCAGATGCGCGAGTTCTTCCGCTGGGAGCAAGGCATCGCGCCGATGCAGCGGCTGCCGAACGACGAGGTCGGCGCCTGGCTCGCACAGCGGGAGTCCCTGTGGACGTCGCTGGAGGGCGAGCCGTTTGCACCGCTGCCGCTGCAGGGCGGCTCGTTCGACCCCTTCGATGCCGCCGCTGTCAACGCCCAGCTGCGCCCGTTCGGCCTGGTCTATGGGGCCGGCTACACGGCGCCTGGATGTGCGAGCTTCTTTCTCGGCGAGCTGCTGCGCGTGCAGTCGCGCGACGGCATCGAACTGCTGGTCAGTGGTTGCGAGCATGCGCGCGGCTTGGCGGCAGCGCCGGCCGTCCTCGCGGGTTCGAAGGTGCTGCTGCGACAGGAGTCGTTGGCGCGCTGGATCTGGGAGAAGTTCGAGGCCTGGACGCTCAAACGACAGGAGGGTCCGTTCAAGGCCGCGCTCGACGCCTACGGGTTCGATCGTCTCGGCCCCGCGGCGGTCGAGCGCCTGATCGAAGCCGAGGCCGAAACCCTGGTCTTGCACGAGCTGGGCGAGCACCGAGCGGGCCGGCTGCTCGGGCCCGACTGGCAGACCCTGCGCAACGTGCTCGTTTCGCGCCGCACCGACCTCTACGTGCGCGCCGCGCGCGATCATCTGGCTGACTGCCTGGTGACGCTGCCGACGCTGCTGCTGCGGCGCTCGGATGCGTCGCTGCACTTCTGGTTCGCCAATCTGGAGGGCGTGCGCGCGCTGTTGTTCCCGCGCCTGATGGCGGCCTATTCGGCTTGGTGTGCCGGCGACGACGGCGCTGCACTGCGTGACGCGCTAGCGGCCGGCGCGACGCATTGGGCTCGCGCGTGCCAGCAGTTCCTGACCCTGCACCGTCGGCCGGGCGCCGATGGGCCGTCACTCGTCGACGAGTGCGTCGAATCGCCAGACTGGGTCCTGCATTGAACACGCCGAGGAGGCCTCCTCGGCCGGCCGGAGAGGGCCGCCGGGCAGGTCTTCAGACGAACAGGCAGACGTCGGTCTCGCCGGCGAACTTCATGAACGTCGCCGCGCCGGCGTATTCGAGGCCGTCGATGAACTCGCTCTTCTCGAACTCGAACAGGTCGACGGTCATCTGGCAAGCGATGAACTTCACGCCGGCTTCGAGGCACAGCGAGCGCAACTCTTCAAGCGAGGCCACGCCCTTCTTCTTCATTTTGGCCTTCATCATCATCGTGGCCATCGACTCCATGCCCGGCATCACTTGCAGGAGCACCGGCATGGGCACCGGCATCGGCATGGCGGGATTGGCGAGCGGGCTGATCTTGATGCCGTCGAGGCTCTTGCGCAGCAATTGCAGGCCGTAGAAGGTGAAGAACACCTGCACGTCCCAGCCCAGCGCGGCGGCGGTGGACGACAGGATCAACGGCGGATACGCCATGTCGAGCGTACCCTTGGTGGCGATGATCGCCATCTTCTTGCTAGCCATGCAGACTCCGAGCGTTGAGTGCGATGGGTACGGGCGGGTCCGCGCTCACGCCTTTTTGAGGAGGAAGACGTACTTCTTGTTTTCACTGCTCTGCTCGAGCAACTGGTTGCCGGTCTGCTCGGCAAAAGCGGCCATGTCGCCCACCGAGCCGGGGTCGGTGGATATCACGCGCAGCACCTGTCCCGTCGCCATGTCCGAGAGCGCTTTCTTTGTCTTGACGATGGGCAGCGGGCAGGCAAGCCCGGATGCGTCAAATTCCTTGTCAAACTTCATCGGTCGTCTCCATTTTTCGAAGGGCCCGTCGTGTGCCGCAGCCGAGGGACGCAAACCACGGAAGGCCCTCCCGCATACGCTCTTACGATACTGCTGCATTGGCAAGTATCGGCGCGTTGCCGTCTATTACCGCGATGGGTGATCGGCGATAGCCCATATGGGTAGTAGGGCCGGCTGGCTCGAATCGGTCGGTGGGATGAATCTCATCGCGCGCGCATGCCGCCGAACGCGGCTCACCGCTTGCGGGCGAGCAGCCCCACCAGCGCCGATCGGCCGTGATGCTGCGTGCCCTCGGTCAGGTCGGCCTCGTACTCGAGCAGCTCGATCGTCTCCAGCGCGGCGAACGCCGCCCGCAACAGGTCTGCCGTGTACAGGTGCGACAGGATCGGCGGCCCGCCGGTCTTGTATTCGAGCTGCCTGGTCGTGTAGCCCTGCAGCACCCGCAGGCCAGCTTCGATCCCTGCATCGCCTGCGCTGTGCATGTGATCGACACGCAGGGCGCGGAGCTGGGTACGAATTCAGATTCGATAGGCTCGTTCATGGAGACCCATGCGGAGCCGATACGCGGTTGTCGCCAGCGGATGGCGGGTGAAGGCGCGGACCGGATGATCGCCGGCACACATTGCATGAGAAAGGCGACGGGTCGCCCCGAGGCTGCGACAAGCTCGGCGGAGAATCGAAGCCATGAACATATCACCACCGATGCCGCTTGTCGTCGACGACGAACTGGCGCTGCTGCAATCGCTCGTCTGCCTGCGTGATCTGGAGATCATCGAGCTGGGCTGCGGCAAGGCCGAACTTGCGCGCCGGCTGGTCGCCACCTGCCCGGGTTGCAGGGTCGCTGCGCTCGAGGTCGACACGCGCCAACACGCCAAGAATCTCGAGGAACCGGTCGCCGATATCGCATTCGTTCGTGCCGGCGCCCAAGAGATCCCATTCGAGGCCGGACGCTTCGACTTGGCACTGATGCTCAAGTCGCTCCATCACGTCTCGCCGCATCTGCTGGACAAGGCCTTCGGCGAAGTAGGGCGCGTGCTCAAGCCGGGAGGCCTGCTCTATCTGTCCGAGCCGGTGTTTGCCGGCGATCTCAACGAAGTGATCCGGCTGTTCCACGACGAGCAGGAAGTGCGTCGTGCGGCCTACGTCGCGATTCAGCGTGCGCTCGAGTCGGGTGACTGGGAGAGCGGCGGAGAGACTCGGTTCGACACGCCGGTGGAGTTCCCGGATTTCGCGGACTTCGAGCGCCGCGTTGTCAACGTGACCTTCGCGGACCACCGTCTCGACGAGCCGACGCGCAGCCAGGTTCGGCGAAGGTTCGAGGCGCACATGGGCGCCTCGGGCGCGCACTTCATGCGGCCGATGCGCGTCAATCTGCTGCGCAAGCGGCAATGAGGCGGCACCGCTCGCGCGGCCGCTGCGGCGGAGTCGTGCGGCGTTTCAGCTGACGGCTGTTGACCTCCGGGCACATGGACTCGTGCGCGACGATGTGGCCTCAAGTGCGGCGGCCCGGTCGGAAGCCTTTACCACGCGGCATTGTTATGGGCGCGACTCCGTCGGCGCAGGGTCGAGCTGCCTTGCGATGAACGCTTCGGCGCTTGCCCGCAGGAATTGTTCGAAGGCCAGCGCGACCTGAGGCAACTGCTTGGACGCCAGATGCATCACATACCAGTCGCGCTGAATCGGATTTCGCGCCAGGGGAAGCAGCTTCAGCAGTCCGGCCCGCAGCTCGAGCACGCATGTGTGCATCGACAGGAAGGCGACCCCGAATCCGGCCGCGCACATTTGCTTGATCGCTTCGTTGCTCGACATTTCGGAGCCGACCCGCAACTGCAGGCCGGCGTCCTTGAAGAGCCGCTCGACCGTCGTCCGGGTGCCGGAGCCGCGTTCGCGCACTAGGAGGCGCGAACTGGCCAGTGACGCCAGCCCGCGCAGGCGTGTGGCCATCAGGGGATGGGTGGGAGCAGCCAGGAACGCCATCGGGTGCTTGGCGAAGGCCGTCGATTCCGTTTTCAGCTCGGAGGGTGGCCGTCCCATGATCGCGATGTCCACCTCGTGTCCCGCAAGCAGGCGGACGATCTCGTCGCGATTGCCAACCTCGAGCTTGACCTTCACCTTCGGATTTTCGCTGGCGAATCGTACGAGCAGCGGAGGCATGAGGTACTCGGCCGTCGTGATCGCTCCGACGCGCAGCGTCCCGGAGAAGACACCCTGCAACGCCGCCATCTCGTCGCCAGCCTCGCGCCAGAGCTCGAGGATGCGCCTGGCATAGGTGGCCAGGAGGTCGCCGGCTTCGGTCAGTCGCACGCCGCGCCCGGTCCGCTGCAACAAGGGAGTTCCGGCGGACGTCTCCAGCGCGCCCACCTGAATCGATACCGCGGGCTGGGTCAGGTGCAACTCTTCCGCCGCCTGAGACACGCTGCCCAGCTTGGAAACCGTATGAAAGGCCAACAGCTGTTTGAACGTGGCGTTGCGGGTAAGCGGCATGCGACGATATTAGCAAAAAGCTATACGTTATAAAAAACATTTAACTATTCAGAATGTTTAGCGCCCCGTAGATTCGATCCATCGAGTGACCGGCTGCTTCGGTACCGGAAGCTTGCGACAGGAGGACACCTTGGGCCACATGAACGAGGCGAAGCAGATCACCGACAGCACGAAGCGCTATGCGGCGGGCGTTTTGAAGTACGCCCAGATGGGGTACTGGAACGGCGACTACGAGCCCAAGGCGACGGATGTCCTCGCACTCTTTCGCATCACGCCCCAGGAAGGGGTCGATCCGATCGAGGCGGCTGCCGCCGTTGCCGGCGAATCCAGCACCGCCACCTGGACCGTCGTCTGGACCGATCGGCTCACCGCCTGCGACATGTACCGCGCGAAGGCCTACCGGGTCGACCCGGTCCCGGGCATTCCCGGCCAGTACTTCTGCTATGTGGCGTACGACCTGTCGCTGTTCGAGGAAGGGTCGATCGCCAACGTCGCCGCCTCGATCATCGGCAACGTCTTCAGCTTCAAGCCCCTGAAGGCGGCGCGCCTCGAGGACATGAAGTTTCCGGTCGCCTACGTGAAGACCTTCGCCGGTCCGCCCACCGGCATCGTGGTCGAGCGCGAGCGTCTCGACAAGTTCGGGCGACCCCTGCTCGGTGCGACGACCAAGCCCAAGCTCGGTCTGTCTGCGCGCAACTACGGCCGCGTCGTCTACGAGGGGCTCAAGGGCGGCCTCGACTTCATGAAGGACGACGAGAACATCAACTCCCAGCCCTTCATGCACTGGCGCGACCGCTTCCTCTGCGTGATGGAGGCGGTCAACAAGGCCAGCGCCGCCACCGGCGAGGTCAAGGGCAGCTACCTGAACGTCACCGCGGGGACGATGGAAGAGATGTACCGCCGCGCCGAGTTCGCCAAGGAACTGGGCTCGGTCATCGTGATGGTCGATCTCGTCGTCGGCTGGACTGCGATACAAAGCATCTCGCACTGGTGCCGGCAGAACGACATGCTGCTGCACATGCACCGGGCCGGCCATGGCACCTATACGCGGCAGAAGAATCACGGCGTGAGCTTTCGCGTCATCGCCAAGTGGCTCCGCCTGGCCGGCGTCGACCATCTGCACGCCGGCACGGCGGTCGGCAAGCTCGAGGGCGACCCGATGACCGTGCAGGGCTACTACAACATCTGCCGCGACACCCACACCGTCGTCGATCTTCCGCGCGGCATCTTCTTCGACCAGGACTGGGGCGCCCTGAAGAAGGTGATGCCGGTGGCATCCGGCGGCATCCATGCCGGGCAGATGCATCAGCTTCTCGATCTGTTCGGAGACGACGTCGTGCTGCAGTTCGGCGGCGGGACGATCGGCCACCCGCAAGGCGTCCAGGCCGGTGCCACGGCCAACCGGGTGGCCCTCGAATGCATGGTGTTGGCGCGAAACGAGGGCCGCGACATCAGGAACGAGGGCCTCGAGATTCTTCGTGACGCCGCCAGATGGTGCACCCCACTCAAGGCGGCGCTCGACACCTGGGGCGAGATCACCTTCGACTACGCCTCGACCGACACTTCGGATTTCGTTCCGACGGCGTCTGTTTCCTGACCCGGAGCGCACGCCATGCGAATCACCCAAGGGACCTTTTCGTTCCTGCCGGACCTGAGCGACGCGCAAATCGTCAGGCAGGTGGACTTCTGCCTCGCCAGGGGGTGGGCTATTGGGCTCGAGTACACGGACGATCCGCATCCCCGCAATATCTACTGGGAGATGTTCGGCAATCCGATGTTCGACATATCGGACGCAGCCGGCGTGATGCTCGAGCTGAAGAGCTGCCGCAAGACGTTCCCCAGCCATTACATCCGGCTCAGTGCCTTCGATTCGACGCACGGCACCGAGTCGGTGGTTCTGTCCTTCATCGTCAACCGGCCGCCGAACGAACCCGGCTTCAGGCTCATCCGCACGGAAGAGCCCGGGCGCACGATGCGCTACCGCATCGAAAGCTATGCGGTGCAGAAGAGCCCCGAAGGCTCGCGATATTGAGGTCGCGACGTTTCTTCCGCAGATGCTCCCCATGGATGTTTCGGCTCCTGCCCATTGCGACGGTGCCACGACCGCGAAGGCGCTGTTCGAGGCCTCCGGGGTCAAGTCGGTGCTCGACCAGCTGGACGCCGAACTGGTCGGACTCGCTCCCGTCAAGGGACGCATCCGCGACATCGCGGCGCTGCTGCTGATCGACAAGCTGCGCCTGGCAAAGGGCTTGCAGTCGACACCTCCGTCGCTGCACATGTGCTTCACCGGCAATCCGGGCACCGGCAAGACCACGGTCGCGATGCGCATGGCCGAAGTGCTCAAGCAACTGGGCTACGTTCGCAAAGGCCATCTCGTGGCGGTGACCCGCGACGACCTGGTCGGCCAGTTCATCGGGCACACCGCGCCCAAGACCAGGGAAGTCGTCAAGAAAGCGATGGGCGGCGTGCTCTTCATCGACGAGGCCTACTACCTCTACAAGCCGGAAAACGAACGCGACTATGGACAGGAGTCGATCGAGATCCTGCTCCAGGCGATGGAGAACAGCCGCGACGACCTGGTCGTGATCCTGGCCGGCTACAAGGACCGGATGGACACGTTCTTCGGCAGCAACCCCGGCATGGCGTCGCGCATCGCGCACCACATCGACTTTCCAGACTACAGCGAAGCCGAGCTGATGCAGATCGCGCAGCTGATGCTGGGAACGCTCAACTACAGGTTCGACGCGGCAGCCGAGGCCACTTTTGCGCGATACGTGGAGCTGCGCAGGCAGCAACCTCATTTCGCCAATGCCCGCTCGATCCGCAACGCGCTGGATCGGATTCGCCTGCGTCATGCGACGCGCCTCTTCGCCGACGACAGCCCGCTGAGTCGCGAGCAACTCTGCACCTTGCACGCAGAAGACATTCTGGCGAGCCGCGTGTTCGCTGCTGACCCGCTCGAAGGAGTCTGACATGAGCATCGAAGCCCTGATCTTCGACGTCGACGGCACGATGGCCGACACCGAGGAGGCCCATCGCACCGCGTTCAACCTCGCGTTCGAGCGATTTCGGCTCGGCTGGAAGTGGAGCCGCGACGACTACCGGCTCCTGCTCAGGACGACCGGAGGCAAGGAACGCATCGCCGCTTACATCGGTCAACTGGAGCTGACCCGTGCGGAGCGCAGGCGTCTGTACGAACTGGTGCCCGGGATCCACGCCGAGAAGACCCGCTTCTACAGCGCCGTGGTGGCCGACGGAGCGGTTCCGTTTCGGGATGGCATCGCCCGGATGCTCGACGAAGCGATCTCGGCAGGCTATCGCCTCGCCATCGCCAGCACGACCACTGCGGTAAACGTCGATGCGCTCTTGCAGTCGAACCTGGGGACACACGGGCTCGAGATGTTCAGCGTGATTGCCTGCGGCGATCAGGTTCGCGCCAAGAAACCCGCACCCGACATCTATCGCTTGGCGCTACGCCATCTCGAGCTGCCCGCGGACCGTTGCATCGCCTTCGAGGATTCGGCAAACGGCCTGCGCGCCGCCGTCGCCGCCGGACTCTGGACCGTGGTGACGCCGACTTTCTGGACCGAGGGCAGCGATTTTGCATCCGCAGGTCTGCTTCTGCCCAATCTCGGTGACCCGGGTTCCCCGTTGCGAGGCGAGCCCGGCAATCGCTTGCGATCGTCGGCCTGGCTGACGCTGGACGAGTTGACGCAAAGAGCGACGCCGCCGCTAGCGCACTGTGCGGTCCGCGCCCTGTATCAGGTCTCGCCGTGATCGACCCCTCTCGCGACCTCGGGATACGGGTCGCGCCCAGCTTGCTGAAAGGCGACCAACTCCAGATCGCAGCTGTTGCCTTCGACCTCGACGGCACCCTGGTCGACAGCGCGCCCGACATCGGTCAAGCGCTCAACAGCGCGCTGGCCCGAGCCGGCCTGTGCCGCTTCGATCTCGGAGCCATTCGTGCCTGGGTCGGCGACGGTCCGGACGCGTTGATCGACCGCGCACTGGCGAAGCAGGGCGCGGTCGGCGCCGACGGCAGCCTGCATTCGCGCATCCGCAGCGACTTCGACGCCGCGACCCTGGCTGCTCCGATCGATCTCGGCCGCGTCTACCCCGGAATCCGGGAGATGCTCGAGTCACTTCACGACTGGGTGCCGATGGCAGTCGTCACCAACAAGCCGACGCACTTGGCATGCGCCGTGCTGGAAGCAGCCGGTCTGCTCGAGTTCATGCAGACGGTCAGCGGAGCCGATCGGCCCGAACTGCGAAAACCCCGTCCCGCGATGTTGCTGATCACCGGCGAGCGGCTCGGCGTTGCCCCTTCGCGTCTGCTGATGGTCGGTGACGGCCCCGCCGACATCGTGTCGGCCGAGGCCGCCGGGTGCCCCGCGGCGCTGGTCGCCTGGGGCTATGCAAGCGCTGCCGTCCCCGCCGGCGCCAGCGTGCTCCGTGTCGCGACGCCTGCCGAGCTGCTCGCGAGCGTGCGCCAAAGCGCACGGCCACGACTACAAATTCCATCTCCTAGGAGACCGACATGCCCACCGGCGGAAAGCCCAACCTGACGCAGTTTCTGATCGAGGAGCGTCGCCGCGTGCCCGATGCGACCGGCGACCTCAATGCCTTGATCACCGATCTGTCGCTGGCCTGCAAGGCCATCTCGCGCCGGGTCGCCCGTGGCGCCCTTGGTGGCGTGCTGGGCAGCGCCGCCAGCGCCAACGCGCAAGGCGAGGATCAGAGGACGCTCGACGTGATCAGCAACCAGATGTTCCTGCGTGCCAACGAATGGGGCGGCCACGTCGCCGGCATGGTCTCCGAGGAAATGGAAGAGGCCTACACGCTGCCGGCGCAATACCCGCGCGGCAAGTATCTGCTGATGTTCGATCCGCTCGATGGCTCCTCGAACATCGACGTCAACGTCACTGTCGGCAGCATCTTTTCGGTGATCCGCGCCGTCACGCCGGAGGTCGATGCGCGACCCGAGGACTTTCTGCGGCCCGGAACGAGTCAGGTCTGCGCCGGGTACGCAATCTACGGGCCTTCCACGATGCTCGTGCTGACGCTCGGCAAGGGGACGCACGCCTTCACATTGGATCCGGTGTTGGGCGAATGGGTCCTCAGCCATCCGAATCTTCGCGTCCCGGCAAAGACCCGGGAATTCGCGATCAACGCGTCGAACAGCCGCTTCTGGGAGCCTGCGGTCAAGCGCTATATCGACGAATGTATGGCTGGGCAACCAGGCCCGCGTGGCGCGGATTTCAACATGCGCTGGATCGCGTCTCTGGTCGCTGAAACGCATCGCATCCTGATGCGCGGCGGCGTGTTCATGTACCCGCGCGACAGCAACGACCCGGGTAAGCGTGGCCGTCTGCGCCTGCTCTACGAGGCGAATCCGATCTCTTTTCTGGTCGAGCAGGCCGGCGGCAGCGCCAGCACGGGTCGCAAGCGCGTGCTCGACGTGCAGCCCGAGTCTCTGCATCAGCGCATCGGCTTCATCTTCGGATCGTCGGAAGAAGTGGAGCGCATCGAGGCATATTACCGCGAGGAGCCGCACGAGACGTACAGATCGCCCCTGTTTGGCAAGCGCGGCCTCTTCGCGATCGCCGATTGACGGTGCGTGTTCGACTCTATCGGCGAGGCCACCATGTCCGTGAAGAATCCCATCATCGCCATCACCGGCTCCTCGGGCGCCGGCACGACATCGGTGACTCGCACTTTCGAGAGCATCTTTCGCCGCGAAGACGTTCGTGCCGCAATCGTCGAGGGCGACAGTTTTCACCGTTACGACCGCGCGGCGATGAAGACCGCGATGGCGGACGCCGAAGCCGCCGGCAAGCTGCACTTCAGTCACTTCGGCGAAGACGCGAATCTTTTCGCCGAGCTGGAAAGCCTCTTTCGCGACTACGCGGAGTCCGGCACCGGCGAGAGTCGGAAGTACCTGCACAACGACCAGGAGGCGGCCGAGTTCAAACAGGAGAGCGGCACGTTCACCCCATGGCAGACGCTACCCGCGAGCGAACTTCTGTTCTATGAGGGTCTGCACGGCGGCGTCGCCACTGAAAGACACGACGTCGCCCGATTCGTCGACCTGCTGATTGGCGTCGTGCCGGTGATCAACCTCGAGTGGATCCAGAAGATCCACCGCGACCGCAGCACGCGTGGCTATTCCACGGAAGCCGTGACCGACGTGATCTTGCGCCGGATGCACGAGTACGTGCACTACATCTGCCCGCAATTCACGCGCACGCACATCAACTTCCAGCGCGTCCCTGTCGTCGACACCTCGGACCCGTTCATCGCGCGCACGATCCCGACCGCCGACGAGAGCCTCGTCGTGATCCGCTTCGCCAACCCGCGGGGCTTCGATTTCCCTTATCTGCTGAGCATGCTGCACGACTCGTTCATGTCGCGCGCCAATACGCTTGTGGTGCCCGGCGGAAAGATGGAGCTGGCGATGCAGCTGATCTTCACGCCGATGATCATGCGGCTGGTGGAACGGCGCCGCAAGGCGGCCACCGCATGAGCAGCTTCACGACCGCTTAATGCCACTCTACGTTTGCAGCAAATCGGAAACGTGGAAAAGAATCGCTATCGACTCCCTCGCCGCGTTGGCGCAAGGTAAGCACGCAACCAGCCGCCCTGGTCGAGTACGGTGGCAGAACGCCAAAGTTCCTTCTTGACGATGGCAGGTGCTGCGCTCGACAATTTAGCTGATGACTTCGGATCACGTACGACGCGCAAATCTGAAACTTGCGCAAGAAACCTATGCTCTCGACGACAGTATCGGCTATCTCCTCGGTCGCGCCTACTCTGAGGGCCATCGGAACCTACACAAGGAACTTGCGGACCTAGATCTCACTCCCCAGCAGTATGTGATCATCATCAAGCTGCACGAACTGGGGGAGGCATCGCAGAACCTGCTCGGCCGCTCGGTCGGCATGAAGCCCGTCACCGTCCACGGGATCATTAGTCGTTTGTCGAGCGGGGGCCTGATTGAGGCGCGTGGCGACGATGCAGATCGGCGACTGGCACTGCTATCGCTATCGCCGGCTGGAAACGCACTTGTCGGAGAATTGTCCCGGCGGGCGCAAGTCGCGAGCGCGAAAAGCTTGGCTTCGCTCACCGCGAACGATAAGGCCATCCTGCGACGCATTCTCAGGAAACTGTTTTAGGAAGCGCTTGTGGTCACGGATTTGGAACATCAGCCTTTAGATCAAATTAGATCAAATGGTACACGGTGCGCCAGCCTCGATCGCGGCGCGGTCAAGGTCACGCACGATGAATACCAGGCGCGAGCGCCTGTCGGCGTCTGGCCATGCGGGGAGGGTGGACGGAGGATGGAAGAGGTGATGCACGCCCTGGATTACCACCGGCTCGTCCTGACCGCGCACATTGAGAAGCCCTTTCACCCTCAGCAGGTCTTCACCATGCTCGATCGCTAGTTGGTCGAGCCAGCCGGCCACCAATTCCCAATCGAGTGGTGCGGCGAAAGTCAGACAATGCGCCCGGATTCGCTCGTCGTGCCGATTGGGGTCGTCACCGTGCTGATGCTCGTCGTGGCCGTGGGCCAGCGCTTCGACCGCCAGCCAGGAGCGCACCTCGGCGGTTTTTTCTGCGACGTCGAATCCAGTTGAGCCGAACAGCAGTGTGGGCTCGACGTCGCCCAACACGGCCTCGATGATCGGGGCTACCGGATTGAGGCGACGGAGCCTTGCGCGCAACTCTGCAGCGGCATCAGGCGCCGCCATATCGCCCTTTGAAAGCACGAGGCGGTCTGCGACGGCCGCCTGCTTGACCGCCTCGATTTGCCTATCCAGCGTTTTCGCGCCGTGATAACAATCAACGACCGTCACGACATTGCCCATGCGGAAATAGTTCAGCATCATGAGATCCGTCATCAGCCCTTGAAGGATCGGGGCCGGATCGGCAAGGCCGGTCGTCTCGATCACTACGCGCCTAAATTGCGGGATGTCTCCGCGCTTGCGCTTGGCCATTAGATCGCCCAAAGTCTCGATCAGGTCGCCTCGACTGGTACAGCACAGGCAGCCCGACGCCAGCAGCATGACCTGGTCGCTCGAACTCACCACCAGCGCATCGTCGATGCCGATCTCGCCGAACTCGTTGATGATCACAGCGGTCTCGCCCATCGCCGGGTGCCGCAGCAAGCGGTTGAGCAATGTCGTCTTGCCGCTGCCGAGGAAGCCCGTCAGCACGGAAACGGGCAGCCGATCATCCTGGGCTTTCATCTGCTTGGATCAAGCCGTTGGCAGTGGCTGACCGCTAAGGCCGCATGTCCCAATTCATGGCGTGTTACTGGCAGGTTTTTCATCGGGAGTCTCTGGTATCGGAAAACCCGGCCTGGCAATGCGTCGGCATTTCACAACAGTCTCGAGCCTGTCTATAGAGGCAAATTACCAGCAGTTAGAGTAACGGTAGAGGTATGCCCAAAGCGTATTAGCGAACGCGCTTGTCTACCACGCGTTGTATCTTCTTGCGTCCGTCGGGACGCGGCAACGTGCCCGGGGCGAGGATCTCCACCGCCGCGGTGACTCGAATCGAATCCTTCAGGGCCTCGCCAAGACGTGTCCGCAAGGACGCTATTTCTTCGGCTCGCAGATCCGGGCGCAGTGCCTCGGCACGCACCAGCATCTTCGGCAAAGCCGATTCACCAGAGATCTCGATTTGATATTCGGGTGTGAGCTCCGCAATGCGTCGTACCGCGGCTTCGACCGCAGAGGGAAAGATGTTGGCCCCACGGAACCAGATCATGTCGTCCACTCGACCGAGGATGGATCCCTCGAGGCGACTCCCGGTGAAGCCGCAGGCGCATGCTTCGCTCGTCGCGAGGCGCGCGATATCTCGGGTGCGGTAGCGAAGCAGCGGTTGCGAGTCACCAACCAGATTGGTGATCACGACCTCGCCGGTTTCGCCCGGGGCCAGCGTCGCTCCCGTCTCTGGATCGACAATCTCGGTCGCCGCCATGTCGCTGGCAATGTGGATTGATGTCGAGTGCAGGCAACTGCCTCCGAGCGGAAAGATCTCCGTCATGCCGTAGCCGTCGGCGATGTGTTGAACGCCCCAGCCGCGCTTGAGCCGCTCGCGGGTACCGTCATTGGCGCCGCCCGGCTCGCCGACCGATGACACCGAGCGGATGCCGAGACTGGCGAGGTCGATCTTCATCTCCTGCGCGACTTCAAGCATGTGCAGCAGGTACGACGCGGCGCCGGACACAAGGTTAGGCCGAAGATCATGGATGAGCTTGATCTTGGTTCTGGTGTCGTAGAGTCCGGCCTGCACGACCAGCGCGCCCATCGCGGCGAGGCTCTCGTTGGAAGCATTCGGTCCGACCAGGCCGTCCACGGGGCCGAGCACCACGGCTATGTCGCCCGGGCCCGCCCTCGGATTGCGGCGAAAACGGTCGAGCACGTAACGCCAGTCGCGTGCCGAAATCACCCGCCGTACGGGTTGGCCTGTCGTTCCGGAAGTGGCGGCGTAACGCGCCCAATGCGTGCGCTGTGCGCCGACATACGAGCCGAAAGGAGGATACGCCTGCTGGTCCGCCTGCAATTCGGCCTTGGTACAGAACGGGATCCTGGGCAGATCGTCAATCGAGTGGATGTCCTCTGGCCGCAGCCCGGCGGCGTCGAACTTGCGACGCCAGAACAAGGTGTCGGCGTAACAGTAGCGGACCATGGCGCGCAGGCGCGCGGACTGCAGTTCCTGCAGCATTGACGCCGGCAAACGGTCGACCTTCGGATCGAGTATCAGGTATCTCGGCAGGCCATCCATCTCTCAACCTCCCTTGCGAAATGCAATGCAGCGGGATGAATTGATTTGCAGCCAGACACTCGCGCCTTTTTGCAGTTCGTGACCGGGATGCACGACAGCGCGTACAAGCGTGCCGCCGATATCGATCCCGCACTCGGACTGGCTGCCGAGGAATGTGAACCCCGCGATTCGCCCTGGCACGACATTTCGCGAATGGGCGGGCGCCTCGAACAGCACCTCGAGGTCCTCGGGGCGGATGATGAGCTCAACCATGTCTCCTAGCATGAGTTCGTCTGGCACGGCGACATCCAGGTGCGATTTCTCGCCGCCCTCGAGAACGAGCACGGTGCTGATGGCGAGCCTCGCTTCCAAGCGGGCCGACAGTATGTTTGCGGCACCCAAGAAGCTCGCGACGAACTGTGTCTCCGGCCGCTGGTAGATCTCCCGCGGAGAACCCTCCTGCATGATCCTGCCGTGCGACATCACTGCGACCCGGTTCGCTAGCGCAAAGGCCTCGGCCTGGTCATGGGTGACATAGAGCGCGGTCACGCCGACCTTGTTGATCATGTCGTGCAGCTCGTTGCGCATCTGGTCGCGCATCCTGGCATCCAGATTCGAGAGCGGCTCGTCGAGCAGGAGCAGGGCTGGACGGCGCACAACCGCCCGCGCCAGTGCCACACGTTGTTGCTGGCCGCCCGAAAGGAGCGTAGCGGATCGATTTGCCATTGCCTGCATTCCGACCAGAACGAGTGCATCCATTACGCGCGCTTGAATCTCGCTTTTCGGAAGTCGTGGCCGCTGTATGCGTAGCGGATAGGCGACGTTCTCGAACACGTCCAAATGTGGCCAGATGGCATAGGACTGGAAGACCATTCCGATCGCGCGCTCATACACGGGTACGAACAGTCCGCGTTCGGGGTCCGACACCGTCCGCCCACCGATCGCAATCGTGCCAGCGTCGGGATGCTCGAGGCCGGCCACGCAGCGCAGGGTCGTGGTCTTGCCGCAGCCGCTCGGTCCAAGCAGCGCGTAACACTCGCCTTCGCGCACGTCGAACTCGACGTCATCGATGACCTTGACCGCGCCTTTGGCGCTGGTGAAGGACTTGGCGAGCCCACTGACCCTCAGCATGTTGTCACTCCGAGCGCGGCGCAAAATTCCGGCGCAAGACGAATATCACCGGCACCACCATGGCGACGATGATTGAGCTCAGTGCGGCGGCCGGTGCCGAATTCCCACCTTCGATCAAGTGCCAGAGCAGTACTGAAAGCACCACGTTGTCCTGGCTGTAGAGGACCAGCCCCATGGTGAATTCGCGCACACCGGTAATGAACAGCAGGATGAACCCGGAGGCAAGCGTCGGCAGCAGCAGCGGCAGCACAATTCGCCGCTGCGTCGCGAGCCAGCGACCGCCGGAGATCGACGATGCCTCTTCCAGTTCTCGGTGGATCTGCATCAGGCCTGCTCGCGCAATGCGCGTGGTCACGGCAAGCCGATACGAATAGGCAAGTACGAGAATCCACATCGTCCCGTAAATCCCGACGGGCAACGACAGATACAGGAGCATGACCCCGAGCCCGGCAATGACCGATGGAATCCCGAGCGACATGAAGGAAACGAAGTCAACGATGCGCCTGGCCTTGAAGCGCGTGCGCACGATGATCCAAGCGAGGATCCCGCCGATCATCGTAATGATGAGCGCCGACAGGAACGCGACCAGCAGGGTGTTCTTCAGGCCCAGCCAGAACAGGCGATTGGCGGCGAGCTCGCGGTAAGCATGGAGCGAGAACTTGCCAAGCGAATCGAAGGCAGGCACCGCGTAGCCGAAGAAGCTGGTCCAGAGAAGCACCAGCGCCGGCAGAACGGCAGCGGCCGCAACATAGGCAATGACAAAGGCGAGCGCCGGAATTCGCCAGCGGCCCAGCGGAAAGCGGGTCTGTCGCCAAGCCTTGCCGGTGACCGTTACAAAGTTCTCGGCGCGGCGAATGGTCCAGTTGTAGAGCAGAAGCAGCAATATCCCGACAACGAGGAACGGCATGCCCACCGCAGCCGCACCGCCATAGTTCGGCAGTCCGCTCGCGGGATTGAGTTCGTACCAGATGCGATAGCTGAACACGTTGATGCGCGCCGGCAACCCGATGATGAGGGGCAGCTCGATCTGCTCGAGCGTGATCAGCAACGCGAGGATCAAGGGCGCGAGCACCCCTGGCAGCAGCACCCGCAGAGTGATGCGTCGGAAGGTGGTCGCTGGTGAAGCACCGGAGGTGCCGCTAGCTTCCTCGAAAGCCGGGTTCATCGAGCGCAGGGTCGGACCGAGCAGCAGGAACACGAAAGGCACCGAGGCAAGAGCCTGGCAAACGATAAGGCCGGGCATACTGAAGACATTGATCGGACCGCTGCCGTCAAGCCCGAAAATCCCTCGCAACCAGACGTTCATCCAGCCCGCGTTCGGGCCGAGCAGGAAGATCCAGGCGACCGCGAGCACCACACTCGGCACCAGGAGAGGAAACAGGATGAGCGAAAACCAGAGGTCGCGCCAGGGCAGGTCAGTGCGCTCCACCAACCAGGCGAGCACGAAAGCGATGACGAAATTCAGTGCCACCGAACTCCCGACGAACGTCAGGGTGTCTGGTATCACTTGGCTGTAAAGGGCGGCGTCGGAGTAGATCGCACGAAAGTGTTCGAGCGTCCAATGGGCGCCTGGCTCGAAGGGCAGCAGGTCTGCCGGTCCACGAAACGCGGCAATGAGCAGCATGCAAAGTGGTGCGGCGATAAGGTACGCCGCGACCATGCCGCCTGCTCCGAGCACGAGCTTGGCGGTCAGGTCAAGTTCGCCGTGCAGACGGGCGCTCGCCGGCCCTGTCGTCATGAGACCACCTTAGACCACCTAATTAACGACGAACTCCAGCAGGCTCATCCTGTGAGCGGTCATCGCTTCTGCCCCGAAAGTATGGCGCTCGCCTTGTCGTATATCTGCTCGCGTAATGCCATGTTCTGCTCGGTCTCGATGACAATCTTTACCGCCGATGCATGAAGCTTTTTCGCCATTTCCCCATCCGAGCCCGGTCTGATGTCGGACTCGAAGCGCATTTTTTCGCGCATGCGCTTTGCTTCCGGAGTGGTCATCCAGCCGGCGAGCAGGCGTGCCGCGTTCGGGTGGGCTGCCTTGGCCAGGACAACTGACGCGAACTGGGTTGCGACCACCGGCTGCGGAATGACGTAACTGACTGGCAAGCCCTGCGCGGCCCAGTATGCCGACGCCGCCTCGAACTCGCCTACGGCGTAGAGCCGTTCGCCGGATTGCAGAAACGCCTCGCGCGGCGCGCGAGTCAGCAGAATGTCGGTCTTGTCGGCCAGATCCCTTGCGAACTGCAAGGCCTTGTCTTCGCCCCACTCGACCCCGAGAAAACCGACCAGGCGCGGCAACAGGAAGACGCTGCCAACCATCTTGCCTTTGTATCGAGGATCGAGGAGATCGGTCCAGTTTCTGGGAAGCTCGGATTCCTTGACTTTCTGATTGTTGTAGACGACGGCATAGACCAGATTGTTGGTGAGTCCTGCCTTGCCACCGAGGTCGATGTTGCCCGCGCTTGTGCCGAACATCGACCAGTCCACAACCGCGAGCAAGTCGCGTTGATCGAGAGGGATGATGCCGCCAAGAGAGGTGTGAACCACGTCCACCTCATGCCGCTCGGCACGAGCTTCAGCGATGACCTTCGTGATGAGGTTGTTGTCGCCCAACCACTGCACCTCAATGCCAGGAAACATGCTGCCAAACGCCTCGGGGATCCAGTCGACCTCGCGCTGCTGGGGTCCCCAAATGACTACTTTGCCCTCCTGTTTGGCTTTTGCATAAAGCGTGCGCACCGCGGGCGAATCCTTCCACCCGGATTGCGCAGAAGCGTGTGGCACGAAGAGGATGCACAGAACCATCGCAGCGAGCCTGACCCAGGTCCCAATCATGATTTTCTCCTCCGATTGAAAAAGCTATTCCGGTTTCTCGCAGTCGAACTTGCGCAGGAACTTCAACCATTTGCGGTGGCGAAGGCGCTTCTGGCATTTGGCGACGATTAGCCCGTCGAGCACGTCGAGCGATGCGAACAAGATGGTCATGGCATTGCGCGAGTACGCTTGGCCAGCCTCACCTTGGTGAGCTTGGATCGAGCCAGCCTCGTCAACTGGTCTTGTTCCCCGCGTGCCATCTCAACGAGGGCGGCGTCTACCCGCACTCGAGTTCTCCTCTCCGGCCTGCAAGCAAAGCATTGGCGATGCGAGAACATCGTAGGTTCCTCGGGAGTCAAACAAGACGCATTTCCGAGCGGCCTTACTCGCTGGTTCGCGGGCCGTTCGTGGCGTTCTTGGGGTTGTCCCATTGCGGCACAAGCCGTGGGCTGACGGGGCGGAACATGCGTGAGTGCGGCACCTTCAACTTGAACAGCCGGGCCGCGTTGCCGCCCAGTATCAAATTGATGTCGTCGTACCCGATGTCGAGAGCGGTGACCTGACGCAGGGCCCAGCCCCAAGGGTCCACCTGGTGCTGCGGCAAGCCCTGTGACCGGATCTGCACCGGATAGGCCTGCGGCGTCTGCCCGTACTGGGTGTGGAACGGGATACTCGCGCCCCAGTCGGTACCGAAGACGAGCTTCTCGGGACCAATGTTGGGATCGCGCAGGGCCTTCCAGTAGAGCTCAGTCCAATAGTAGCCCGTCTCCAGGTACACGTTGTCGTTCGCCGCGGCCACGGTGAAGGCTTCCTCCACCATGCGTTCGCTCCACCACCCCTGCATGCCACCATGGTCGAGCAGAATCGGCACATCGGGGTACTCCACCGCGAGATCGGTTATCCATAGCGGGTGCAGTGTTTCCGGCCAGTAGTGATGGGTGAGCGGGTAGCCCATGACTATTCCGGTATGCACTCGCGCAACCACCTTGTACTTGCGGGCAAGGTCGAAGAAAGGGCGCATCTGGTCTAGGCGAGTCTCCATGCTGATCGTCTTGCGGCTGGAAGAGTCCCCAGGCGTCCCCTCGCCGATGCCGACAAATTTGCCGGTCGCAAGCAGCTCGTCGATCTCCTTCAGCGCCGCCTCGATCGTCCAGGGCTCCTCTCCTCGCATCGCCTTCTGAGATGTCTTCATCGCCGTGCAACAGGCGACGAACTTGTCCGGATGGTTCTCCACGAGCTGCATGTTGATCTCGTTGGTCATCCCGAACGCCGGCAAAAGCACGCACATATCGACACGGTAGCAATCCATGTCGTAGAGCAGCCGGGGGGAGTTGTCGTAAGCCTGCGTCAGGCGCATCGCCTGCGCCAGGTCGTTGTAGCGACTTCCGTCGGACCGGGGGCTCATCTTGGAGAGCTGGGAGCCCACCGCGTGGCGCTGGGCATGAACGTGGGTGTCGACGACAAACCGACCGGCTTTCATTTTGGATTCCTCTGAAGAGACCGCTTTCCGATGCTGACTTCTCAAGAGTGGTCACTCAGCTCGCATATCGTTATATTCATAACGACCAGCTGTTCAGCTTAGGGCAAGCTGGAGGAAAAGACAAGTTCCGGTCTTTTCCAACATCGTCAGCCGGCCGCGCTCATCGACGCGGTGCCGATGGATGCCTACGTCCGCTATCGCTGATGCGCTCCATCAAGGAGGCGCTGGATCCAGCGGGCGTCATGAACCCTGGCAAGAAGATGCTTCGCAGGAAGTCCGGTTGACAGCGGCAGGCCGCCGTTCGATATGTCGAACCGGAATGGCAATCTCGAAGTTCGCGGTACTTGCATTCGCTGCGGCTTTCGTTCGCT
Organism: Burkholderiales bacterium; assembly: GCA_003152055.1. Classification (GTDB taxonomy): domain Bacteria; phylum Pseudomonadota; class Gammaproteobacteria; order Burkholderiales; family Burkholderiaceae_C; genus Schlegelella_A. Next base: position 50,680 of record PLZH01000058.1, read on the forward strand.
CGCTCGTCAACGCGCAGCCGATTGCCTCTCAGAGGTTCACCCATTTGCGAAGTAGCCAGCCGCGAAACGGCGTCAGGCGCGTTCGTGTGTAGTTGTTCGCCGCCATCCTGATCGCCTCGGCCTGCGTCGGATAAGTGTGGATCACGCGCGCCACGGTGGCCAGGCCGATGCCGGCGACCATCGCCAGCGAGATGCCGTTGATCATCTCGCCGGCATGCCGGGCGACCACGGTCGCGCCGAGGATCGTGTCGCTGCCTTCGCGAACATGGATCTTCACGAAGCCGTCTTCCTCACCATCGGCGATCGCGCGGTCGACGTCGTGCATCGGCACGGTGAAGGTTTTCACCGGGATGCCGCGCTCGCGTGCCTCTTTGACGTAGAGGCCGACGTGGGCGATTTCAGGATCGGTGTAGGTGCACCACGGAATCGTCAATGCGCTGATCCGCTGGCGCCCGAGGAAGAGCGCGTTGCGCACGACGATACGGGCCGATGCGTCGGCGGCGTCGGTGAACTGGTGCTCGAGGCAGACGTCGCCCGCGGCGTAGATGCGCGGGTTGGTAGTGCGCAGAAAATCATCGACCCGGATTCCGGCCTTGGCGTCGTAGACGACGCCTGCGGCTTCGAGGTTCAAGCCTGCGACCGCGGGGACACGTCCGATGCCTGTCAGAATTTGATCCGCGGCGATGGTCGCGACGTTGCCGTCGTTGATCGTCTCGACGAGCTTCCGGCCGCCCTCGACGCGCACGTTGACGACGGTGGTGTTGAGATGGATCTCGACCTCGTCGCGCGCCAGCGCATCGGCAACCATCTGCGCAGCGTCGCGCTCTTCCTTCGGCAGGAAGAGCGGCTCGTCGTGGGCGATGACGGTGCGCGAACCGAAGCGGGAAAAGGCCTGTGCCAGCTCGCATCCGACCGGGCCGCCNNGCCGGCAGGATCGAGCGCGATCCGGTGGCGATCATCGCCTTTTTGAAGCGCAACCGCGTGCCCTCGACATCGATCGCATCACCGCTGGTGAATCGCGCCGTGCCGAAGAACACGTCGATGCCTACGGCCGAGAGGCGCGATGCCGAATCAACGCGGCTGATGCGCGTGCGGATGCGCCGCATGCGCTCCATCGCCATCGGGAAATCGACCTGGATGTCGTCGGGTGGCCGGGCGCCGAAGTTGGCGGCGTTGCGCATCTCGGCGTACAAGCGCGAGGTGCGGATGAGCGTTTTCGAGGGCACGCAGCCGTAGTTGAGGCAGTCGCCGCCGAGCAGATGGGATTCGATCAGCGCAACCCTGGCACCGAGCATCGCCGCGCCGCGCGCTGCGACCAGCCCGGCCGGCCCGGCGCCGATGACCAGCAGGTGGTACGGGTCGCGCGGGCGGGGGTTGCTCCAGCCGCTTGGGCGTGCGTTGTCGCAGAGTTCGCGGTCGTGGGCGCCTTCGCCGGGACGCACGAGCGGTGGATGAACTTGCGGCATCGGTGTGGGCGCTGGTGCGTGGCTACAACCAGCCGCCGCTGAACCCCGCACGGCGCAATCCGGCCCGCACGAAGGGATTGTCACGACCCAGCTGCCACAGCAATCCGCAGCGGTAGTTTTCGATCATCAGCACGATCATCCCCTGGTCGAGGCCGAAGCTGCCTTCCGAAACCCAGCCGACCGTGGGGTTGAAACCGCTGGCGCGTAGCGATGAATCGTCGGCGTTACCGGGGCCCCGCGCCGTTATGCGGCGCAGCGCCGGCAGCGCGATTTCGGGGGCGAACACCAGCGACGAGAGTGTCGCCGGGCCGGCGATCGTGCCGTCGTCGGGGCCATACGGAACGCCGCGTGCGGCGTAACCGTAGAACGCCTGGCGCCGACCGGCGACCAGTCGCGGCTCGGCGCTGGGGCCGTCGCCTGCCGAGAGCCCCCAGCAGTCTGCGGAGTAGCCTGTGAAGCTCCGTGGGTTGCGCATGGCGTACTCGCGTTGAACGTAGGTTGCGCGGCGGCTGTTCTCGAAATAGTCGCAGTCCTTCTCGCGCATGAAGCGATCCTGGATGCCGCGAAAATCGATCCACACATGGGAAAACTCGTGGATGAAGAGCGGGCCCGCGTACAGGAAATCGATGCCATACAGGTTCTCCCACTGGTAGGTCACCGTCCAGTCGAGAAAGCTCTGTTCGGTGAGCGGGTGCGTCGGCGAGCCCAGGCCCAGCACGTAGAGAAGGATCGCCTCGCTATAGCCTTCCCAGCCGTAGTGCAGGAAGCCGCACTCGGGCTTCCAGCCGTGCATCACAGCCGAGCCGTCGGACTGTGCCCATCGCCAGTCGACTCTGCGGTAGAGGGCGTCGGCGAGGCGGCGCAGCTCGACCTCGGCTGGCGTCTCGGCGGTGAAGTAGGCGGCGGCGGTCAGCACGCCGGCCATCAGCAAGGCGGTGTCGATCAGCGACAGTTCGGAGAGCCAGACGCGCGTTCCGCTGTGCATGTCGAGGAAGTGGAAGTAGAAGCCGCGATGGCCGGTCGCGGTCGGCGCCCCCGACTGGTCGCTGTCCATGAAGAACTGCAAGGTCACGAGCGTGCGGCCGGCCGCATCGGCGCGATCGATCCAGCCGTGTTCGACGCCGACCGGATACGCCGACAGCGCGAAGCCCACCACCGCGATGCTCGACGGAGCCCCCTCGCGCGTGGTGTCGGCGATCAACCCGTTCTGCGCGTTCGCGTTCCGCAGGAAGTACTCGAATGCGGCGCGCTGCAGGCGCCCGAGCATGGCGTCGTCGTCGGTGCGGCTGGTCGCTATCGAGGGCGCGATCACGGCCGCATCGCCTCGACCGCGAAGCGATGAGCATGCTGGTGCGGTCGCGCAACTTCGACGACAAGCTCACGCGTGTCGAGCAGGATCATCGAGAACTCGCTGACGAACCCGCCAGCGACGACCGGTTCGTCTCGATCGGCGTTCGTGAGCACGTAGCACGGGCATGGCCGATCATGCCGTTGGTCGTGCCGACAGCGTAGCCCTCGAGATCCTGGATGCTGCGCAACATGCTTCGGGCTCCCCGCCACGGTGTCCTCGCCGGGACTGTGCGCGTCATCGGCCCGGGCGTCTGTTTGCTACCGAACAAAATGACGGCGCGTGACGCCGTGGGCGACGCGATATCACGTAGGACGCGAGCCCCGTGTTGTTCGCATCGATCGGCTGCAACTGCGCGTCAAGACGCCGATCAAGGCACACTCGTCGTTGACGCTTCGCGCGATGCCGCCTGGCAGACCGGCGACCGCGTTCGGTTGCGCATCGAGCCGCAACATCTCTTGCCGGACGATTCGTCACATGCCCAAGCTTCTTGTTCAACTGAGCGACACGCACATCCGGCTGCCCGGCCAACTGGCGTACCGGTGCGTCGATACCTCGGCCTGTCTGGAGCAGGCGGTTGCCGCCGTGCTTGCGCTGCCGCAGGCCCCGAGCGCCGTCGTCGTCACCGGCGATCTCACCGATTCCGGCCGGCCGGCCGAGTACTCGCAATTGCGCGCTCTCCTCATGCCCCTCGGCTGCCCGATCTACCTCTTGCCAGGCAACCACGACGACCGGGGCGAACTGCGCCGGGCGTTCGCGGACCATGACTATCTGCGGCAGTCGGGCGACGTGTTTGTCCAGTACGCGGTCGATCTCGGCGGCCTTCGCCTCGTGGCGATCGACACGACAGTGACGGGAGCGCCGCACGGCGAGCTGGCAAGCGCTCATCTGGCATGGCTGGAGACGGCGCTGGCACCAGGCCGGACGACGCCGACGATCGTCGCCATGCATCACCCGCCGTTCGCCACGTTCATCGGGCACATGGACGACGTCGGACTGCAGCGCGGCGGCCGCGAGCTCGCCGCTGTCATCGAGCGCCATCCGCAGGTCGAGCGAATCATCTGCGGTCACCTGCACCGGAGCATCCAGGCCCGCTTCGCGGGGACGATGGCGATGACGGCGCCATCGACCGCGCACGCGGTCGCCTTCGATCTCGCGCCGGATGCCGCATCCGATTTCATGATGGAGCCGCCCGGTTTCCTGGTGCACGCCTGGTCGCAGACGCGTCAAGTTGCGAGCCACCTCGTCTTCGTGGGCAAGTTCGAAGGGCCGTATCCGTTCCACGACGAACGCGCCCTGACCGATTGATCGACGTCCGATATTCGTGGCCGCTGTCCGACCGTCCTGCGCCGCTGCCGCCAAGGCCTTCGGCCGCGTCGAATGTTTGGCGCTCAGGCCGGCGCCGCGACGCGCAGCCCTGATCCCGGGTCATCGAGTCCGCGGTTCGCACCCCTTAGCGCCACCGCAGCCGGGTCGGCGATCACCCAGGTCGGGATGTGCGCGAGGTAGTCTCGATAACGGCCTTTGCTCTCGAAGCGTTCGCGGAAGCCCGACGTCCGGATGCGGTCGCCGAGTTGCGGAACGATGCCGCCGCCGATGTAGACGCCGCCGCGGGCGCCCAACGTCAGCGCGAGGTTGCCGGCGAAGCTTCCGAGAAAGCCGAAGAAGAGTGCGATCGCGTCGCTACAGCGCGCGTCGATGCCCTGGACGGCGCGGGCCGTGACTTCGGGCGGCTCGAGAGGCTCGGCCGGAAGCCCGGCGAGTTCACAACTCGCGCGGTAGAGATTCACGATGCCTGGACCGGAAAGCACGCGCTCGGCCGAGACGTGGCCGAACCATCCGCGCAGGATCGAGAGCAGGCGATCTTCGATTGCCTCGCTGGCACCGAGCGAAGCATGCCCCCCTTCACCAGTGATAGGAACGAGGCTGCCATGGACGGCCAGCAAGCCGGAAACTCCCAGGCCCGTGCCGGCCCCGAGGATCGCCACGGTGGCACCCGCGATCGCCTGGCCGCCGCCGACCGGTCGCAGTTCCTGGGGCGCGAGAGTCGGAATCGAAAGCGCAAGCGCAGCGAAGTCGTTCAGCACGACCAACCGCTCGAGGCCGAAGCGGCGCCGAATGTCGCTGATGGAAAAGGACCAGGCCCGATTCGTCATGGTCACCGAGTCGCTGACGACGGGCGTCGCGATCCCGAGCGCACAGGACACGGGAGCCGGACGCCGATGTTCTTCCAGGTAGCCGGCGATGGCTGCCCCGAGGCCCTCATACTCGTTGCACGCGTAGGTGCCGATGTGGGCAATGCCCACATCCGCGCTTTGGATCCAGCCGAAGCGCGCGTGGGTGCCGCCGATGTCGCCCAGGAGTCGAGGATACGGTGCGCAGTGGTCGAGAGCCATGCTGACTTATTCTGCTCGAGACCGGGCCGCAGCTTTCGAGGCGGACGGCCCGCTGGAATGTAACTGCATTCGTGGCAATGAAGATCATCGGCGAGATCAGGATTCGAGCCGGGCAAAGCCCCAGGCTTCCCCTGATTTCCTCTTCTTCCCGGCCCGAGTCCAATCGCGCCTACCAGACCCAAGGCCGGACGAGCCCCGCAACGGGTGCTCTCCGGCTTTGCTTTGTGCGCCTCTGCGCCGCTACAAATGATTGGTCCCGTTCCCGTCGAATTCGTTCTGTTTGCCTGCGTGCTCGCGGGCGTTGCGGTGTTCCACCACCATACGCTGCGGGTCGCCGTGCTCGGCGCGCTGGTCATCGCTGCATACAAGGTCGCGCTGTCTTCGTTCGCTGCGGGACCGGGTCTTGCAGGCCTGATCGCTCATCTCGGCCACGAGTGGGTGACGCTTGTCAACCTGCTGCTTCTTCTGCTCGGGTTCGCGCTACTCGCCAGGACCTTCGAGGACAGCGAGATTCCTGCCGTCCTGCCGCGCTGGCTGCCTGACGACTGGAAGGGCAGCTTCGTGCTGCTCGCGGCGGTGTTTGTGCTCTCGGCCTTTCTCGACAACATCGCTGCGGCGATGATTGGTGGCGCGATCGCCCACTCGGTGTTCAAGAAGGTGCACATCGGCTATCTCGTGGCCATCGTCGCCGCCTCCAATGGCGGCGGCTCCGGAAGCGTGGTGGGCGATACGACGACGACCATGATGTGGATCGCCGGTATTCCGCCCGCCGACGTCGCGGAAGCCTTCATCGGTGCCGGCACGGCGCTTGTCCTGTTCGGCGTTGTCGCGTCGCGGCAGCAGCAGGCCTATTCGCCGATCGCCAGGGACGAGCGAAGTGACGCGCGAGTCGACTGGGCGCGTGTCTTCATCGTCGCCTTCATCCTGCTCGCCGCGATCGCCGTCAATGTCGTCGTCAACACCCGCTTCGGCGACGTGTCGAGCTCCTTTCCGTTTCTCGGCGTCGCGGTCTGGGGAGCCATCGTTCTGACGGCCTGGCTGCGCC
>PLZH01000058.1:56954-81376 GCA_003152055.1 Burkholderiales bacterium
GCGATCGCGACGATGTATCCGGAGGCGCGCAGCGTCGGTCTATGGCTACGCCATGGCTGGCATGTCGCGGTCGCGTACGTGATCGGCTTCTTCGTGATGCTGACCCTGATCGGCTTTCACCCGGACGACACGCCTCACGCCAGGCCAGCCTCCAGAACGGCAGTGTTGGTGCCAACGGCGAGCCGGGCGTAGAGCGAGTGCCGGGCCCGCGCCGACGGTTGCGATAAGAGCCCGGACTCGGGTTCGGTAATCGTTGCCCCGAGCACCCGGCTCGCAGCGGGGTCGTGTAGGCGTCCTCCTACGGGCGAATCCGTGCGGCCGAAGTTGTGTTCGGCAGGCGGCGTGCCTACGATCCGATCGACCGTGCAGAAACGCGGCGATGCGATACTTATCCACTCACCGGAGCCGACCGAATTGCCCCACGCCCTGCTCGTCGACGATGACGCCGACGCCGCCGAGACGATGGCCATGCTCATCGCCAGCGAAGGCTTCACGGTCGCCACGGCCGGGTCGCTGCGCGACGCGCGGCGCCAGATGTCTCTGCAGGAGCCCGACATCGTCCTGCTCGACCTGATGCTGCCCGACGGCAGCGGCATGGAGCTTTTCAACGATGTGAAGGCGCTGCCGAACGCCGAACTCGTTCTGATCACCGGCCACGCGAGTCTCGACACCTCGATCCAGGCCTTGCGCCTCGGTGCGGCCGACTATCTCGTCAAGCCGATGAGCCTGAAGCAGTTGCAGGGCGTGCTCTCGCGCGTGAGCAGGCCCTCGGCGCTGCAGGCGGTCGCCAGCGACCTGCAATCGCAGCTCGAAAGCGAAGGGCACTTCGGCGCACTCTGGGGCCGCTCGCCCGAGATGCGGCGCGTCTACGACCAGATCGTTCGCGTCGCTGGCACGGCGGCCTCGGTTTTTCTCACCGGCGAGAGCGGCACCGGCAAGGAAGTCGTGGCCCGCACCGTGCACGATCTCAGCCGGCGCCGCGCCAAGCCGTTCTTTGCCGTCAACTGCGGCGCAATCTCGCCGCACCTGATCGAAAGCGAGATCTTCGGCCACGAGAAGGGCAGCTTCACCGGCGCCGATCGCCAGCACCTGGGTTTCTTCGAGCGGACGAGCGGCGGCACGCTCTTCCTCGACGAGATCACCGAGATGCCGCTCGATTTGCAGGTCAAGCTCCTGCGTGTCCTCGAAAGCGGCACGTTCATGCGCGTCGGCGGGACGCAGGTGCAGGAAGCCGACGTGCGCCTCATCGCCGCGACCAACCGCAATCCGCTGCAGGCGGTGGCGAGCGGCAAGCTGCGCGAGGATCTGCTCTATCGTCTCAACGTCTTTCCCATCCATCTGCCGGCCTTGCGCGATCGCGCCGAGGACGTGTCTCTCATCGCCCGGCATTTCCTCGATCAGATCGGCGAGCGCGAAGGCGAGAAGAAACGCTTCGCGCCCGAGGTGCTGGAGCGCTTGGCCGGGCATCGCTGGGTCGGCAACGTGCGCGAACTGCGCAACGTCGTCTATCGCGAATACGTGATGGCGACGGGATCGACCATCGTCGACGACTGCCTGCCGCAGGCGCAGAGCGCCGCTGCAAGCCTGGGCGGAGCGCCGACGCTGGCGATCCGCATCGGCACGCCGCTCGCCGAAGTCGATCGCCAGGTCACCCTGGCTACCCTCGAGCATCTCGGTCGGCAAAAGGAAAAGACCGCGGCGACCCTCGGCATCAGCCTGAAGACCCTTTACAACCGCCTCAAGGAATATGCGAGCGACGACGACGATCCGGTGAGCGAGTCGGGCGCGCTCGACGAAGCGCACTGAGGGCCGCGGTTACGCGGTGGCGCGAGCGGCAGCCGAGCGCAGCAGGCGGGCCAGGCTTTCCGGTTCCAGCGGCTTGACGAGAAACGAGTCGAATCCGGCGGCCAGCGCGCGTTCCTGGTCGTCGCCACCCGCGTAGCCGGTCACCGCGGCGAAGACGACCTGGTCGCCACCAAGCTTTTCGCGCAGCGCGCGAACGAGCTTGAGGCCGTCCATGCCAGGCAGGCCGATGTCGCAGAGGACGATCTGCGGTCGCGCCGTTGCGGCGACAGCCAGGGCTTCGTCGGCACTGCGCGCGGTCTTCACCTCGTTGCCCCACAGCTCCATTTGCAGGCGCAGGCTTTCGAGCGCGTCGGCGTCGTCTTCGACGACGAGAACGCGGTAGCTCTGGTCCGGATTCGGCGGCAGCCGTGCGGGCGCGCTCGCGGTTTCCTCGGCGAGCAGCGGCAGCCAGAGGATGAACTCGGCGCCCTTGCCCGGCCCTTCGCTGAAGGCTTCGACGTCGCCGCCATGCAACTGGGCGATGCGGCGGGCCAGCGTCAGGCCGACGCCGAGGCCGCCGAGCGAACGCGCCAGCGTCTGATCCTGCTGCGCGAAGAGCTCGAAGGCGTGCGGCAGGAAGCCAGGCTCGATGCCCTGGCCGTGATCCTTGACTGAGATCTGCACCGTCTTCGCAGCGCGGCGCACTGCGATCGTGATCACGCCGGGCTCGAACGTGAACTTGGCGGCGTTGGCGATCAGGTTGGCGAGCGCCTGCGCCAGCCGGCCGGCATCACCGCGGACGTGAAGGCGCTGATCGGGGGCGTCGACCTCGAGTCGGTGCCGGCCGGCGTTGAGCTTGTCGTGGCTTTGCGCCACGGCGCTCTGGACGATGCCGTCGACCGAGACGCGATCGCGTACGAGCGAGATCTGGCCCTGCGCGGCGCGCGTCACGTCGATCAGTTCCTCGACGAGGCGGCCGAGGCGGCCGACCTGGCGATCGAGGATCTCGCGCAGCCGTACCAGGATCGGGTTGCTGTGCTCGAGTGTGCGCAGCACGCTCGCCGCGTTGGCGATCGGCGCCAGGGGGTTGCGCAATTCGTGCGAGAGCATCGCCAGAAACTGGCCTTGGCGCCGTTCCGCGAGGCGCAAGGCCTGCGTCCTGTCGGCCAGGTTCTCCTCGAGCCTCTTGCGTTCGTGAATGTCGACGGCGCTGCCGACGAAGCCGAGCGGCGTGCCGTCGGCGGCGAAGCGAGGCACGCCGCTGTCGGCCACCCAGCGGTATTCGCCATCGTGGCGGCGCAGACGGAAATCCATGGCGAAGGCTGCCGGCGCATCGAAGCTCGTCGCCCGGATGCCGATGCAGCGCTCGAGGTCTTCGGGGTGAACGGAACGCGTCCAGCCTTCGCCGCGCAGCTCGTCGAGCGGCCTACCGGTGAACGCCGTCCATGACGGACTGAACCAGTCGTTGGCGCCGGCCAGCGTCGCGCTCCAGATCAGGACGGGCGCCGCGGCGGCGATGGCACGGAGGTGTTCGTCGGAAGCGTCGGCGGGGCCGGCGCTTCGGCCTTCGATCCCGGCCGTGCGGGTGGATTGCGAATCGCCTGCCACGTTGTGCCTTGCTCCTTCGCGCCGCGTCTGCATCGCGCCGCTGCCAGCCCCGCTGGGCAAGCGGCATGCCTGTGCGTCAGCGCTCAGCAGGCGGCGGGCGTGGCGGGCGCGAAGCGGCGCCGCCGCTCGACTGACGGCAGCTTGAGCACCTGGCGATATTTCGTCACCGTTCGTCGCGCCACCTTGAGACCCTGGCGGACGAGGAGGCGTGCGATCTGCGCGTCCGACAGCGGCTCGGCCGCGCTCTCGGCGTCGATCATGCCCTTGATGACGCCGCGGATCGCCGTCGCCGAGCAGCCGCCGCCGCTCGTCGTTGCCATCTCGCGCGAGAAGAAGTACTTGAGCTCGAAGACGCCGACCGGCGTTGCCATGTACTTGTTGTTGGTGACGCGCGAGACGGTCGACTCGTGCAGGCCGAGTTCCTGCGCGATCTCGCGCAGCCCGAGCGGCTTCATCGCCATCGCCCCGAACTCGAGGAAGTGCTGCTGGCGCTTGAGAATCGCTTCGGCGACCATGAGGATGGTCGAGAAGCGCTGCTCGATGTTCTTCACCGTCCAGCGCGCTTCCTGGAGGTGTTGTGCCAGCTCCGTGTTCCTGCCGTTGCGGTGTTCCTGGAACATCGTGGCATAGGTCTGGTTGAGGCGCACCTGCGGCACGATGGCGCGGTTGAGCGTCGCCATCCAGCGGCCGCGGATCTTGCGAACCAGAACGTCGGGCGTGATGTACTGCGTCGCCGAGGAATCGACCTGCCAGCCCGGCCGCGGATTCAGGTGGCGGATACGCTCGCAGGCGGCCTCGATCTGCGCCGGCGTCTTCTTTAGCGTCCGCGCCATGCCGTTGACGTCGTGCTGGGCCAGTCGATCGAGATGATCGGTGACGATGCGGCGGGCAAGCTCGCGCTGGGCGTCGTCTTCGATGTCGACGATCTGAAGCTGCAGGCACTCGGCGACATTGCGCGCGCCGACGCCGCAGGGTTCCAGCGACTGCACTCGCTTCAGGGCGATCAGCATTTCCGCGTCCTCGACCGCCGGGGTCATGCCGCTCGTCGCTGCGAGCTCGTCGAGCGGCGTGCGCAAATAGCCGTCGTCATCGAGCGACTCGACGATCGCGCAGGCGAGGGCGTGATCGCGCCGCGAAAGCGGCAGCACGTTGATCTGCGTGCGCAAGAACGGGCGCAGCCCGACGTCGGCGGCGATGAGGTCGAGCACGCCGACGTCGCTCTCCGCGTTTTGCGTGCGAACGCTCGACGACGTCTGCTGCCAGCTGTCGCGCTCGTAAGGCGAGTCGGCCATCGACGCGTCGGGGCCGGTCGTCTTCAGGTCAACGTCGCTGCCGTCGCCGGTCTCGGCCGGCGGTGCGTCCGGCGCAGCCTCTTCGATTTCGAGGAAAGGGTTGCGCCCCATTGCGTCGTGAACTTCCTGCGCGAAATCGAGTGAGGAGAGCTGCAGCAGGCGCACCGCGTGCTGCAGCCTCGGGGTGACGGCATGCTGTTGTCGCTGCGTCGTTCGCAACATCGGAAAATTCATGGGGAAGTCGCTTTCGAGAGCTGTCGACAGGCGCTCGCACGTCGCTCTAGCGAACCCCTGATATCTGCGGTAACGCAACCCTCGTGCCAAGCGGCGTCGTCGCCGGATTCAGCGCTCTCTGCCTCGAAGGACGTGCCGTCCGGGGCCGCAGCAGTCGCGCTGATCGAGCCGCTTCGGGCATCGATTGCGGCAACTTTTTCCGTGCGGTGCCAAAGGCTCGGCGCAGCCCCGCGGCCGGCGCTGCGCGCTTTCAGTACGAAGGCGGGCTTGTGCACCCGATCAGCTATCTCTACACTTTACCTACCGATCGGTCGGTTTTGTTTGCATCGGCGACCGAGGCAGGAGAGGCGAATGTCAGCGGAGTGAAATACGTCCGCAGCGCATGGAGACAACTTGGAAGAACCACTCGTTCTCGTCAGTCATGACGCCGGTGTCCGCACCCTGAAGCTCAATCGAGCGAAGGCGTTGAACAGCTTCACCGGGGCGATGCACGGCGAGCTTGCCGCGGCGCTCGAGGCTGCGGCGAACGACCGCGACGTGCGCTGCCTCGTTCTCACCGGTAGCGGCCGCGGCTTTTGCGCCGGGCAGGATCTCGCCGACCCGGTCGTCGCGCCGAACCTCGAACCCGGTGGCGCGCCGACCGACGTCGGCGCCGCCATCGAGCGCTACTACAAGCCGCTGGCCTTGCGTGTCCGATCGATGCCGGTACCGGTCGTCGCGGCGGTCAACGGCGTCGCCGCGGGGGCCGGCGCGAACCTCGCGCTCTGTTGCGACATCGTCGTCGCGGCGCGCTCGGCGAGCTTCGTCCAGGCCTTCGCGAAGATCGGCCTCATCCCCGATTGCGGCGGCACCTGGCTGCTGCCGCGTCTGGTCGGCCGGGCCCAGGCGCTGGCGCTGTCGCTGCTCGGCGACAAGCTCGCGGCCGAGGATGCCGAGCGCATCGGCCTGATCTGGAAATGCGTCGATGACGCCGTGTTCGAGTCCGAAATCCGGGTCCTTGCTGCCCGCTTGGCCTCGATGCCGACGCGCGCCCTGGTCACCGCACGTGCCGCGATCGATGCGTCGCAAGGCCTCGATTTCGCCGCTGCTCTCAGCCACGAAGCGGATCTGCAGCGCGTGCTCGGCGCTTCGTACGACTATCTCGAAGGCGTTGCCGCCTTCATGGCCAAGCGGCCGGCGATCTTCAGCGATCGATGAAGCGATGAGCGGTGCGTCGAGCTCCGATCCCGCTGTCGTCGGCGCGCACATGTTCGCTGCCGACCGCGCCTCGCGCGGCCTCGGCATGAGCATCGCGNNTTCGCCTACGCCTGCAACTCGCGCAACGTGCTCACCGTCGCGGCCGGCCTCACGATCGACTTTCTCGCGCCGGCGCATCGCGGCGACGTGCTCACGGCGACGGCCGCCGAAACTTGGCGCGTGGGACGCGCCGGCGTCTACGATATCGTCGTCAGTAACCAGAACGGCGCCAAGGTCGCGCTCGTGCGCGGCCGATCGCACAGCTTGACTGGCCGGACGGTGATCCCCGAACCCGCGAAGGAGACGCCATGACCGTCAAGCGACCTCTGCCTGGCGAGCTCGAGCCGATCGAGCGGGCCAGTGCCGACGAACTGCGCACCCTGCAATTGCAACGTTTGCAATGGAGCCTGAAGCATGCGTACGAGAACGTCGCGCACTACCGGCAGGCGTTCGATGCGAAGGGCGTGCATCCCTCGGATCTGAAGCAGCTCTCCGATCTCGCGAAGTTCCCCTTCACTGTCAAGAGCGATCTGCGCGATCACTATCCCTTCGGCCTTTTCGCGGTGCCGAAGGAGCGCGTGGCGCGCATCCACGCGTCGTCGGGGACGACGGGCAAGCCGACGGTGGTCGGCTACACGCTGCGCGACATCGACATCTGGGCCGACCTCGTCGCGCGCTCGATCCGCGCTGCCGGCGGCCGGCCCGGCGACATGGTCCACGTCGCCTACGGCTACGGTCTTTTCACCGGTGGCCTCGGCGCGCACTACGGGGCCGAGCGGGCCGGCTGCACGGTGATTCCGATGTCGGGCGGGCAGACCGAGAAACAGGTGCTGCTGATCTGCGATCTGCAGCCCCAGATCATCATGGTCACGCCCTCGTATATGCAGGTCCTGATCGAGGAGTTCGTGCGCCAGGGGATCGACCCGAAGTCGACCAGCCTCGAAGTCGGCATCTTCGGCGCCGAGCCCTGGACCGAGGCTATGCGCAAGGAGATCGAGACCAATGCCGGGATCGACGCCGTCGACATCTACGGTCTCTCGGAGGTTATGGGCCCGGGCGTGGCGAGCGAATGCGTCGAGACCAAGGATGGGCTGGTGGTCTGGGAAGATCACTTCTATCCGGAGATCATCGACCCGGAGACCAGCGAGGTGCTGCCCGACGGCGCGGAAGGCGAGCTCGTCTTCACGACGCTGACCAAGGAAGCGCTGCCGGTCGTTCGCTATCGCACGCGCGACCTGACGCGGCTCCTGCCACCGACGGCGCGCTCGATGCGTCGCATGAGCAGGATCGTCGGCCGCAGCGACGACATGCTCATCATCCGCGGCGTCAACCTCTTTCCGACGCAGATCGAGGAGATCGTCCTCGGCCACGGGCAGCTCTCGGGGCAGTACCAGCTCGTCGTCACGCGCGAGGGAAATCTCGATGCCGTCGAGGTGCGTTGCGAATTGCTGCCCGCGCATTCGCAAGCCGATCGCGACGAGCTCGGCGCGTGGCTGCGCCACCGCGTCAAGACCATGGTCGGCATCACGACGACGGTCAACGTCGGCCTGCCCGATACGCTCGAACGCACCCTCGTGGGCAAGGCGAGGCGCGTCATCGATCAGCGCAAGAAATAGACGACGAAAGGACGGGCGATGTACACGCAAGCGATGGACACGATGGGCAAGGATCGCGACGACACACCCAGGCCTGTCCGATCGGCCGACGAAGCGGCGCGCCAGGCGAAGTTCGACGCGCGCATCGACGCCGGCGAATTCATCGAGGCCAAGGACTGGATGCCCGAGCACTACCGAAAGACCCTGGTGCGACAGATCAGCCAGCATGCGCACTCCGAGATCGTCGGCATGCTGCCCGAAGGCAACTGGATCAGCCGCGCACCGACGCTCAAGCGCAAGGCCATCTTGCTCGCGAAAGTGCAGGACGAAGCCGGCCATGGCCTTTACCTCTATGCCGCGGCCGAGACGCTCGGCACCTCGCGCGACCAGCTCTACGACGCCCTGCATTCGGGCAAGGCCAAGTACAGCTCGATCTTCAACTACCCGACGCTCACCTGGGCCGACATGGGCGTGATCGGCTGGCTCGTCGACGGCGCGGCGATCATGAACCAGGTGCCGCTCTGCCGCTGCTCGTATGCGCCGTATGCGCGGGCCATGGTGCGCATCTGCCGCGAGGAATCGTTTCACCAGCGCCAGGGCTTCGAGGCGCTGCTGACGATGATGACACACGGCAGCCAGGCGCAGAAGGCGATGGTGCAGGACGCCGTCGACCGCTGGTGGTGGCCGAGCCTGATGATGTTCGGGCCGCCGGACAGCGAGTCGCCGAACTCCGAGCAATCGATGCGCTGGGGCATCAAGCGCATCAGCAACGACGACCTGCGCCAGAAGTTCGTCGACGCGACGGTGGAGCAGTCGAAACTTCTCAGCGTGACGATGCCCGACACCGAACTGCGCTGGAACGAGGCGCGCCAGAGCTACGACTTCGGCGCCATTGACTGGAAGGAGTTCTGGCAGGTCGTCGGCGGCGACGGGCCCTGCAACCGCGAAAGGCTCGGGGCGCGGGTCAAGGCCTGGGAAGACGGCGCCTGGGTTCGCGACGCGGCGATGGCGCACGCGCAGAAACACGGGTTCAGGGAGGCCGCATGAGCGACGCTGCTGTCAGGAATGAATGGCCGCTATGGGAAGTGTTCGTGCGGAGCAAGGCGGGGCTCGACCACAAGCATTGCGGCAGCCTCCACGCCACCGATCCGCAGATGGCGATCCAGCTCGCGCGCGACGTCTATACGCGGCGCCAGGAAGGCACAAGCATCTGGGTCGTTCGCTCCGATCAGATCACGGCGAGCGATCCCGGCGACAAGGCCGCGTACTTCGATCCGATGGCCGACAAGGTCTATCGCCACCCGACCTTCTACGAGCTGCCGAAGTCGCTCGACCACATGTGAGCGGTCATCGATGCAAGCTTCGATCACTGTCTCGCGCGATCCTTCGGTGCAATATCTCCTGCGCATTGGCGACACCTGCCTCATCCTCGCGCAGCGCCTCGCCGAATGGTGCGGCCACGCGCCGATCGTCGAGGAAGATATCGCGCTCTCCAACATGGCGCTCGATCTGGTCGGTCAGGCCAGGGCGGTGCTGACGCGCGCCGGCCGGCTCGAGGCCGAGCGCGGAGGCGAGCCGCACGACGAAGACCAGCTCGCCTTCCTGCGCGACGAGCGCGACTTCCGCAACATCACGCTCGTCGAGCTGCCGCGCGGCGACTTCGCGGCAACGATGCTGCGCAACCTCGCGATCGCGATCTTTCTCGAGCTGCTCTGGCAGCGACTCGAGGCCTCCAGCGATACCGAGCTCGCCGGCATCGCCGGCAAGGCGGTCAAGGAGGCGCGCTATCACCGCGAGCATGCGGCCGACTGGGTCGTCCGCCTCGGCGACGGCACGGCCGAATCGAAGGCGCGCATGGTCGCGGCGCTCGACTGGCTCTGGCCTTACGTCGCCGAAATCTTCGAAGGCGACGGCGTCGATGAGCAGGCCGCGAGCGAACGCATGGGCCCGCGCTGGTCCGACCTGCGCGACGAGTGGCGGGCGCGCTTTGCCGAAGTCATCGTCGAAGCCGGCCTGGCGTTGCCGGCCGAGCGCCCGTTCCGCAGCACCGGCAAGAACGGACGGCACAGCGAGCACCTCGGCTACATCCTGGCCGAGATGCAGCATCTGCAACGCGCGTTTCCCGGAGGCGTCTGGTGAATGACGCCCTCGTGCTGACACGGGCTGAGCGCGCCTGGCAGGTGCTGGACGGCGTGCTCGATCCGGAAGTGCCGGTCGTCTCGGTACGCGATCTCGGCATCGTCCGAGATGTGATCGAAGGCGAAGCCGGCGCGATCACCGTCGTCGTCACGCCGACGTACTCCGGCTGCCCGGCGACCGAAGTCATCGAACAGAGCATTGTCGCAGCGCTCGAGGCCGCAGGGCTCGGTCCGGTGCGCATCGAGATGCGCCGCGCGCCGGCGTGGACGACCGACTGGATGAGCGAAGCCGGGCGGCGAAAGTTGCGCGAGTACGGCATTGCGCCGCCGGGGCCAGTAGCGCCTTCGCTGGGCGTGCCGCTTCGCTTCGTGCCGCGCGTGCGCGTGGCCGCGCTCGCCTGCCCGCGCTGCGACAGCATGAACACCGAGCGCATCTCGGCCTTCGGCGCGACGGCATGCAAGGCGCTCTGGCGGTGCCGCGCCTGCGGCGAGCCCTTCGAGCATTTCAAGCCGATCTGATCACCCGATGAGCAGCCTCCATTTCCATCCGCTTCGCATCCGCAACGTCCGGCCCGACACCGACGAAGCCGTCATCGTCTCCTTCGACGTCCCGTCCGATCTCGCCGAAGCGTTTCGCTTCATCCAAGGCCAGCACCTGACCCTGCGTAACACGATCGAGGGCAGCGACGAGCGGCGTTCGTATTCGATCTGCGCCGGCGTCGATGACGGCGAGCTGCGCGTCGGCGTGCGCAGGGTGCCCGGCGGGCGCTTCTCGACCTGGATCAACGAGGCGTTGAAGCCGGGCGACACGATCCAGGTCATGGCACCCGAAGGCCGCTTTTTCGTTCCCCTCGACCCTGTGGCCGCGCGCCACTATCTCGGCATCGCCGGCGGCAGCGGCATCACGCCCATCCTGTCGATCATGAAGACAGTGCTCGCCGCCGAGCCGCGGTCGCGCTTCACGCTCATCTATGGCAATCGCAAGCTCCGCTCGACGATGTTCATGGAGGAGCTCGAGGACCTGAAGAATCGCTATCTCTCGCGGCTGACCCTGCACCTCGTGTTCTCGCAGGAGGCGACCGAGCTGCCGCTCTACAGCGGCCGCCTCGGGCGCGACAAGATCGGCGAGTTCCTCGCGGCAGGCGCGCTCGTCGACGTGGCGCGGCTCGACCACGTATTCGTCTGCGGGCCGCACGGCGTCAACGACGAGGCGCAAGCGGCGCTGCTCGCCGCCGGCGTCGCCGCCGAGAAGATCCACATCGAGCGCTTCGGCGTTCCCGACGCGGCAGGCTCCGCGCGGGCTTTGTTGCACGCCCCGCGCGAAGGCGATGCCGCCGACGCGAAGATCACGATCATCCGCGACGGCGTGCGCAGCGAGATCGATTTCCACGCTTATCAGGGCAACGTGCTCGAGGCCGCTGCGGCGGCCGGGCTCGACGTGCCGTTCTCGTGCAAATCGGGCGTCTGCTGCACCTGTCGCGCCAAGCTCCTCGAAGGCGAGGTGCGGATGGAGCGCAATTTCGCGCTCGAGAAGCATGAAGTCGCCGCCGGTTTCGTGCTCACCTGCCAGTCGCACCCGCTGACGGAACGCGTCGTCATCTCGTTCGACGAAAGGTAGCCGGGCACCGACATGCCGCGCGGACGCGCCCAGGGCTACGACGACCAGCGCGAGCAGATCCTGGCTCGCGCGGCGCGGCTCTTTGCCAGGCGCGGCTACACGGCGACGTCGATGAACGAGGTCGCCGAGGCCTGCGGCGTCTCCAAGCCCTCGCTCTATCACTACGTCCGCGACAAGCACCAGCTGCTCGTCGAGATCGCCGAAGCGCACATCGCGCGGCTTGCGGCGCTCGTCGACGAAGTGGCGGCTGAAACGCACGCGCCCGAGGAGCGACTGCGGCGCCTCATCGCCGCCTTCCTCGCCGTCTACGCCGGCGCGCAGGCCGAGCATCGCGTCCTCACCGAAGACGTCAAGTTCCTTCGGCCCGCCGATCGGCGCCGCATCCTGGACGGCGAACGCAAGGTCGTCGCGGCGTTCGCCGACACGATCGCCGAGGCGCGCCCGGAGTTGCGCGACGCCGCACTCGACAAGCCGCTCAGCATGCTGCTTTTCGGCATGATGAACTGGATGTTCACCTGGCTGAAGCCGCGCGGCGCGCTGACGCATGCCGAGATGGCGCTCATCGTCGCCGATCTCTTCTTCGGCGGCCTCGGTGCCGTTCGCGCGATCGGCGCGACGCCCGGTTCGCTTTCCCCCCACGGCAGTGAAGTCACTGCGGAGTACCAGCCATGAGCGCCATGCCCGTCCTGCAAAGCCTGATCGCCGATCGCTGGGTCGGCACGCGTCCGGGAGGCGTGCTGTCGAGCGCGATCGATGGCTCCGCGATCCACCACGTCCACGCCGAGGAGCTCGATTTCGGCGAGGCGCTCGTCCATGCGCGCCGGACCGGAGTTCCGGCGCTGATGGCGATGGACTTCCAGCAACGCGCGGCGCGCCTGAAGGCGCTCGCCGCGTACATGAACGAGCGAAAGGAATCGCTCTATGCGATCTCGCGCCACACCGGTGCGACGCGCGGCGACAGTTGGGTCGACATCGAAGGCGGCACCGGAACGCTCTACGCCTACGCGTCGATGGGCGGCAACGAATTGCCCTCGGGCAACGTCGTCCACGAAGGGCCGGCGGTGCAAATCGGCAAGAAAGGTCACTTCGCCGGGACGCATATCCTGGTGCCGCGCGGCGGTGTCGCCGTCCACATCAACGCCTTTAATTTTCCGGTCTGGGGCCTGCTCGAGAAATTCGCGCCGGCCTTTCTCGCCGGCATGCCCTGCATCGCCAAGCCGGCGACGGCGACGAGCTATCTGACCGAAGCGGCGGTGCGCATGATGTTCGAGTCCGGCCTCTTGCCGCCCGGCAGCCTGCAACTCGTCATCGGCAGCACGGGCGACCTGCTCGACCGGCTCGACGGCCAGGACGTCGTCACCTTCACCGGCTCTGCCGACACGGCGCTGAAGCTGCGCGGCAATGCCAATCTTCTTGCGAAGTCGATCCCCTTCAACGCCGAGGCCGATTCGCTCAACGCCGCGATCCTCGGGCCCGACGTGACGCCCGACGACGAGGAGTTCGACCTCTTCGTCAAGGAAATGGTGCGCGAGATGACGATGAAGGCGGGCCAGAAGTGCACCGCGATCCGCCGTGCCATCGTGCCCCGCAAGCACCTCGACGCGCTGGCCGCGAAGCTGCGCGAGCGGCTCGCCAGGGTGAGCGTCGGCGATCCGGCGGTCGAAGGCGTGAAGATGGGCGCGCTCGCCTCGAAGGCGCAGCAGAAGGACGTCGGCGAACGCGTCGCCGCGCTGGCACACGGCAACGAGATTGTCTTCGGCCGCGACAGCGGATTTGCGCCGGTGGGTGTCGGCGCAGGCAGCGGCTCGTTCTTTTCGCCAACGCTTCTTCTCTGCCGCGACCCGATGAACAACGATGTCGTGCACGACATCGAGGCCTTCGGGCCCGTCAGCACGCTCATGCCGTACAGCGATTTTGACGAAGCGCTGGCGCTCGCGGCGCGCGGTCGCGGCAGCCTCGTCGCCACGCTCGTGACGCACGACCCGAAGGTCGCGGCGCAGGCGATTCCGCAGATGGCGGCGTGGCACGGGCGCCTGCTCGTGCTCGATCGCGAAGCGGCGGCCGAGTCGACGGGCCATGGCTCGCCTTTGCCCATGCTCAAGCACGGCGGACCGGGCCGCGCCGGCGGCGGCGAAGAGCTCGGCGGCATCCGCGCGGTGAAGCACTACCTGCAGCGCGCCGCGGTGCAAGGGTCGCCGACCATGCTCACGGCGATCACCGGGGAATATGTGCGCGGCGCGGTGCTGAACGAAGGCGATCTCCACCCGTTCCGCAAGCATTTCGAAGAGCTGGCGATCGGTGATTCGCTGCTCACGCATCGGCGCACGGTAGGCGAGGCCGACATCGTTGCCTTCGGCGGCATCTCGGGCGACTTCTTCTACATGCATTTCGACGAGATCGCGGCGAAGGAATCGGCCTTCGGCCAGCGCATCGCGCATGGCTACTTCGTGCTCTCGGCGGCGGCCGGGCTCTTCGTGTCGCCGGCGCCGGGCCCGGTGCTCGCGAATTACGGGCTCGATACGCTGCGCTTCGTCAAGCCGGTTGCCATCGGCGACACGATTCGCGCCCGCCTGACCTGCAAGCGCAAGATCGACCGCCAGAAAAAGGATGCGCAAGGCCGCGGCCAGGGCGTCGTCGCCTGGGACGTCGAGGTGACGAACCAGGCCGGGGAGGTCGTCGCGAGCTACGACATCCTGACCCTCGTCGCCAAGCACGGGGCTGAGCGCGCTACGGACCCGGACGGGAAAACCCCTTCGGAGCCACGCGAAGCGCACTCCTAGAATCGCCCGGCACTCGCTCCAGGACATTCCGATGGCAACGACCCGTCGCGCCGGCGCGCCGAAGCCCGCCACAGCAGCGCGCAGCGGGCCGCGCATCCTCAAGAAGTACCCGAACCGGCGTCTCTACGACACCGCGGTGTCGAGCTACATCACGCTCGCCGAGGTCAAGGGCATGGTGCTGCAGGGGCTCGACTTCGAGGTGCGCGACGCCAAGACTGGCGAAGACCTGACGCGCAGCATCCTGCTGCAGATCATCCTCGAGGAAGAGACCGGCGGCGTGCCGATCTTCTCGACCTCGATGCTCTCGCAAATCATCCGCTTCTACGGCCATGCGATGCAGGGCATGATGGGCTCGTACCTCGAGAAGAACCTGCAGACCTTCACCGACATCCAGGCACGCATCGCCGATCAGTCGAAGGGCCTGTACGACCCGGCGCTGCAAACGCCGGAGATGTGGTCGCAGTTCCTGAGCGGGCAGGCGCCGGTGGTGCAGAACCTGATGGGCAACTACCTCGAACAGTCGCGCCAGGTGTTCATGCAGATGCAGGAGCAGATAGCCAAGCAGGCGGTGACGCTGTTCCCCGGCGCGGCCGCGGTGAAGCCACCGCCGAAGCGCTGAGCTCATCGCTGCTGCAGACCGAGGCCTCTCACCTCGATCGGTGAAAATCGGCCAATGAGCGAAGACAGCATCGTCCGCCCGCCCGCCGCCATCGCCGCGCCGAAGATCGGCTTCGTATCGCTCGGTTGTCCGAAGGCACTCACGGACTCGGAACTGATCCTGACGCGGCTGAGCGCTGAGGGCTACGCGACCTCGAAGACCTTCGCAGGCGCCGATCTTGTCATCGTCAACACCTGCGGCTTCATCGACGACGCCGTCAAGGAAAGCCTCGACACGATCGGCGAAGCGCTGGCCGCGAACGGCAAGGTCATCGTCACCGGATGCCTGGGTGCGAAGGCGGGCGAGGGCGGCGGCAACTTCGTCCGGCAGATGCACCCGAGCGTTCTCGCGGTGACGGGCCCGCACGCCACCGACGAGGTGATGGACACCGTGCACGCCCACGTGCCGAAGCCGCATGATCCCTTCGTCGACCTCGTGCCGGCGCCGCGGGCCTCGATCGGCATCAAGCTGACGCCGAAACACTACGCGTACCTCAAGATCAGCGAAGGCTGCAACCACCGCTGCACCTTCTGCATCATCCCCAGCCTGCGTGGCGACCTCGTCTCGCGGCCGATCGGCGACGTGCTGTCCGAGGCCGCGGCGCTGTTCGAATCGGGCGTCAGGGAACTGCTCGTCATCAGCCAGGACACGAGCGCCTACGGCGTCGATGTTCGCTATCGCACCGGTTTCTGGAACGGCCGGCCGGTGAAGACGCAGCTGCTCGAGCTGTGCGAGCGGCTGGCCGAAATCGCCAAGCCCTTTGGCGCCTGGGTGCGGCTGCACTACGTCTATCCCTATCCACACGTCGACGCGGTGCTGCCGCTGATGGCGACGGGCGCGATCCTTCCCTATCTCGACGTGCCGTTCCAGCATTCGCACCCCGATGTGCTGCGCCGCATGAAGCGGCCGGCGAGCGGCGAGAAGAACCTCGAGCGGCTGGCCCGCTGGCGCGAGATCTGTCCCGAGCTCGTTGTGCGCAGCACCTTCATCGCCGGCTTTCCCGGCGAGAGCGAGGCCGAGTTCGAGGACCTGCTCGGTTTCCTCCGCGAGGCGAAGATCGATCGCGCTGGGTGCTTCGCCTATTCGCCGGTCGAGGGTGCAGTGGCCAATGCTCTGCCCGGCATGCTGCCGGCCGAGGTCCGCGAGGCGCGCAAGGCGAGGTTCATGGCCGTCGCCGAAGGCGTCTCGGCGGCCAAGCTCGAGCGAAGAGTCGGTGCGACGATGCAGGTGCTGGTCGATTCGGCGCCGGCGCTCGGGCGCAGGGGCGGTGTCGGCCGCAGCTATGCCGACGCGCCGGAGATCGACGGCCGCGTTCGCCTCCTGCCGCCCGAGAAGGCGTCGCGGACGCTCAGGGCAGGCGAGTTCACGCGGGCTAAGATCATCGCCGCCGACGGGCATGATCTCATCGGCGTGCCGATCTGAGATGAAACCGCGCTCGGGGTCCCCCCGCCCATGGACGATCCAAGCGGCTGCTTTCGGCCCAATGCGGCTGTTCGCGGGAGTCCGCTGTAGCGCATCCTGTGCGCATCGCGGCAGGCGGCACTCGGCGGGGGCCCGGCGCTGACGGAGCACGCGATGAAGAAAAAGCCTCCTTCGAGCACGTCGCTGATCGCCCATCGCTACGTCCCGCCTCCGGGCTTCACGTCGGTGCAGCCGGCCGTGCACAGGGCCTCGACGGTCATCTTCGCGAACACCGCGGCTTTGCGCGCGCGAACCTGGAAGGAAAAGACCGGCTATACGTATGGACTCCACGGAACGCCGACGACGTTCACGCTCGAAGAGCGTATCGCCACGCTCGAGGGCGGCAGCGAGACGCTGCTCGTGTCAAGCGGGCTCGCCGCGATCACGCTCGTCGACGCCGCGCTTCTTCGCGCCGGCGACGAAGTGCTGATCCCTGACAACGCCTACGGGCCGGGCAAGGAGCTGGCGAAGAACGAGCTCGCCGCCTGGGGCATACGGCACCGCTTCTACGACCCGATGCAGCCAGGGTTGCTGGCCGCGGCGATGACGCCGGCGACACGCCTCGTCTGGCTCGAGGCACCGGGCTCGGTGACGATGGAGTTTCCTGATCTGCCCGCCCTCGTGCGCGTCGTCCGCGAGCACCCGAGCGCGACTGTCGCGCTCGACAACACCTGGGGCGCCGGCCTGGCCTTCGATCCTTTCGAGCTCGGCGCGAGCGGCGACCCGCTCGCGGTCGACGTGTCGGTCCAGGCTCTCACCAAGTACCCGTCCGGCGGTGCCGATGTGCTGATGGGCTCGGTGACGACGCGCGACGCGGCTTTGCATCAGCGCCTCAAGGCGACGCACATGCGCATGGGCTGGGGTATCGGCGGCAACGACGCCGAGTTGCTGCTGCGTTCGCTGCCCTCGCTGCCGCTGCGCTACGAAGCGCAGGATCGCGCCGGGCGCGAGCTGGCAGCGTGGTGGTCGAAGCGCGCCGAGGTTGTCGCCGTGCTGCACCCGGCGCTGGCCAGTTCGCCGGGGCACGAACACTGGGCGGCGCTCTGCACGCAGGCTGCGGGCCTCTTTTCGGTGGTCTTCGACACGCGCTACCGGAGCGCGCAGGTCGATGCCTTCGTCGATGCGCTCAAGCTCTTTCGCATCGGCTATTCCTGGGCTGGACCGGTGAGCCTGGCGGTGCCGTACGAGCTGGCCGCGATGCGCTCGAGGCCAGCATGGCAGGGAACGCTCGTCCGCTTCTCGCTCGGGCTCGAGGCCATCGACGACCTCGTCGCCGACTGCCGGCAGGCGCTTGACGCCCTCGGGCCGGCCGCGTCCTGACGCGCGCCTCAGCGCTGGCGTTCGCGCAGGCGCATGGCCAGGCCGGCCGGCGTCATCGTGAACGACATCCGTTCTTCGGGCGCGCTGCCATCGGCCGTCGCGACGCTTTCGACCTCGAAGCGGCCGAGCAGGGTGGCCAGCGCGATCTTCATCTCGAGCATCGCGAGTTGCCTGCCCGGACAGACGCGCGGCCCGGCGCCGAAAGGCATGGAGACACGATTCGCCGAACCGGCCTCGCGCCCGGGTTCGGCGTGCAGCCAGCGCTCCGGATTGAATCGCTCGGCGCTTTCGAAATACTCGTCGCGCAAGGAGTCGCCGCGCAGGGCGCCGAAGATGAGCGTCCCGGCGGGAACGCGGATGTCGGCCACCGTCGTGTCGCGCAGGGCCTGCAGGACGATCGAAGGCGCGACGGGCTTCAGGCGCATCGTCTCGTTGGCGCAGGCTTCGACGTATTCGAGCGAGGCGAAGCGCTCCGGCGTCCAGTCGTCCGGATCGCCGGCGCGGGCATCAATTTCCTGGCGCGCTTGCTGCAGACATGCCGGATGCGTGTGCAGCAGCCAGATCGCCCAGGCGAGCGTGTTCGCAGTCGTGTCTTCGCCGGCGAGGAGCATTGTCATGACGTTGCCCGAGACTTCGGCGTCGTTGATGCCCGAGCCCGGGTCGTCGGCGGCGACGAGCATCGCTTCGAGGAGATTGCGCGGCGACGCGCGCCGTTCGGGCTCGGCCACGAGCCGGCCCCGCGCCGCGGTGACGAAACCTTCGATGGCGCTGTTGACCTCGGCGACGCTGCGGTCGAGCTGGCGATCGGCAGCGGTTTTCCACCAGCGGTGCGTCGGCAGCGGCGAGAGCAGGCGGCGAAACATCGCCGGGAAGATCTTGTCGAGATGGCGCTGGATGATGTTGTCCTCGGACTCGAGCGTGTTCACGTCTGCACCGAAGGCCAGGCCCGAGATGGCATCGACGGTGAAACGCATCAGGTCGGCCTGCAGGTCGATCGACGCATCCGCCGCGGCGGCTTTTCGCCACCGCGCTTCGAGGCGCCGGCTCACCTTCACGAGCGAGGGAAAGTAGGCGCGCAGATGGCGCGGATCAAAGCCCGCCATCACCATCTTGCGCTGGCGCCGCCACGCCTCGCCTTCGGCACCGAACACGCCGGCGGCCAGGCCGATCTCGGCGGCAACGTCGCGAAAGCGCCTGGTGCGGCGAAAGCCTTCGGGCCGGTCGCGAAAGATGATCCCCATCGCCACGTGGTCGGCAACGACGAGGAGTCGCTCACGGCCGAGGCGGAAGCGAAAGAACGGGCCGTAGCGGCGCGCCCACGCTTCCACCTGCTGGTGGATGTGCGGCTTGTCGATCTGCAACATGTTGCCGAGGAGCGGCAGGCCGGGCGGGCCGGGCAGCTCGTCGATCTCGCGCAGCACCGGCCGGCGGGCGGGTGTCAGGGCTTCGGCAGTGGTCCACATTGGTCTTGCCTTCTCAGTGTTTGCCGGGCGTCGCGACCTTGTGCCGCAGCAGACGGCCGCGCTCGCGCTCCCAGTCGCGTTTCTTCTCGGTGTTGCGTTTGTCGTGCTCGGCTTTGCCTTTGGCCAGCGCGATCTCGGCCTTCACCCGGCCGCCTTTGTAATGCAGATCGAGCGGAACGAGCGTGAAGCCCTTTTGTTCGATCTTGCCGATGAGGCGGCGGATCTCTTCCTTGTGCATCAGCAGCTTCTTCGTCCGGTCGGCCTCGGGCTGCACATGCGTCGAGGCGCTGCGCAAGGCGTTGATGCGGCAGCCGATGAGATAGAGCTCGCCGTCACGGATGACGACGTAACCGTCTGTCAGTTGCACCTGACCGGCGCGGACGGCCTTGATCTCCCAGCCTTCGAGCACCATCCCGGCCTCGTAGCGTTCCTCGATGTGGTAATCGAACCGGGCACGACGGTTCTCGGCGATCGACAAAAGGCTCACTCCTACAATTTAGGCATTCTATGAAGCAGGTCAAGAAGTCGGTGCTGATCTGGTACGCGGCGCCCGAGATCTATAAGCTGGTCGTCGATGTCGAGGCGTATCCGCAGTTCCTGCCGTGGTGCGAGCGCGCCGAGATCCTGCAGCGTGACGAGAGCGAGGTGACGGCGCGCCTTCACCTCGCGTACGCCGGCATCCGCCACGCGTTCACGACGAAGAACGTGCAAGTGAAGGACGAGTCGGTGCACGTCGGCCTCGTCGACGGGCCGTTCTCGCTGCTTGACGGCCTGTGGAGCTTCGTGCCCCTGCCGCTGCCTTGCGGGCCCGGCGGCTCGAACGGAGGAGCCTGCAAGATCGAGTTCGAGATGCGCTATGCGTTTTCCAACGGCGTGCTCGATGCGGCGATCAGCCCGGTCTTCGATCGCATCGCCAATACCTTCGTCGATTCCTTCGTCCGCCGGGCCGAGCAGGTCTATGGGCCGCGCT
This sequence comes from Burkholderiales bacterium, assembly GCA_003152055.1. Taxonomy (GTDB): domain Bacteria; phylum Pseudomonadota; class Gammaproteobacteria; order Burkholderiales; family Burkholderiaceae_C; genus Schlegelella_A. Next base: position 77,113 of record PLZH01000058.1, read on the forward strand.
AGCGGCGCCACGGCCGCCAAGGTGCCGCTTCGCGTCGCGGTCGCCTGCACGCCGCGGCCCGGTCAGGCCGTCGAGGTGGAAATCGAAGTCGGCGCCGGTTCAAGTGCACTCGACGCGATCCGTGCCAGCGGCGTGCTCGAGCGATTTCCCGAAATCGACATCTCGACGCAATCGGTTGGCCTCTGGGGCCGGCGCTGCGCGCTCGAAACCATCTTGCGCGAAGGCGACCGTGTCGAGATCTATCGGCCGCTCGCCGTCGACCCGAAGGAAGCGAGGCGGCGGCGCGCGAATCGGAGGTAAGGGTGGCGCCGGCTACTTGCAGTCGGCGGCCATGACGCCGCGCGTGCGCTTCATCTCGGCATCGCGCTGCGCGTCGTCGAGGATCTCGCGTTCGCCTTTGTCGTTCGTGCGCGCCAGGCGGACGCCGCTTTCGAGCGTCTGCATCTGGCTCTTCGCGCGCGTGCAGTTGTCGGCCCGCGCCGCGGCGTCGTGCTCTGCGTCGGCCTTGGCCTTCGCGGCCTTGTCGGCGTCGGCCTTTTTGAGCTTGGCTTCGAGCTCGGGATCGACGGTGCGCGGCGCGAGCGGATTGGAGGCGGCCGCGCCTTCGGACGCCGCCGAGGCGGGCAGCGCCGCTGCGGCGGCGCGTCGCTGCACGGCAGGGCGAGCGAGGATGTCCTTGTCCGGCGTGCCCAAGGGCGGCGGCAGATCGCTGTACTGGACGTGGCCGGCGGCGTCGCGCCATTTCCACTGCGCCTGCGCCGGCAATGCGAACAAGGCGAGGGCGGCCATGGCGCCGGTCACGACGCTGCGAAAGGCGATGGAACGAAGCATGGTCGGGCGGCACCTCATTGCAACTGCGGAGAAGTTTACCGGCGCGGCCTGCGGCGGGGCGCGTTGCGCGCGTGCAATCCGGTATTTTGTGCATGCATCCGTATAATTCACTTTTGCGTCTGGAGCTTTTCATATGCGCCTTCTGGGCAAAGCGCTGACCTTCGACGATGTGTTGCTGGTCCCGGCGTTCTCTCGTATCCTGCCGCGCGACACCAGCCTCGCCACTGTTTTTTCCCGCAACATCCGCCTGAACCTGCCGCTCGTTTCGGCGGCGATGGACACCGTGACCGAAGCACGCCTGGCCATCGCGCTGGCGCAGGAAGGCGGCATCGGCATCGTCCACAAGAACCTGACGCCGAAGCAGCAGGCGGCCGAGGTCGCCAAGGTCAAGCGCTACGAGTCCGGAGTGCTCCGCGATCCGATCACCGTCGGGCCCGAGATGACGGTGCGCGAGGTGATCGAGCTGTCGAAAGCGCGCGGCGTATCGGGCTTTCCGGTCGTGCAGGGAAAGACGGTCGTCGGCATCGTCACCAATCGTGACCTTCGCTTCGAAACCCGGCTCGACGCGCCGGTCAAAGAGATCATGACGCTGCGCGAGCAGCTCGTCACGGTGCGCGAAGGCGCCTCGCTCGCCGAAGGCAAAGCGCTGATGCACAAGGAAAAGCTCGAGCGCGTCATCGTCGTCAACGATGCCTTCGAGCTGCGCGGCCTGATGACGGTAAAAGACATCACCAAGCAGACGAGCTTTCCGAGCGCGGCCCGCGATGCGCAGGGCAAACTCCGCGTCGGCGCCGCGATCGGTGTCGGCGAGGGCACCGAGGAGCGCGCCGAGCTGCTGGTGCGCGCCGGTGTCGACGCGATCGTCGTCGACACCGCGCATGGCCACAGCGAGGGCGTCGTCGAGCGCGTGCGCTGGGTCAAGCGCAACTTCCCCAACGTCGATGTCATCGGCGGCAACATCGCCACCGGCGCCGCCGCGCTCGCCCTCGTCGAGGCGGGTGCGGACGCGGTGAAGATCGGCATCGGCCCGGGCTCGATCTGCACGACGCGCATCGTCACCGGCGTCGGCATGCCACAGGTGATGGCGATCGATGCGGTCGCCAAGGCGATCACCGGCAGCGGCGTGCCGCTCATCGCCGACGGCGGCGTCCGCTTCTCGGGTGACCTTGCTAAGGCGATCGCCGCCGGCGCCGACTCGGTGATGATGGGGGGCGCCTTCGCCGGCACCGAGGAAGCGCCGGGCGAAGTGATCCTCTACCAGGGCCGCACCTACAAGAGCTACCGAGGCATGGGCTCGATCGGCGCGATGCAGCAGGGCTCGGCCGATCGCTATTTCCAGGAAGGCGAGGCCAGTGCGGCGGGCTCGGAAGGCAGCGCCAAGCTCGTCCCCGAAGGCATCGAAGGGCAGGTGCCTTACAAGGGCTCGGTCGTCGGCATCATCTTCCAGATGAGCGGAGGGCTTCGCGCGGCGATGCACTACTGCGGCTGCGCCAGCATCGCCGAGATGCACGAGAAGGCCGAGTTCGTTGAGATCACGTCGTCAGGCATGCGCGAGAGCCACGTGCACGACGTGCAGATCACCAAGGAAGCGCCGAACTACCGCGCCGAATGACGACCGCTACTCCCGGCACCGCGGCGCGCGAGCGGCAGGCGGCGATGCCTTTCATCATGATCACGGTGCTGATCGACATGGTGTCGATCGGCCTCATCGTGCCGGTGCTACCGGCGCTGGTCGGCAGCTTCACCTCGTCGCAGACCGAGCAGGCCTGGTGGTACGGCGCCGTCGCCTTCTCGTTCAGCATCGCCAACTTCATTTCCTCGCCGGTGCTGGGCGCGCTTTCGGACAGGTACGGGCGCCGCCCGGTGCTGCTCGTCGGCTTCTGCGCGCTCTCGCTCAGCTTCTTCGTCACGGCGCTGGCGACGCAGCTGTGGATGCTCATCGTCGTGCGCCTTTTCAGCGGCGCGATGCAGTCGAACGCGTCGGTCGCCAACGCCTACGTGGCCGACATCACAGCGCCGGCCGATCGGGCCAAGCGCTTCGGCCTGCTCGGCGCGATGTTCGGCATCGGCTTCATTCTCGGGCCGGTGACGGGCGGCCTGCTCGGCGCGATCGACGTGCATCTGCCGTTCTTTGCCGCCGGGGGCATGGCGCTGCTGAACCTGCTCTACGGCTGGTTCGTCCTGCCCGAATCGCTGCCGCCTGAAAAGCGCCGGGCCGTCGATTGGGCCGCGGCCCTCAACCCTGTCGCAGCGCTGGCGCAGCTCGGGCGGCTCGGCGGCGTCGGCGTGCTCGTGGCGGTGATCGCCTGCACTGCACTGTCGCAATTCATCCTCTACACGAGCTGGGTGCTGTACACGAGCTTCAAGTTCGGATGGGGGCCGCTGCAGAACGGCTGGTCGCTGTTCGCCGTCGGCATCATGTCGGCGATCGTGCAAGGCCTCCTGCTCGGGCGATTGCTCAAGCGCTTTTCGCCGCAGCGGCTCGCGGTCGTCGGCCTCGTCTCGTCGGCGCTCGGCTACGTGGCCTGGGGCGCAGCGAGCCAAGGCTGGATGATGTATGCCGTCATCTTCTGCAACGTGCTCGGCTTCACCGTGGCGGCTTCTATCCAGAGCATCATCTCGGGCGCCGCCGACGCCACGACGCAAGGCCGCACGATGGGCACGGTGAGCTCGCTGCAAAGTCTCATGGCCGTCGTGGCGCCGCTCCTCAGTGCGCCGCTGCTCGGCGTCGTCTCGCATCTGCCGCGCGGCGACTGGCGCATCGGCGCGCCGTTCTATTTCTGCGCCTTGCTGCAGCTGGCGGCTCTCGGCCTGGCCTGGATGCATTTCAATAAGGCCCGGCTGGCGCGGACAGGCGCCGCCGCGCCGAGCAGCTAGCGACGATGCACGACAAGATCCTCATCCTCGACTTCGGCTCGCAGGTGACGCAGCTCATCGCGCGGCGCGTCCGCGAAGCGCACGTCTTCTGCGAGATCCACCCGAACGACGTGAGCGACGCGTTCATCCGCGAGTTCGCGCCGAAGGCGATCATTCTTTCGGGCAGCCACGCCTCGACCTACGAAGAGCACGACTTGCGCGCGCCGAAGGCGGTGTTCGAGCTCGGCGTTCCGGTGCTCGGTATCTGCTACGGCATGTTCACGATGGCGGTGCAGCTCGGCGGCCAGGTCGAGGCGAGCACGCACCGCGAGTTCGGCTACGCCGAGGTGCGTGCGCACGGCCACACCCGGTTGCTCGAGGGCCTGGAGGATTTCTCTACCGATGCCGGCCACGGCATGCTCAAGGTCTGGATGAGCCACGGCGACAAGGTGACCCGGCTGCCGCCCGGCTTCGCGCTCATGGCCTCGACGCCGAGCTGCCCGATCGCCGGCATGGCCGACGAAAGCCGGGGCTACTACGCCGTGCAGTTCCATCCCGAAGTCACGCACACGGTGAA
>PLZH01000019.1 GCA_003152055.1 Burkholderiales bacterium
GCTCGGCGAAGCGACCGTCCAGCCCGCGCAAGGTGGCGGCAGCGGGGTGCTTGACGGTGGCACGGACGAAGTCGTCGAAGAGCGCCACGGCGTTGTCGAAGCGGATCTGCGCGAGGTCGCGCGGCTGCGGCGGCATGGCGACCATGATAATGGTCGTTTATCAGGCTTCGCTTCGTCGTGCCGAACCCCCGCGGCGGCGCTGCGGCTACTGGAAAGCGACCTCGGCGAAGCTGCGCAGCTTGCGGCTGTGCAGCTGGTCGACGCCGGCGGCGCGCAACAGCTCGATCGCGCGCACGCCGATGCGCAGGTGCTGGTCGACGCGCTCGCGGTAGAAGTGGTTGGCCATGCCGGGCAGCTTGATCTCACCGTGCAGCGGCTTGTCGCTGACGCAGAGCAGCGTGCCGTACGGCACGCGAAAGCGAAAGCCATTGGCAGCGATCGTCGCACTTTCCATGTCGAGGGCGATCGCCCGGCTCTGGCTGAAGCGGCGCTCCGGCGTGCTGAGCGCGTGATGCGAAGCCAGTAGCTCCCAGTTGCGGTTGTCGGTGCTCGCGACGGTGCCGGTGCGCATGATGCGCTTCAGCTCATAGCCCTTGAGCTGCGTCACTTCGGCGACAGCCGCCTCGAGGGCCACCTGTACCTCGGCAAGCGCCGGGATCGGCACCCAGAGCGGCAGGTCCTCGTCGAGCACGTGGTCCTCGCGAACGTAGCCGTGGGCGAGCACGTAGTCGCCGAGCTGCTGCGTGTTGCGCAGGCCGGCGCAGTGACCGAGCATGACCCACGCATGCGGGCGCAGNNGACGGCATTTGCGGCAGGCGCGGCGGAGCCGCGCCGAGATCGTCGCCGCGCCGCGCCGCGGCGCCCTTGCGTCGCTCGATCACGTTGCCCGGCTCGACGAAGGCATCGTAGGCCTCGGTGCCGGCAGCGCCCGCCATCGCCTGGTGGCCGAGGCGGACGAATTCGTCGATATAAAACTGGTAGTTGGTGAAGAGGACGAAATTCTGGAAGTGCTCCGGGTCGGTGCCGGTGTAGTGGCGCAGCCGGTGCAGTGAGTAGTCGACGCGCGGCGCGGTAAAGAGGGCGAGCGGGCGTGATTCGCCCGGCGCCGCGACGAAGGTGCCATTGGCGATGCCGTCGTCCATGGCGCCGAGATCGGGCAGATCGAACAGGTCGCGCAAGAGCAGGCGTCGCTCGGGCGAAAGGCTGCCTTCGATGTGGTCGTGCTCGGCGAACGAGAAGTGCACCGGAATCGGCTGCGCGCTCGTCCCGATCTCGAGCGAGACGCTGTGGTTCTGCAGGAGCAGACGGAACTGCTCGAGGTAGTAGCTGGCGAACAGGTCGGGCCGCGTCAGCGTCGTCTCGTACGTGCCGGGGCCGGCGACGAAGCCGTAGCTGAGGCGCGAGTCGGCACGGGCGACCGTGTCGGTGTGAACGCGGACAAACGGGTAGCAGGCGCGCACGCGCCCCGCCGGCGCCGCCCCGGTGACGAACGCCTGCAGCGCGGCGCGCAGGTGGTCGATGCTGCCGTCGTAGATCTCGCGGACGCGGGCGAGTGCGGCGCCGGCGTCGTCGAAGCGCGCCGGGGCGATGAAGGCAGGGGCGAGCGCCACCTCAGCCGATCTTCGCGAAGCCGTGTACAGCGAGGGGCGAAGCGAGCATGGGCACGGCCGCGCCGATTGCCGCAACGACGTGCGGTGTCTTCATCTGCGCATCGACGTCGGCTTGCGCCCGCCATTGCTCGACCGTCTGGAACACGTGCGGTGCATCGTGACGCTGGAAGAGCTCGTAGGCGAGGCAACCGGCTTTGTTGCGCGAGGTGGCCGCCAGCCCGACGAGCAAGGCCTTGGCCGCCGCGGCGTGCTCGGGCTTGACGACGATCGAAGCCATCACGTGAATCATGATCCTGCCTCCCCAGGGGCGCTGCGTACAAAATCGCCGCAACGACGAATGATGCCGTACCGCGCATGACGAATCCGTTTCCCCACTGCCACCCTGCTCGATGCGCGCCTCGGTGGGCGTTTGGTGCGGCTCTGGCCTCGAGCGCATGAAGGTGCTCGTCCTCGGCGCCGGCGTCATTGGCGTCAGCGCGGCGTACGAGCTCGCCGGCGCCGGCCACGAGGTGACGGTGATCGATCGCCAGACGGCGCCGGCGCTCGAGACGAGCTTCGCCAATGCCGGCGAGGTGTCGCCCGGCTACTCGGCGCCTTGGGCCGGGCCGAGCGTGCCCCTGAAGGCGATCCAGTGGCTGGCGATGCACTACCCGCCCGCTCGTCATCCGGCGGCACATCGATGCCGCTTTCATCGGCTGGGTCCTGGCGATGCTGCGCAACTGCACCGCGGCGCGCTACGAGATCAACAAGACGAGGATGGTCCGGCTCGCCGAGTACAGCCGCGATTGCCTGCGCGCCCCGCGCGCCGCCACCGGCATCGCTTACGACGAGCGCATGCAGGGCACCTTGCAGCTCTTTCGCACGCAAAAGCAATTTGACGCGAGCGCCAGTGACATCGCCGTGCTGCGCGAAAGCGGTGTCGCCTTCGAGCTGCTCGACTGTGCCGGCTGCATCTGCCACGAACCGGCGCTGGCGCAGGTGCGCGGGAAGTTCGTCGGCGGCCTGCTCCTCCCCGGCGCCTCGCCGGCGACGAGACCGGCGACTGCTTCAAGTTCACGCAGCGCCTGGCGGTGCTTGCCGCCGAGCGTGGCGTCGCGTTCCGCTTCACGACGCCGGTGCGCGGCATCGT
>PLZH01000108.1 GCA_003152055.1 Burkholderiales bacterium
CCGGCATTCGGCTGGCACGACGTGTGGCGTGAGCCGGGCCATCCGGTCCGGCTGGCCTTCGATCTGGGTTTCGACGTCACGGGCCTGATGGTCCTGATCGGCTGCGTGATCGCGCTCGGCTGGCGAGTCTCGGTCCGGGGTAAGCCCGAGCGAAAATTTGCCGACAGTCCGATGTCCGCTTTTCTCCTTTTCATCGTACTGAGTGGCTTCGTGGTTGAGGGGTGGCGCATTGCGCAAACGCCCACGGACCCCATTCATGCTTGGTCTTTTGTCGGTCTTGGGTTCGCTCGAATCATGGCGACATTTGGAACGCTGCCCGCGAGCGCCTACCAGCCCTTGTGGCTCGTCCATGTCATTGCTGCGTGCGCTTTGATCGGCTACCTGCCGGCGACGCGCCTCGTTCACACCTGCGCGACCCCGATCGGCCGTTTGATGAATTCGCAAAAGGGACTTCTGGCTGCCCGGAAAATCGGCGTCCTCGGCGCCATGATGTCGCGGCACGGGATCTTGCGTAGCCAAGCAGCGCCGACGCTAGCGCGACGGCCATCAGTTGAGTAGTTCTTTCTTTTTTGGCTGAAACCATGGACAACATCATCGCGATCTACGGCAAGTCGTGCTGCCTGAAGACCGACGTCGCACAGGAGCTGTCTCTCATGACGGGTTTCAAGCTCACGAATCGCGGCGAGAAAGCGACCACCGAGGCGAAGTACACGCGCGTACCGGTCACCGCCGAGCTACCTGAGTCTTTCCATCGTCAACTCGACGCTGAAACACTCAGCATGACGGAGTGGAACGAGAAGCTCATGATCTTCGAAAGCGCGTTCATGGATGCCGTCCTCGCCGGCAAGCAGAACGTCTTTCTGGTCCGCCTTTACGCAGATGACTCGGTGCGTGAGCAGCGATGGAAGCAGCGCAAGGAAGAGGGCGGGGGGCGTACGCGGCAACTCGGTGAAAGCGTCGCCGCACGGGATCGCGAGGACGAGACTCTTCGGCGCAAGCTGTACGGCGCCAACGCGCCTGTCACCAAGCCCGCGCTTGATATCGACTCCTCGAAGCGTTCTGCGGTCGATGTGGCGCGCCAGATCTGGGAAACGTTCGAGGCCGAAGCGGGTATCGAGGTGATCACCAACAAGCCGGCCATGGACAAGGCGGCCGCGCGCGGGATCTTCCCAGGGCCGACAACAGGCGTGGTCACTCGATTCACCGCCAAGGAGACCCCGTTCGGTGGGTACATCCGGGACGACAGGAGCGGCCAGGAAATCTATGTGCACAAGTCCGCGGTTGGGGAAGTCGACAATGGCGCGCCGGATCCCGGCATGAAGGTCACATTCGAAATCGTGGCTGACAGTTTCGGAGGGTTCAAGGCGCTCAAGGTGCGGACTTCTCCTTAGCCGTCTGTCGGTCGGCGAGAGATAGAGGGCAGAATTTGCGTAGGCGACGTCTTCGACAGGCGCGTCGCGCCCGAAACCACGGAGACAAGCGAACCAACGCGCAAAATGACGAAACGCATGCAGCCAATCGTGTGGGATCGCCTGCGGCTCTTCAATGCGGTTGTTGAGGCCGGCAGTTTCACTCACGCGGCTCGAAAGCTTCAGTTGAGCCAATCAGCAGTGAGCCGGCAGGTCGCCGCGCTTGAGGAGTCGCTCAACGTCTCACTCTTCTATCGCCACGCGCGAGGGCTGATGCTGACCGAACACGGTCATTTGTTTTCCGCGGTTGTCCATGATATGGACCTTCGGCTCGCACAAGGGCTGGCACGCCTGGCCGAGTCTCGTGGCCAGGCCGACGGCCCGCTGCGGATCACGACGACGATCACTTTCGGCTCCGCATGGCTGGCCTCCCGGATCGCCCGGTTTCATTGGCAGTATCCGGAAATCGCCGTGTCTGCCTTTCTCGTCGACACGTCAGAGCTCGACTTGCTTGCGAGACAGGCCGACGTGGCGATTCGCTTTGCCGAGCAAACCAACCCGAATCTGATTCAGCGACGCCTCATGAGCAGTCGATACCACCTGTACGCAAGCAAGGAATACATTGCCACACACGGAATGCCCAGTACGCCGCGGGAGCTCGATCACCACGAGCTGATCGTCTACGGAAACGATGCGGAGATACCCTTCAAGAATTTCGATTGGATCCTGCAGGTCGGGCGCGAGCCGGGCGTCGAGCGCAAGCCTGCGCTGAAAGTCAACAGCGTGTATGCCATCTACCGTGCCGTCAAGAGCGGATTGGGAATCGGGGCGCTTCCCTACTACATCGTCGAGGAGGCGCCGGACCTTGTGGAGGTATTGCACGACGTTGCGGGTCCGACTTTTGATGCGTACTTCGTGTATCCGGAGGCTTTACGCGGATCCAAGCCGGTGATGGTCCTGCGTGACTTTCTGTTGCAGCAGGTTCGCGATGACGCGAGTCTTCCCTCATCAGAAATCGAGTCATTGTCGGTAAGGGTCGCGCCATGAAGACGCGCGTGTGAACGCGGACCACACCGCATCGATTCCTGTGGCGGCGCCCGAAGCCGCAGGTTCGGCCGAGAGAATGGCCAAGCTGGTCTTCATGCCCTCGGGCCGTCGGGGGGAGTTTCCCGTCGGGACCACGGTGTTGTCAGCGGCGCGCAGTCTCGGTGTGGACATCGACTCCGTGTGTGGGGGGCGCGCCGTCTGCGGACGTTGTCAGGTGGTGCTGAGTACCGGCGAATTTCCGAAACTCAAGATTTCTTCCTCGACAGCGCACCTGACGCCGTTCGGCGAGACGGAGCGCAAGTACCAAAGGCTCAAAGGCCTCGACGCCGAGCGCCGATTGAGTTGCCAGGCATGCGTGCTTGGCGACGTGGTCATCGACGTCCCGGCCGACAGCCAGATTCATCGGCAAATGGTCCGCAAAGCCGCGGACACGATTCGCAACCTGCACATCGACCCGGTCGTTCGTCTGTACTACCTCGATCTGCCCAAGCCGAGCATGTCCGACCAGACAAGCGATCTCAGACGCGTCGAGGCAGCGCTCGAAACGGAGTGGGGGCTGCGCGGGCTCGAGGTCGATATCAGTTTCGTCCGCACACTTTCCGCGGCCGTTCGAGCCGGGGAGGCATACGGAGGCGATTGGAAGATCACCGTCGCAGTTCGGGCCGGGGCACGGCTTGTCGCAGTGTGGCCGGGCTTTAAGGAGCATGTCCTCGGTTTGGCCGTCGACGTCGGCACGACGACTATCGCAGGGCACCTTTGCAACCTGACCACGGGCGAAGTCCTGGCCAGCGGCGGGATGATGAATCCGCAGATCCGTTTCGGCGAAGACCTCATGAGCCGCATCTCATACCTGCAGCAGAACGAGGGACAGGCTCCCGTGCTGACGGCGTCGGTTCGCGAGGCACTGCGGGCGCTGGTGGATCAGGTCGTGCGCGAGGCCGCGGTGCCCGCGGCAGATATCCTCGAGATGACCTTGGTCGGCAACCCGACGATGCATCACCTGGTGCTGGGGGTGGACCCGACGCAACTCGGGATGGAACCCTTTCCATTGGTGCTAGACAGGGGCATCACCTTGCTCGCGCGTGATCTCGAACTGGTCCTGAATCCGGGCGCGCACATTTACCTGCTGCCCTGCATTGCCGGACACGTCGGCGGCGATGCTGCCGGGGTGATTCTGTCGCAGGGACCTCACGATTCCAACGACATGACTTTGGTCATTGACGTCGGAACCAACGCCGAGCTCGTGCTGGGCTGCAAGAACCGTCTCATCGCCTGCTCCAGCCCGACCGGGCCTGCGTTTGAAGGTGCACAGATCAGTTCCGGGCAGCGTGCAGCTCCCGGCGCGATCGAGCGCGTGCGCATCGACCGGGCAACCCTGGCCCCGCGAATCAAGGTGATCGGCTGCGATCTGTGGTCGGATGATCCAGGCTTCGCCGAGGGCGTTGCTGCAGTCGGCGTCACCGGCATCTGCGGCTCCGGCATCATCGAGGTTGTCGCCGAGCTTTTCATGGCCGGCGTCATCGATCAAACGGGGCGAATGGTCGCGAAGGGAAAGGACATAGGCAACAACCCCCATCTCATTCCTCGAGGCCGCAACGTGGAGTACATCCTTCATCGAGGCGCGGACCGTGTCGTGAAAGTCATTCCAAGCGACATCCGCGCAATCCAGCTTGCGAAGGCGGCCTGCTACTCGGGTGCCAAGCTGCTGATGGACGAGATGGGCGTCGATCATGTCGACCAGGTTCTCCTGGCAGGCGCCTTCGGAAGCTACATCGATGTGAAGTACGCCATGATTCTCGGCATGATTCCCGACTGCGAGCTCGACAAGGTCCGGTCCGTCGGGAATGCCGCTGGAACCGGTGCGCGCATCGCGCTGCTGAGTGCCGCGGCACGTCGGGAAATCGAGACCGTGGTTCGCCGCGTCGAGAAGGTAGAAACGGCCATTGCACCAAAGTTTCAGGAGTACTTCATTGCGGCGATGAACCTGCCCAATGCAGTTGATCCGTTCCCGAATCTCGTCCGCGCAGTTCAGCTTCCTGGTGGCGACACGTCGTGAAAGCAGGTGAGAAGGAATCGCTGCCTTCCGGGATGCGAACGCCAATCCCCGCGCAACGCGGCCCATACGCAGTGCGAGTGGAGGAGGGGAAGGTTTATCGCTGGTGCCGATGCGGCTTGAGTGCCACTCAGCCGTGGTGCGACGGGTCGCACGCCGGGACAGGTCTCGAGCCGATCGAGTTCATTGCGCCGATTAGCGAGCTCTTCTACATGTGTGGCTGCAAGCAGTCAGACAATCCGCCATATTGCTTTGGCAACTGCCGCGGCAACAACCGGCGGTCTTGCGACACATAGAAGTCGCCGGCAAAGCGAACAGGGAGAGCTAGATGCCCGATGTTTTCGTCGTGCTGGTCGAGGGCAATCTTGTAAACGCCATCGAACGATCCAGCGCGACCCCCGGCGATCCGGCCCCGGGTTCCCGTCTCGACGTCGGTACTCAACTCGCGACGAACTATCGCGAAAAGGGATGCATTGACGGACGGTATCTGCTTGCGGACGCCGAAGATGCACATTCCTTCGCGTCGCTTTGTCTCGAATTCACCAAAGGCCTCCTGGAACGTCGCAGCCGCGCCATTGGCGAACTGGCAAAGGGTGATGACGTCTGCTAGCGTCCAGAGCAGCCACCACGAGGTCGCGAACACGCCTGAGAAGGACCTGTGGGCAGGGCACTGCGAGCGCTGGGCCGTGGCCGACCTGGCTGCGCGTCTTTTCTGAGTGCGTCAACCGATGTCTGATGCCCGGTGGCTGACCCTGCTTTGCGCAAGCCGCTTGAGCTTCGGGTTCATCTTCATGGCGTACTCAGGGGCCGTGTCCGTCTTGATGGGAGCCTGGTCGATGAGCGCCGGTCAGGCGGGACTGATCAGCAGCGGCTGGTACGCCGGCTACCTCATCTCCCTGTTCATCGCTGGAATCCTGAGCGACCGTATCGGCGCGAAGAGGACCTTCCTGGGCATGAGCGTGGCGGCCTGCGCGAGCGCATTCCTGTTCGCCGCTTTCGCCGACAGCTTCTTGTCAGCGATTCTTCTCTATGCTCTGGCGGGCCTGTGCTCCGGCGGTTCATATACGACAGGACTCACTCTCATCGCCGAGCGGTTCGAGCCGGCTAGACGGGGAAGCGCGATGGGATGGTTCCTGGCCGCTTCGTCCCTGGGCTACGCCTTGGCCCTGTTCATGGCCGGCGCCGTCCTGGCGTTCGGCGGCTGGCGCGCCTGGTTCTTCGCGACCGCGGCCGGCCCCCTGATCGGAGCAGCCATCGCCACTCAGGTGCTTGCACAAACCAAGAACATCGTCTTGCCGCACCGGCGCGGCATCGGCGGCATGCGCGTGTTCGTCGCCGTGTTCCGCAACAAGCCGGCGATGCTCGCGATCTGGAGCTATGCGTTTCACAGCTGGGAGCTGCTCGGCCTGTGGGCTTGGTTGCCCGCCTTTGTAGCCGCCGCGGCGACGCGCGAGCATGGCGCGACGGCAGCCGTCGGTATCGCTTCGGTGCTGTCGGGCATCACCTTCATCACGAACGCTGCCGGTAGCGTGGCAGGCGGGAAGCTCTCCGACCGAATCGGCAGACCTTCCGTGATGCTCATGATGACGCTGGTAAGCGTCGCCTGTTCACTCGCGTTCGGCTGGCTGTTCGCGGCGCCGCTCTGGATTCTGACGATCGTTGCCATCGTCTATAACCTGACAGCGCTTGGAGATTCCTCCGTCTATTCGTCGGCGCTCACCGAGCTCGTGCCCCCGCATTGTCTCGGAGCCGCCTACTCGCTGCGCTCTGTTCTTGGCTATGGCCTCGGGGCCGTCAGCCCGTTGGCCTTCGGGCTTGTTCTGGATGTGGTCTCGAGATTTTCCGGAGGTCGTGGCACGCTTGCGTGGGGATCGGCCTGGCTCGTCCTGGGAATCGGGGCACTGCCCGGACTGGCCGCCATTTTCCGGCTCCGAAAGCTGGGCGCGAATGGCGTCGGCGAGCCGACCCCGCTGGCGGTAAAGGGCAGCGGCTAGATGGGCGCGTCCAAGTCCCGGGAAGAACGAAGCACCCGCAGAACAACGATGGAACTGCCTCGCACGCGGTAGAAGATAGTGAAGTTCTGGAAGACCAAGCTTCGCATTCCGAACAACAGTTCATTGCGCTCCCTGCCGACCTCCGGATTCGCGGCGAGCAACTCACCGTGTGCCTTGAACTCGCGCACGAAGGCCTTCGTGGCGGCCACGTTCGCAGCATGGCGAGTGCTCCACATATCGCTCGGCAACGCGATGGAATCCCAGATGCTCGCGAGATCGTCGCATGCCAGGAACGTGAACTGCAGTTCGCCGGGGGGAGTCATTCGCCGTAGGAGCTCGATTTGTCGGCGAGACCCCGGTACACGTCTTCGGCATCGATGAGCTGACGGTCGTTAGCCTGGGCAATGCCGTTGGAAAGCTCGCGGAGCAAACGTTCGCGGCGCACGATCATCACATGATCGCGCTCTTCGAGCAAAAGCAGTCCGTCTTCGATCACCTGTGCATACGAGACGTATTGACCCGATTCGACCTTCTGGCGGACATACGTCTCGAGTTCATTCGATAGCGTGAAGTTCACGGCGTGATCCATGACGCGACGAACGACGTCGCGCTCCAAGTGACTATAGCGGAGGCTTCCAAAGCGACATGCAAGGTTCCGCTACGAAACGTCTGCGCGCTGCGACGGGCGCTTCATGCCCTCACGTCGCCGTTGCCCGTCCGTAACACGAATGCACGCCCGTTTCGGTGACGACGACGTCCATGGCCTCGTCGTGGAGCTGCGGTTGGATCGAAGAAAGGCGACCGATCTCGTACGCGATTCCTATCACTCGTACGTCCGGTCGCAAGCTCGCGATCGTGCGGTCGAAGTAGCCGGCCCCGTAACCGAGTCGGAACCCCGGGGCATCGAAGCCGTTCGCGGGAAGCAGGATGGTGTCCGGGCGAATCTCTTCGCTGTCTGCAGGAAAAGGAATACCCAAGGCTCCGGCTTCCATCACGGCGCCTGCGTGCCATCGGCGAAAGACAAGCGGAGACTTTGGAGCTACCACGACAGGCATGGCTACCGTTGCGCCCTTCGAGATCCATCGCTCGATTACCGTTCTGGCGTCATGCTCTGCCTTGTAGGGCCAGCAAAAGGCGATGATCTGCCCCGGAGGGTCGGGCCACATCCGCAATAGGTGCTGATCGATGGCCGTGCTCCACTTCGCTCGCTCGCTCGGCTCGGCAGCCAAGCGGCGCTGCACCAGTTCCTTGCGAGTTTGCGATCGCCATGCGAGCGAGGAGCTGGCGTCGATCAAGGGCCCGGAATGACCATTCACGAGAGAAGATGAAGCCGGTTTGGCCAAGCGGGGGACCGCCTCAATTGGCGGTCTGACGCATGCGAACCCAGTGCGCTTCCCAGAATTCGTCCGGGACCCCAGCCTCGCCGGGTGCGTGATATCCGGCCAATTGGGCCTCGGTCGTCGGCAAGGTTGGATTCGGGGCGCTCCCGCTCGCCCGCACCTTGCTTGGAGGCGCGGTTTCGGAGACGCTAGCATTCATGTCGGAGCGCTGGTCACTCTGCGTCGGCCGCTGAGCGGCCGGCGTAGCGCTGATCCCGTCAGTCAGAGTCTTGTCCATGGCGTGACCTCTGCCTTTCGGTGGATGGCCAGCAGAACGCCAGCCGTTGCTCAAGCCCGAAACAAGTCTCTCACTTCCACATGGGATGTTCAAGAGGTCGTCTGTACTTCGAATCCGTTACCGTTTCGGTTCCAGTCGAAGCGACCATCGGCCACGGCATACGACCAGTCCGCCGATTTCTTCAGACCGCCCAGGGGGTACATGTGAACACCGGCGATGCCGCAGGCCGCATCGCGTGCCTTATATGCAGCGAGGTCGTAGACGAGGCGGTCAGGAGCGGAGACGGTCAGAAGCCTGGCGACGTTCATCGCTTGGCGGGTGATGAATTTCATGGACGGGCCGATGCCGCAGGCCTTGGCGTGGGCAAGCAGAGTCTTGACTGTGGCCAGTCCCGGGATGCCGATATGAATGGGCAATTTGTTCCCTTCGGCCTGGATTCGCTTGTCCCACGCAATGATGGGCTCGGCCTCGAAACAGAACTGCGTCACAAGGTACAGGCGCGCGTCCGTTCGACGCGCGAATTCGTTTTTCCAGCGCAGCGCCTTGCGAATGCCTTCGTCGGAGATATCGGGGCATCCTTCCGGGTGGCCGGCCAGACCGATCGTGCGAATCCCGTAGCGGTCAAAGAGCCCGGTCTCCAAGAGTTGCATCGAATCCGTGAAGTCGCCCACCGGGGCGGGCACCGAGCCGCCGATCAATAGCACGCGCGAGACGTTGGCTTCGCTGTGCAACCTTTCGAGACTTGCCTCAAGAAACATTCGGCTAGGGATGCTGCGTGCGGCGATATGCGGCACCGGCTCGAACCCTTCGCGCCGCAGTCGCGTCGCAAGGGCAATCGTCGCCTCGAAATCGGAGCCGGGAAGAAAAGTGATGTAGATGGGCGTGCCGCGGCGGACGCACTCGCCGAAGTTTGCAATCTTGCCCGCTGAATTGGGCGTCGTCTCGAGCGAGAAGCCCGACATCAAATCAATGATGTCTTGTCGTTCGTCCTGCTGAACTGCCAGTGCCGCACCCATCATGTCCGTCTCGCTCCCCGACTTCGGGTGTCGGATACCCAAGCGGAATCGCTTGGAAATATCGTAGTGGAGTGGTGGACGTGGAGGTATGTATTCTCGGCATGCCTCCTCGGCGTCTGGCGTTGGGCTGGACCGAGTCAAGCGCGCTGCGGCGTCAGCCGAACGACGGCCAGCCCTTCCAGCCGGCAACGATGTCAAGTCGGTAGTTGCGGCTATTGGAGGGGACGTCCCAGCGCAAATACAAGTCGCCCATGAAGAAGTAGATCTTCCGATTCGAATGCGCAGTACTTCGACTGGGCCACTCTACATAGACTCCGGCTCTGGGCGCGAGGACCAGCCCATCCTTCCAGTCGTCCGCGATCTTGCGCGGAAAGCCCGGGTCTGGAGACGCCGGCCAGTGAGCGCCGACGCTCCAGCGCGCATAGTCGTGTCCCCGGAATCCATATATGACGCCTTCCCCTCCGGGGAGCTGCCCGTATACCGGCGTGAAGTCACCTTTCGAAAAGCCACCTGGAAGCAGCTCGGCCGCCGCCATCTTGTCCGCCAGCACCTCGCGGCGGTCAAGGTCCCATACGACAACGTGTGACTGGCCCGAGAAAAAGAAGAAAGCCTTGCGCGGCCAGGCGGGAACTCGGAGCGCACCGCGCAGGCCGCTATCCGGGAACGCCTCGAGAAGACCGGGCCAATCGGCGGCGATATCGCGCGGATAGCCATCACACAGCTTCTCGTCAATCACGTCCCACGACAAATATTGCCGGTTCTTGAAGAAGTACAGCTTGGGGCCGGGAGGATCACCTTCGACGTACGGCGCTTCGAGAAAGAGCACCCCGTCGGGGGACATGACCGAGTTGTTGGCGGCGCTCATGTCACACGGGGCCAAGCGTACGGCGAGCGAGCACTATCCACAGGTCGCGAGCTGACGAGGCGGACAATCGAAGCGCTCTATCCCGCGATGGACTGTGACGTCATCTCGGGCCAATCGAGTGTCGACGGAGCGGCTTCCGACCCTGACCGGGTGTTCAAGCGAACTTTCGGCGGCGCTGAAGTCGTTTCCGCATCGAAGGTGATCTCGCCCCGAAGCGCAAGCTCCCGGCGCGCGGACAAGTAGGCGGCCGGCATGTTGACCGCGTCCACGGCGATGAGCTGCCCAGCCTTTCGGTAGAGCAAGGCAAAGCGCCCCTCGCGTCGATCGCCGCGCTCGACGATTTCGTCGTAGCCGTCGAAGAGGCCGGCCGACTGCAGTTTGAATTCGTACTGGTGCGACCAGAACCAGGGCACGCGTCGGTACGCCAGATCGCCGCCGCTCATGCAGACCGCTGCAACCGTCGCCTGGTCGATGGCGTTTTGTACCGACTCCAGGCGAACTCGCCGCGCAAAAAGCGCGTTCTCATGACGCGTGCAGTCGCCCGCAGCATAGATGTTCGGATCGGAGGTCCGACCACGCTCATCCACTGAGACGCCGTCGTCGCAGGTCAGTCCCGCTTCGCGGGCGAGCTGGTCGTTCGGCACGGCACCAATGCCCACGACGGCGACGTCTGCCTCGATGGCGCCCCCCTCGCACAAAACTGATTCGAGACGTCCGGCGCCGGAAAACGCGACCACCTTCGACCGGCATCGCAAATCCACGCCTCGCGACCGATGCACGCCGGCCATGAAATCGGAGAGGCCGGGCGTCGTGACCCGGCTCAGAATCCGGTCGTCGATCTCGAGCAGCGTGACCTTGATGCCCGCCGACGCCGCGGTCGCCGCGACTTCGAGGCCAAGGTAACCGGCGCCGACGACCGAGAGTCGACAGCCTGCCGTCAATTCGTTGCGTAGCCGCAATGCGTCGTCGACGGTGCGCAGGTAGTGGACGCCGGACCGCGTTGCCCCGGGCACCGGCAGGACGCGCGGCCGACTCCCGGTTGCCAGGAGCAGTTTGTCGTAGTACAGAAAGTCGCCACCCGCGAGGCGGAGCCTCGCCCGGTTCCGGTCTATCTCCTCGACGCGGACACCCGGCCGCATTTCGATCGCCTGGGATTCGAAATAGGATTGCGGCCTGAAGTACAGCCTGTCCTCGGATTGCTCTGCCGAGAGAAACTTCTTCGAGAGTGGCGGCCGCATGTATGGCAAGCGCTGCTCGTCACCCAGAACGACCAGACGGCCTCGAAAACCTCGCTCGCGCAGCGTGCTGGCAGCCTGGACGCCGGCTTGCCCGGCGCCCACGATAACGAAGGTCTCGTCGAAATGGCGTCGTGCGCCTGCAGCGCGCAAGGGGGTGATCTGACTCATTGCAAGAATGCGTTTCGCAACTTGTCACGCGGAGCGGGTGTCGTTCGCGTGCAGGGATCGAAAGGCAGATTCATGAGGTAGCGCGGAAGGTGCTGACTGCAGCGGTTACGGTCGAGTCTGGCGGCAATGACCAATCAGGCACTGGGGCACCCCGCATCACTTTTGCAAGGCAGCCATGCGTACGCCGCGGCACAAGCGGCGAGTTGGCCCTTGCCAGGGGATGGCCGCATGACATACGGGGAACAGGCCTCGTCGGCTTCATCTCGAAACGGTCTCACTGAACGCTGGACGGACAGGATATTTCGGATATATTACCACAAGCGGTCCTTCTGCGGGGTCGCCATCGAGGAGTTCCATGGCAACCTTTCAGGTGACGTATTGGCAGGAGATCCCCTCCCAGGTCGACGCGCGCGAAGGCCGCGACAAGCCGCACAAGGAGATGCTCAGTCCGCGCTTCCAGGAGCTGATCGACATCGTCGCATCAGCCCGGAAAATGGGCGGCGCCGACGACTACATCTCAGGGTGGAGCAAGGGTGCCAAGGAAGTGCGCGATGGCGGCGCCGCCGACGTCGCCAAGGCCGTCACTGCCGAACTCGAAGCGCGCTTCGATGAGATCCGGACGGCGGCGCTCGCCAAATCGAAGGAAGCAGGCAGCGCTTAGGCGTTCTTGTATTTGGCAAGTATATTCTTTGTCGCTCCAGCCGAGAAAATGGCCTTGATGCCTCAGGTGACAGGACGCATGCCTTCGACGCCGATGGCGATGCCGCCCGAGCACTTCGGCGTGCGTTACTTCGAGCCGATGCCGCCTGCGGTTCGCTTCGAGCGGATCCTGCGCATTCAAGGCTACTCGGACCTCGACCGCGTGCGTCCTGCCATCTCAAGCGCTGCTCGTGACATGGCCGGCCTCGCGTCATCGCTGAGCCGACCGCGGACGGCTTACCGGTATGTGCCGGTTCGCTCGCTCAGCGACGAGGCGCTCGAACTGGAAGCCGGCGAACGATTTTTCTGTCGGGCCTTTGCTTCGCGCCTCGCGAACTGCTTCGAGGTTGCCCCGGTACTGATCGGCATTGGCGCAGCGGTCGGCCAGCGGATCGTCGATCTCACCGATGCGGGCGACTTGCTTGAGGCCGTGCTTCTGGAAACGGCAGGGTGGCTCTGCATCGAGGACGCAACGCGTCAGTTCACGTCGCATCTGCGCGAGGAAGTTGCAACTCGCGACTGCCGCATCACGTCGCGACTGGGACCGGGCTATTCGTACCGGCTGGGAAACGACGAGGTGATCTGGCCTCTCGAGGAACAGCCGGGCCTGTTCGGCCTGTTCGGCAACGCCGAATTGCCTGTATCGCTCATGTCGAGTTGCGCCATGAGTCCGAAATTGTCGCGGTCCGGCCTCTACGGCGTCGGGCCGCTCAGATTGGCGCCGCTGCCGCTGCGCGCAGCCTTATTACTCAACTAAGGAACGTCATGAAGATTGCAGGAGACGGCCTGGTCATCATTGGGGAGAACTTCAATGCGACCCGCAAGATCAAGATCTCGAGTCCCAAAGTCGTTCAGCAGGATGGCAAGGTCGGAATCGGGTACGTCGATCTCGATGGGAACAAACGCGTGCTCGACGTCACTTCGAGCATTCCGCAGGATCCGAACAAGCGCAACGGCTTCAATATTCCCCACATAGGGATCGCTTGCCGCAGCAAGGACATGAACTACATAAGGTGGGCGATCAAGAATCAGGAGCGTCACGGGGCTCACATCATCGACCTCTGCGTCGACGAGATGTCGGTCTATCCGCAAGAGCGCTTCGAGTGGATGGCCTGGCTTGTGAAGACCGCGCAGTCGATCACCGACTCGGTACTCTCCATCGACTCGTCGGATCCGGCGACGATCCGCGCCGGGCTCGAGGCACACGATGCATCGAAGAGTCGCCCGGCGATCAATTCCGTCAATCTGGAACTCGGCCGACAGGTTCTCGTCGACATGGCCAAGGAACGCAACGCGGTGCTGTTCGCGAACGCAAGCGGACAAAACGGCATGCCTCAGGACGCGGAGCAGCGGGTGGAGAACCTCGAAGGCTGCATGGCGATGATGGACAAGGGCGGCATTCCCATGGACGATCGCTACCTCGATCCTCTGGTCTTTCCCATTGGCGCGGGCCCCGACTTCGGACGGCACTATCTGGACGCAGTCCGCACCATACGCGAACGCTATCCAGACGTTCACATCTTCGGCGGTCACAGCAACGTCTCGTTCGGACTCCCCGAGCGCAAGACGCTCAACTTCACCTTCGTGGCGTTGTCGATCGTCGCTGGTTGCGACGCATTGATGATCGATCCCATCATGAACCCGTCAAGCGAGTTCAACGATTTCATGTTCGCGGCCAACGCGCTCACAGGCAAGGACGAGTATTCCGTCAAGTACCTGAAGTACGCCCGCGCTCGCATGGCTGACGCCAAGAAAGCGACAGCCGCGAAAGCGTTGACGACCGCCGTTGCGTGATGCTGGCCACGCGGTTAGTCAATCAACAGTACTAGGAGACCATCATGAAGGAACTGCTTCCCCGGGAGCGATTCATCCGAACCTTGCGTCGCGAACCGGTCGATCGCGTCACGACGCTCTACCGGATGAAACACGAGGCGAAGGAGAAAATCGGTCGCGTCTTCGGCGTCGAAAATACCGGCACGGGCCTGGGCCACGACCCGACGCTGGAGCTCAGGCTCGGCAACGACGCGATCATCTACCAGATCGGCATCAATGCGGAGTTCTCACACCGCCCCATTGCCATCGGAGAGACTTGGTACAACCACTTCGGCGTGGGCTATGGCAAGAGCGGTCTGGAAGGCCGCACGCCGGAGGAATTCAAGGAGTTCATGAAGACCCAGGAGTATTGGGGGCCGGCCAAGGTTGTGCCCGAAAACTTCCCGAAGAGCCATCCCGTCACCTCGATGGAGGCCCTTAAGAACTACAAGTGGCCTGACCCGAACGACCGTCGCCTCCTGGATCCCATCAAGACGCTGTGCGACCAGTATCAAAAGGACTATTTCATCATCGTCGACCTGTCGTCGACCTTGATCGAGGCGGCTTACGCGCACATCGTCGGCACGCAGAACTTCTTTCTGATGACGCATGACGAGCCTGAGCTTATCGCCGGCGTTCTGGACGGCCTCACCGAGTACTACACCGCGCTCGGCCGCAATGCGATCAAGGAAGGCGCCGACATGATCCGCGTCGGCGACGACGTCGGCGCCCAGCAGTCGATGCTGCTCTCGCCGAAGTCCTGGCGCGAACTGGCGAAGCCGCGTTTCAAATTCATGTTTCAGGAATTCAAGAAGGAAAACCCCGACATCCTTTTCAAGTTCCACTCCTGTGGCGACTACTCGCCGATCCTGCCCGACGAGATCGAGCTGGGGGCGCACGTGAGCGGTCTGATGCAGCCGACGGGTGGCCTGAAGGATCAGGAGGCGATCAAGCGAAAGTTCGGTGGCGACATCGTGCTCGCGGGCGGTTTCGACGTGCAGCGAATCCTGCCGCGAGGGCAGGTAGAGGACGTCCGCAAGGGGGTGTTCGAGTGCTTCAAGAATCTCGCCCCTGGTGGCGGCTATGTGTTTTGTCCTTCGCACTACATCATGGCCGACGTCCCGATCCAGAACATCATGGCAATGTTCGAAGCGCAGAAGGATTTCGGCGTGTACGGCAAGTACCCGCTGAACTGAGAAGACGAACGACAGCGAATCAGGAGCGCCTCCATGTCTGAGATCGAAGAACCAGTCCTAAAACTTCCGAAAAACTGGGAGTCTCGGGCCCCGGCTGGCTGGGAGTGGCAATCCCTCTGGGAGGCCGTCGAAGAGGGTGATCACAAGTACGCGGACAAACGCGTTCGCGAAGCGATCGATGCTGGCATCAATCCGCGGGTGATCCTGGACGACGGGCTCTTTCCGGGATTCGATCTCCAGGGTGACCGCTTCAGCGCGCAGATCATCTTCATCCCGGAGATGCTGATCACCGCTCGCGCGATGAAGGTGGGTCTCGCCTTGATCCGGCCCCTGCTTGCCGCGGCGAAGGAAAAGCCGGTAGGAACCTTCGTCATGGGCACGGTGCTCGGCGATATGCATGACATCGGGCAATCGATTGTCACGATCATGCTGGAAAACGCCGGCTTCGACGTCATCAATTTGGGCACGGACGTGCACCCGGACCGCTTCATCGCCACGGCGCTGGAAAAAAAGGCTGATCTCGTGGGGTTCTCGGCGCTCCTGTCGACAACCGTGTACTACCAGAAGGTCACCATCGACGAGTTCCAGAAGGCAGGACATCGCAACAAGGTCAAGATCCTCATCGGCGGCGCTCCAACATCACAGGAATGGGCGGACAGCTGCGGCGCCGACGGGTGGGGCCGGGACGCCGTCGAAGCTGTCAGGCTGGCATTGCGGCTCGTTGCCGAAAAGCGGGAAGCCTGGGCCTGAGCAGTGGACTCGGTGCCTGCGATCACTTTCTCCACCGCGGCGGGCCTGACGCCCGCCGTTCGCGTTCAGGCCGAGTCGACGCTGCTGGACGCTGCGCGTGTAGCGGGAGTGGAAATGGACGCGACCTGCGGCGGGCGCGGGCGCTGCCGCAGCTGTCGGGTCAAGGTCCTTTCGGGCGAGATTTCGCCGCCAACGCTTCAGGATACGCTCCAACTCGGACATGACGAGGTCAAGGAGCGATTCAGGCTCGCTTGCCAGACGCATGCGATGTCGGATTGCACGGTCACGCCCATGCCGCCGAAGGCCGAGTCGGGCTATCAGATCCTGGCCGGGCAGGTCGACCTCGCTTCGAGCGCCGGCTTGCGCCTCGACTGCGGCGTGACCAAGCATGTCATCACTGCCAAGTCACCCGTTGGCGAGCATCACCAGACCTCCGATGTCGAGGAAATCCTCGCCTGCTTGCCGCCCACGGTGGAGCGTCGATTGCCGCTCGAGCTGCTACGCAAGGTCCCGGGTGCTTTACGCAAACAGAAGGGCCGCCTCACCGTGACGACCTTCAACGAGGAGATCGTCGATATCGAGGTTGGCGATACCTCGGCGCACCGCTACGGGATGGCATTCGACATCGGGACGACGAGCATCGTCGGTACGCTGATGGATCTTGCCACCGGCGAACAGCTCGCTGCCGTCGGCGGCTTGAACCCTCAGGCGCAGTACGGCGGCGACCTCATGTCTCGAATCGCGTACGCGCAGTTCGACGAGGCCAAGCTGGCCACCTTGCGCGGCAAGATTCTCAGTGGCATCAACGACTTTATCAAGGAGGCCTGCGAAAAGGCGAGGATATCGGCGGCTCAGATATACAAGATCGTCGTGGTGGGCAACACGTGCATGCACCATGTCTTTCTCGGGATCGACGTCTCCTATGTAGGTCTGGCGCCCTATGCGCCGGCGATTCGCGACCCGTTGGTTTATTCGGCGCGTGAAATACCGCTGAAGGCTGCGCCCAACGCGAAGGTTTGTCTGTTGCCGATCGTTGCCGGCTTCGTGGGCGCAGACACGATGGCGTGCGTGCTGGCGACTCGGATCTACGAGAGCGAGGAGATCCGTGCGCTTGTCGACATCGGCACGAATGGCGAAGTCGTGATGGGATCTAAGGGCAAGCTCTTCGCCTGTTCTGCACCGGCGGGACCGGCGCTTGAGGGCGCGCAGATACGACACGGCATGCGAGGGGCGCTCGGAGCGATCGAGCGGGTGGAGATTGGGGCGGACGTTGCGTGCAAGGTCATCGGCGATGCGCCGGCGATCGGCATCTGCGGTTCGGGCCTGATCGATGCCTGCGCCAAGATGCTCGAGGCGTCCGTGATCGATGCCAACGGCCTGCTGCGACGCGAAAGCAGCGCAGCCCTCGCTCCGGCGCTGCAGCGGCGGATCTTGAGTGGTGAAGGAGGTCGCCAGTTCGTGTTGGTCTGGAAGGAAGACGCGGGCAGGGACCACGACATCAGCGTCACGCAGGCCGACATCCGTCAACTGCAACTCGCCAAGAGCGCGATCTACTCCGGGATCATCATGCTTCGCGATGTCATGGGCGTGCGCGACGACGAAATTCACGAGCTGATGCTGTGTGGCGGATTCGGCAACTACATCAGCATAGAAAGCTCCGTGAAGATCCGGCTCCTGCCGGAGTTGCCGATCGATCGCATCACGTATATGGGTAATGCGGCCGCGATCGGGGCGCAGATGGCCCTACTGTCGGAAACGGAGCGCCTTCGTGCTTTCGATCTGGCCCAGAAGATAGAGCACGTGGCCTTGGCGGCGAGGCCCGAATTTCAGGCGATCTTTGTCGACGGCATGAATTTCTCCGGTGAGTCCTTCGCCGCGCAGGAACGCCGAACACGAAATGCGGCGCCGGCGCCGGGGGCGATAGCGGCCGGCGCGACAGTCAGCGCGATGCCACATGCCGTCGTCTCTGCCGCCGATCGGCGCTATGTGGCTTCATAAGGACGATGGCCGTTCGGCAACTCGAAGGCTACATATGCAGGTCAACCTCCTCTTCGGTTTCCTGGGTTCCGGCAAGACGACCTTGGCGAAGCATCTGTTGGCTCGGCGGGATCTCGCAACGAAGACCGCCGTTATCGTCAACGAGTTCGGTGAGGTGGGCATCGACGGGGACATCCTGCGTGGCAACAATGTCGACGTGGTCGAACTGAATTCAGGCTGCCTGTGCTGCACGCTGCGCGGCTCGTTGATGCTCGCGGTCGAGGAGTTGCGGGACAAGGCCAACGTCGAGCGCGTCATCGTGGAGGCGACCGGTGTTGCGCAGCCCTCGGAGCTGCTCGAGACGCTGGCCGACTCGTCGCTCGACGGCGGCCTTCAGATCGGACCGCTGGTGACGGTGGTCGACATCGCAAAGTTCTCGAAGTTGACGACGATGCTCGGGGATTTCTATTCGGATCAGATCGAAAGCGCCGACATCGTCATTGCGAACAAGATCGACCTCGCCTCGCCCGAGCAACTCGAGGAGGCGACCCGTCAGATTCGCGACCTCAACCCCAAGGCGACCATCCTTTTTGCTGAGCAATGCGAAGTGAAGCCCGAGCAGATTTTCGAGCGCGAAGCACCCGGCCTCGTCGAAAAGGCTCGGCAAGAGCTGCTGGAGGCAGCGCGACGCGACGGAGAGCGTAGGCGACCGGATCACGCTCATGACTCCGCGCTCGCTCATCATGATGACGATGCCGGTTCGGCGGGTCATCATCATCACGACCATGGCGCGCACGACGATCCGCACGAGGGCGCGCCGGCCGAGTCCTTCGTGGTAACCGGTGCGGGCACGGCGCGCCGCGCCGGCGTGGAGCGATTTTTCACAGGCCTGCCATCCGACGTATGGCGCGCCAAAGGTTTCATTCGCATCGACGGCGTGCCGAGCCTTGTCCAGTACAGCCTAGGTCAGCTCGAGATCACGCCGGCCCCCGGCTCAGCCTCGGAGACGATTGTGTTTATCGGCCAAGCGATGGACCGTGCCGCCATCGAGTCCCGTTTTGCGCTGACCGGCCGAGGATGAAGTCCCTCGATCTCGCGATCGCGGAACGCGCGACCACGCGCCGCAGCCCGCATTCCCGGGCACCGGAAGTGCCTCACTCCCTGGCCGAGAAGGCTTACGACCTGCTGGTCCGCAAGATCACTCGACTCGAGGCTGAGCCGGGATCCGTGCTCGTCGAGCGCGAGCTGATGGAGGAGTTCGGCATCGGCCGAACTCCGATCCGCGAAGCGACGCAGCGTCTGGCCATCGAGCGGCTGGTGAACCACCTGCCGAAGCGGGGCATGTTCGTTTCGGAGATCACGGCGACCGGTGTCCAGCAGATCTACGAATTTCGCCTGATGATCGACGGCCATGCCGCGTGGTTCGCCGCCGCCCGCGCGACGACCGGGCAAGTGAATGATCTTGCGCAGCTGCACAAGAGCCTCGTCCGCGCTACGGAGGACGACGACATCGATGAATACGTCGCATGTGATCGACGGTTCTACCAGGTGCTCGCCAGTGCGGCGCACAACACGCTACTGGCTGATTCCATCCCGCGCGTCTTCAACCTGCATCTTCGACTGTGGTTCTTCATTTCGCGGCGAATCGGCGGCTGGCACGAGATTGCGCAGGCGCATGAGGTGATGACCCGCGACGTGGTCGCGGCACTTCAATGGCGTGACCCGACGAAGGCGAAGGATGCGATGGAAACCTACGTCACCGGCCGGCTCCTCGATATCAAGAAGATCCTCTGACGGGCGAACGGCGCCGGTGGCTCGCAAGGTAGAGCACGATTGATTACGGTTGACATTTACGAACCGCCCCAAGGCTGCGGCGTCGGCAGCTGTGGCCCCGATGCCGAAGACGAGCTGGCGGCTTTCGAGTCGGTGCTCCAGTGGCTGCAGGAGCGCGGCATTGCCGTGTCCCGTTACAACCTGGGCCTCGAGCCCGAGGCGTTCGCTCGAAACGAGGCAGTGAAGGCCGCGCTACAGCAGCACGGCCTCGCCAGCTTGCCGCTGGTTATCGGCAACGGCAAGCTCGTGAGCCAGGGTCACTATCCGACGCAAGACGAGCTGACCGAGCAGCTTGGGAACTTCTTCGTGCTGCGCTGACTGGTGGCGGGGCGCAGGGCGCCGAGCCCGTCTCCGTGAAATGCCACGGACAGCCGAGCCAGACCGTCGAAGTTTCCGGTGCATCGGTCATCACGCTTTGTCATGTGCCTTATGCATGCCTGCCATGCTGACAGCAACGGTTGACGTTCGATAGCGCCCAAGTAAGGTTGTGCCCCTGTGACGCGGCGATTGAGGCTGCGGCGATAGATGTGACGGGAGATTGATTCGCATGGGCAGGCCTGAAGCAGTATCCGCAGCGGCGATGGCGTCCTTGCCGCGGAGAGGACTGCGCGCTGCGCATGTCTAGCCGCAATGTCGCTATCGACCCGGGAAATTGAGGCTGTTCCCGTGCGCGTGGTGCGCAAGGCACGGCCGGTCCAGAAGGGTCGTTCCGTCGATCCTGTCGCGCGTGCGGAGATCGCCGCCCTGCTGGGCGACGCACCACGCCGCCAGCAGGACCTCATCGAGCATCTGCATAGGATCCAGGATCGTTACGGCGCGCTCAGTGCAGCGCACTTGGCCGGGCTCGCTGAATCGATGAAGCTCTCGCAGGCTGAAGTCTTCGAGGTCGCCACGTTCTATCACCACTTCGATGTCGTCAAGGAAGGCGAAACCGCGCCGCCGCCGATGACGGTGCGAGTGTGCGAGACGCTTTCGTGCCAGCTGGCTGGGGCCGTCGGACTGCTCGAGCGTCTGACGTCGACGTTGGGGAACAATGTCCGCGTCGTTGCTGCGCCGTGCCTAGGCCGCTGCGAACAGGCGCCGGCAGTTTGCGTCGGCCAGAACGCCTTTGGCGGGGCCACGGTTGAAAGAGTTGTCGCGGCCGTCAACGCAGGCCTCGTGGAGGCGGCATCCCTCAGCCCGATCGATCTGGCCGCCTGTCGTGCCGCCGGCGGCTACGAGCTCTGGGCGGACTGCATGTCCGGCAAGCGCGATGTCGAGGACGTGTTGAGCACCATGGAGGACGCGGGACTGCGTGGACTCGGTGGCGCAGGGTTTCCGGCCGGGCGCAAATGGCGCATCGTCAAGGCCGAGCGCGGCCCGCGCCACATGGCGGTCAACATCGACGAGGGCGAGCCGGGAACATTCAAGGATCGGGTGCACCTCGAACGCGACCCGCACCGGTTTCTCGAGGGCATGCTCATCGCAGCCTGGGCCGTCGGCATCGACCGGATCTGGATCTATCTGCGAGACGAGTATCACGCCTGCCGGCACGCGCTCGAGCGCGAAATCGCGGCACTGAAGGAGTTCGCTCCGTGGCCGTTGCCGGAGATCCATCTTCGCCGGGGCGCGGGCGCCTATATCTGCGGCGAAGAGTCGGCGATGATCGAATCGATCGAGGGCAAGCGCGGCATGCCGCGCCTGCGCCCTCCTTATGTCGCTCAGGTCGGATTGTTCGGGCGGCCGACACTCGAGCATAACTTCGAGACGCTTTTCTGGGTGCGCGAGATCCTCGACAAAGGTGCAGCGTGGTTCGCTTCTCAAGGCCGCCATGGGCGCAAGGGGCTTCGCTCGTTCTCAGTCTCGGGGCGCGTGAAGAAACCCGGCATGCACGTCGCACCGGCCGGCATCACCCTGCGCGAGCTCATCGAGGAACATTGCGGGGGCATGTGCGACGGGCACGAGCTCTATGCCTACCTGCCGGGCGGCGCTTCGGGTGGCATCTTGCCGGCGTCGATGGCCGACATACCGCTCGACTTTGACACGTTGCAGCCGCACGGCTGCTTCATCGGCTCGGCCGCCGTGATCGTGCTCTCGCAACACGATAGAGCACGCGACGCCGCCCTCAACATGATGCGCTTTTTCGAGGACGAGTCCTGTGGCCAGTGCACGCCGTGCCGTGTCGGAACCGCGAAGGCCGGCCGTCTGATGACCGAGACGGTCTGGGACCGGGCGTTGCTGGAGGAGCTGTCGCAGGCCATGGCCGATGCTTCGATTTGCGGCCTCGGCCAGGCCGCCCCGAATTCGATCCGTTGCGTCGCCAAGCATTTCGCCCATGAGATCAGCTGACGATAACGCGGTGATCCGGGAACCGGCCAAGGCGTCGGGCCGTTCGACGGCCGCGGCGACCCTGGCGCGGGCCACGTCGGCGGCCACATACACCGTATTCATTCGCGACCTGGAGGTCGAGACCTGCATCGGGGCCTTCGAACATGAAAGGACGACGTCGACCGTGCTGATGATGGACCTGGACATCGATGTGGCATGCCACGCCGGCACGTCCGATCGTCTGCGCGACACGGTCGACTACGGGGCCGTCGTCGCCGAGATCCGGCACGGCATGGCCGGCAAACGCTATTTCCTCCTCGAGAAGGCGTCCGAGTTCGTCGCCGCCCTCATTCTCGACAAATTCGGCGCCCTGCGGGTCCGGGTCAGCATCGCCAAGATCGGCATCATCGACGGCGTCGGTCGGGTGGGCGTGATGCTCGAGCGCCGCGGCGAAGGGTTCGAGGCCGCGTTGCGCGCCGCCTCGTCCGAAGCCGATCGCCAGCCTCGCGTCGGCTCGCCGATGCGGCGCCGTAGCCCATGAACATGCCGAGCGCGACGTCCCGCCGAGCCGCGGCTGTGGCCCCGGTCGGGCAAGGCGGTCGTATCGAGTTCAAGCTCAATGGCGAGACCGTCTCGGCGACGCCGGGCGAAACCCTCATCGAGGTCGCCGATCGCCTGGGCGTCGAGATACCGCGCCTTTGCTACAAGGAGGGCTATCGGCCGGACGGCAACTGCCGCGCCTGCGTGGTCGAGATTGCGGGCGAGCGCGTGCTGGCGCCTTCGTGTTGTCGCACTGCGACCGCGGGCATGGAGGTATCGAGCCGCTCGGACCGCGCGTTGCATTCGCAGAAGATCGTGCTCGAGCTTCTCAAGAGCGATGCGCCTGCTGCCGACCTGAAGCCCGGCGGCAACGAGCTGCGCTATTGGAGCGATCGGCTCGGCGTCGGCGCTCC
The DNA here is from genome assembly GCA_003152055.1 of Burkholderiales bacterium. Classification (GTDB taxonomy): domain Bacteria; phylum Pseudomonadota; class Gammaproteobacteria; order Burkholderiales; family Burkholderiaceae_C; genus Schlegelella_A. The sequence continues at coordinate 22,935 of PLZH01000108.1, forward strand.
CCGGTTCGAGCCGCGCTGGCAGCCCTCGACGGACGCTTCGCATCCGGCCATGACGGTCAACCTCGATGCCTGTATCCAGTGCACACGCTGCGTCCGGGCCTGTCGCGAGGTGCAGGTCAACGACGTGATCGGCTACTCCTGGCGCGGCTCCGCAGCGAAGATCGTCTTCGATTTTGCCGATCCGATGGGCGAGTCGACATGCGTGGCTTGCGGCGAATGCGTCCAGGCCTGTCCGACGGGCGCGCTCGCGCCGGCCAAGGCTGCCTACGAGATCGAGGCTGACAAGACGGTCGAGTCGGTCTGCCCTTTTTGCGGCGTCGGCTGTCAGCTCACCTACCACGTCAAGGACAACACGCTCGTGCGCGTCGAGGGTCGCGACGGGCCGGCAAACCATGACCGCCTGTGCGTGAAGGGCCGCTTCGGCTTCGACTACGCCAATCATCCGCAACGCCTCACGAAGCCCCTCATTCGCAAGCCCGGCCTTGCCAAGCAAGGCGACTTCACCGTCGATCCGACCCGGTGGAGCGATGTGTTCCGCGAAGCGACCTGGGAGGAGGCGCTCGAATTCGCTGCGGGCGCCCTGGCGCGAATCCGGGACTCGGCCGGTGGCGGGGCCCTGGCCGGGTTCGGCAGCGCGAAGGGCTCCAACGAGGAGGCCTATCTTTTTCAAAAGCTGGTGCGCACGGGGTTCGGCTCGAACAACGTCGACCATTGCACGCGCCTGTGCCATGCCTCTTCGGTTGCTGCCCTGCTCGAAGGCATCGGCTCGGGCGCGGTGTCGAACCCGGTCTCCGACGTCGCGAAGGCGGATTTCATCTTCGTGATCGGCGCCAATCCCACGTCCAATCACCCGGTCGCGGCGACCTGGATCAAAAACGCCGCCAAGCGCGGCGCCAGGCTGGTCGTCGCCGACCCGAGGCGCACCGACATGGCCCGCCATGCATGGCGGGTGCTGCAGTTCAAACCCGACATGGACGTGGCGCTCCTGAACGCCATGATCTACACGATCCTCGAGGAAAACCTCGTCGATCCCGAATTCATTCGGAGCCGCACGACCGGATTCGAAGCGTTGAAGGAAAACGCGAAGGGCTTCAGTCCTGAGGCGATGGGGCCCCTGTGCGGGATTCCGGCGCAGACGATCCGCGAAGTCGCCCGGGCTTATGCGACGGCAGACGGCTCGATGATCCTGTGGGGCATGGGCATATCGCAGCATGTGCACGGCACCGACAACGCGCGCTGCCTTATCGCGCTCGCTCTGATGACGGGACAGATCGGCCGCCCCGGCACCGGGCTGCACCCGTTGCGCGGCCAGAACAATGTCCAGGGCGCGTCGGACGCCGGGCTTATCCCGATGATGTATCCCGACTATCAGCGCGTCGACAACGCGCAAGCCAACGCCCGCTTCGAAAAATACTGGGGCTGCAAGCTCGACATGCGGCCGGGCCTGACGGTCGTGGAAATCATCGACGCCGCCTGCGACGGGAGGATCCGGGGCATGTACGTCATGGGCGAGAACCCGGCGATGTCGGATCCGAACGCCCACCACGCCCGCGCCGGCCTTGCCAAGCTGGAGCATCTCGTCGTCCAGGACATCTTCCTCACCGAGACCGCCTATCTGGCCGACGTCGTGTTGCCGGCCTCCGCCTGGCCCGAGAAGACGGGGACCGTCACCAACACCGACCGGATGGTGCAGATGGGCCGGCGCGCCCTCGATCTTCCGGGCTCGGCGCGACAGGACCTCTGGATCACGCAGGAGATCGGCAAGCGCCTCGGGCTTGACTGGGCCTATGCCGGACCCGACAGCGGCGTCGCGCAAGTCTACGAGGAGATGCGTGGCGCCATGAATTCCATCGGCGGAATCTCCTGGGAGCGCCTGGAGGCCACCTCGAGCGTCACCTACCCCTGCCGCACCGAAGATGATCCTGGCCAGCCCGTGGTCTTCAAGGAGGCCTTTGCGACGGCGGACGGCAGGGCGCGATTCGTTCCCGCTGATCTCATCGCAGCCGACGAGCGGCCGGACGCCGAGTTTCCATTCATTCTCATCACCGGGCGACAGCTTGAGCACTGGCATACCGGCTCGATGACACGGCGCGCCAGCGTCCTCGACGCCCTCGAGCCGCATGCAGTCGTCTCGATGCATCCCCTCGACCTCGAGCGGATCGGGGCGCAACCTGGCGACGTCCTCACGGTGGCCTCGCGGCGCGGCGAGATCGTGCTTACGGCGCGCTCGGATGAAGGCACGTCGCGCGGCAGCGTCTTCATTCCGTTTGCCTTCTACGAGGCGGCTGCCAACCTTCTCACCAATGCGGCACTCGATCCCTTCGGAAAGATCGCCGAGGTGAAGTACTGCGCCGTGAAGGTCGCAAAGGGCGGCGAGCTCGGCGTCCTCATGAGTTTCGGCGGCGGCCGCGCAGAGCTCGCGTTCAGCTGACGACCCAACGTTTCTACCCGAGACCCCAGATGGAATCAGATATCCAGATCGCGCAAAAAGCGAAGATGAAGCCGATCGGCGAGATCGCCGCAAGCCTTGGCATCCCGGACGAGGCGCTCGAGCCGTTCGGGCGCAGCAAGGCAAAGATCTCGCTCGAGTACATCGATTCGCTCAAGAGCAGGCCGGACGGCAAGCTGATCCTGGTGACGGCCATCAGTCCCACCCCGGCCGGCGAGGGCAAGACCACGACGACAGTCGGGCTCGGCGATGCGCTCAACTACATCGGCAAGAAGGCGGTCGTGTGCTTGCGCGAACCCTCCCTCGGTCCGGTTTTCGGCATGAAGGGGGGCGCCGCGGGCGGCGGCTTCGCTCAGGTGGTCCCGATGGAGGACATCAATCTCCACTTCACCGGGGACTTCAACGCCATTGCGCTGGCGAACAACCTGCTCGCCGCAATGATCGACAACCACATCCATCACGGCAACGAGCTGGGTTTCGACGTGCGCCGCATCGCCTGGAAGCGCGTGATGGACATGAACGATCGCGCCCTTCGAGACATCACGGTTTCGCTCGGTGGCCCCGCGAACGGCTTCCCGCGCCAGGACGGCTTCGACATCGTCGTTGCTTCGGAGGTGATGGCCATCTTTTGCCTCGCCACTTCGGTCAAGGATCTCAAAACGCGGCTTGGAAATATTGTCTGCGGCTACACGGCGGCACAAAAGCCGATCCTCGCGCGTGATCTGAAGACGCACGGCGCCATGGCCGCGCTGCTGAAAGGAGCGCTCGCCCCGAACTTGGTCCAGACGCTCGAGCACACGCCGGCGTTCATCCACGGCGGTCCGTTTGCCAATATCGCGCACGGCTGCAACTCTGTGCTGGCCACGCAGACCGCGCTCAAGCTGGCCGACTACGTCGTGACCGAGGCCGGTTTTGGCGCTGACCTTGGCGCCGAGAAGTTCGTCGACATCAAGTGCCGCAAGGCCGGCCTCAAGCCTTCGGCTGTTGTACTCGTTGCCACCATTCGCGCGCTGAAGTACCACGGCGGCGTCGAAGTCAAGGAGCTCGGCACGCCCAACCTCATCGCTCTCGAGAAAGGCATCGCCAATATAGAGCGGCACGTTAACAACATCCGAAACCACTACGGGCTGGCTTGCGTCGTGGCGATCAACCACCGCACCGAGGACAGCGAGGCGGAAGTGAAGCTGTTGATGGACAAGTTGGCGCATCACGGCGCGAAGGTGGTCTTGGCCCGCCATTGGGCTGAGGGCGGGAGGGGCGCAGCGGACCTGGCGCGCGAGGTCGTCGCGATGTGCGAGCAACCGACGGATTTCAAGTTCGTCTACGAGGAGGATGCGTCGCTCTGGGACAAGATGAAGGCGATCGCAGTGAAGATCTATGGCGCCTCGGATATCGCTGCCGATTCGAAAGTTCGGGCGCGGATCAAGAACCTTCAGGAGTCGGGCTACGGCCACTATCCGATCTGCGTGGCCAAGACCCAGTACTCGTTCTCGACCGATCCGAAGTTGCGCGGCGCGCCCTCGGACCACATCGTGACGATTCGCGAAGTTCGCCTAGCGGCTGGCGCCGAATTCGTCGTGATGATCTGCGGCGACATCATGACCATGCCAGGCCTGCCGAAGGTCCCCTCGGCGTGCTCCATCGATATTGCCGACGATGGGAAAATCGTCGGCCTGTTCTGAGCGAAGGCCACAGCGGATGACTGCGAAAATCATCGATGGCGTGGCCATCGCCAAGAAGCTCCGCACCGGGTACGCCGAGCGCGTGCATGCCCTGGCGCCACGCGGGATCGTGCCGGGTCTTGCGGTCATCGTCGTCGGGGACGACCCAGGATCCAAGGTGTACGTGCGAAACAAGGTCAATGCCTGTCGCGACATCGGCATGCGCTCGCGGGTGCATTCCTTCGCGCACGATTGCGGCGAAGGCGAGGTCCTGTCTTGCATTCGCACCTTGAACGAAGACCCGGGAATCCACGGCCTGATCGTTCAGCTGCCGGTGCCGGCCGCGTTCGACATGCGGCGTATCCTCCAGAGCGTTTCCCGGGCCAAGGACGTCGATGGATTTCATCTCTACAACGTCGGCAGCCTCGTCTTCGGACAGACAATTTTCCCGCCGTGCACGCCCTTCGGCGTGCAGCGCCTCTTGGAATGCGAGGGCATCACGGTCGAAGGCAAAAACGTCGTCGTCGTCGGGGCCAGCAACATCGTCGGCAAGCCTATGGCGATGATGATGCTGCAGAAGGATGCCACGGTGACCATCTGTCACGTCAAGACACGGGACCTGGCTCAGTACACGATCCTCGCCGACATCCTGATAGTGGCCGCGGGACGCCCCAACCTGATCCTGCCGCAGATGGTCAAGACTGGGGCGGTAGTGATCGACGTCGGTATCAACCGGCTTCCCGATGGACGGCTCGTCGGCGACGTGGACTTCGAGGGTGTGCGACAAAAGGCATCGCACATCACGCCGGTGCCCGGCGGTGTCGGTCCGATGACCGTGACGATGCTGCTGCAAAATACGATCGCGGCCGCGGAGCGTGAGGCGAATTCCACTCCGATCGAGAGCCCGGACTTTCATGACTTCGAGCGCGCGATTGCATGAACTCCCAGATCCGGTTCGTCGGCTCCGGAGACGCCTTCGGTAGCGGCGGCCGGTTCCAGACCTGCATCCTCGGCGATATCGGTGGCCGGCGATTCCTTCTCGATTGCGGTGCCTCGTCGCTGATCGCCATGCAGGCACAGGGGATCGATCCGAACAGCGTCGAGACGATCTTTCTGACGCACATGCACGGTGACCACTGTGCAGGCGTTCCCTTTCTGCTCATGGATGCGATGCTGGGGAGCAAGAGACGCACGCCGCTCGTTGTCGTCGGCCCCGACGGGACCGCCGCCAGGATGGAGCAGCTCCGAGAGGCTCTCTTTCCCGGCAGCAGCGGCATGGCGCCGAAGTTTCCCTACGAATACCGGGAGATCAAGACCGGTGTGAGAGCAGAGATCAACGGCATCGCTGCTACTGCGTTCGCGGCCTCGCATACACCTCAGACCAACCCGACCATGCTGCGGGTCGAGTGCGCCGGCAAGACAGTGACCTATACGGGCGACACGGAGTGGACCGACGCCATCATCGAGGCAGCCGATGGCGCCGACGTCCTGGTCTGCGAGTGCTGCTTCTACGACAAGCCGGTCCGCTCGCACATGAACTATCTGTCCTTCAAGACGAACCGCTCGAAGATCAACGCGCGATCGGTCGTGCTGACGCATATGGCGCCCAATATGCTGGAACATGTTGACGAGATCGAGGAGCGCTGCGCCTTCGACGGCATGGTCGTGGAGCTGTAGTTCACGATTAACGAATGGCTGCGGCGGTGAGGACCGCCGTTGCGCCGACGCGCTCTTGCCGCGGCTCGGCGGAGCATCACTGAATTTGCCGACGCTGCAATGCGAAAGGCGCAGGGCGGATTGGCGTTTCGAAGGGGTGCTCACCCTTGCAGAGCGCAATTCGATCTGCTTAAATCTATGCTGTTGGTGCCCGTGAAGGTGCGACCGAGGCGACGGAAGTCCTTTATCGCCTGGGCGCCGAGGATCGCGTCGTCGGCATCTCGGGCTACACCGTTTATCCGCCGCAGGCCCGCCGGGAAAAGCCGAAGATCGGCGGCTTTTCCACCGGACATATCGATCGCATCCTTGCCGTCCAGCCCGATTTGGTGATCGGCTTTTTGGACTTGCAGTTTCCGCTGCTCCGGGAGTGCCAGGCCGCAGGACGCCCAGTCCTGTCCGAATGATCATGCCGACGCGCAACAAGGCCGTGTTCGGCGCGTCCGATTCAAGCCGCTCGCGTTGCGCTCAAAGAGCGGCTTGCCGCAGCGGGGTCTGGGTAGCCTCGAGCGGGTGCGATTCGCGCAAGAGCATCAAAATCGCGACAGCGAAGAAGCCCAAGGTCGCCGAAACCCACAGGGCGTTTTCTGCCCACCGGTCAAGACACAGACCGAACAGCCACGGGGCCGAGGCTTGCGCGATGCGAGCGGGCACGGTCAGAACACCCTGTCTTTCGCCATAGCCTTGCGACCCGAAGAGGACGAGCGGAAGTGTGCCCTTGGCAATCGTCAGGATGCCGTTGCCTGCCCCGTGCAGAATGCCAAAGACGACTGCCGCCGGCGCGCCGACGAGTACGAGCAGGGTGGCACCCAAGGGATGCATGAACGTCCCCAGGCGGGCCGACTTCAGCGGATGAAAACGGCGCAGCAAGCCCAGCTCCAACAGTCGGCCTGCCACCTGTGCGGGCCCGATCAGCGCGCCGATGCCCACCGCGGCCCCGAGGGTCATTCCGCTGAAGACCAGCAGGCGGGGCAGGTGCGCCGCCATCGCCGTGCTGATGAACCATGTGATGGCATAGAAGACCGAGAGCAGGAGGACCGTGCCGATAGGTGTAGCCGAGGTGGGCGCGGCGACCGGCTCGGAGGAGATGCTGGCCTCCGGCCGCGAAACGATCGGCGGCTCTGCCTTCGGCAGCGACCAGTTCAATGGCAGGCCGATCGCCACGTGCAACGCCGCCCAGGCGAAGCAGGCGCCGCGCCAACCCGCCCGCGCTTCAAGCCATGCGGACAGTGGCCAGCCGACCGTGCTTGCCAGCCCACCGAGAAGCGCGATTCCCGTGATGACGTTGCGGGAGTCGTGGCCATAGAGTCGCACCAGCGCCGCGAAAGCCGCTTCGTACAGGCCGCTTGCCATGCCGATACCCAGGATCGCCCAGGCGGCAAACAGGCCTGTCGGGCCCCGAGCGAAACCCAGACCGACCAGGCCGAGCGCGAACACGACGTTCGAGCCGACCAGCACGGGACGGCCTCCGCGCCTGTCGATGGCACGGCCTGAACGGGGTCCCGCCAGCGCGGAAACGACGAGCGCAACGGAGAAGGCGCCGAACACCGTCGCGACCGACACGCGCAAATCCCGGGCCATCGGGACCGCAAGGACGGCCAACAGGTAATACGATGAAGCCCAGGCTAGGCACTGAGCAAGGCCGAGTGTCGTGACGACCCGTGCACGACTTGGGGTTGCCATGAGCGCTAGATCTCATTCTGGTTGACACGCTTGGTCAGTTCGGCCGCGGTCTCCTTCCGCTCGCTGTAGCGGTCGACGAGGTACGAGCTGACGTCTCGCGTGAGCAGCGTGAACTTGAATAGTTCTTCCATCACATCGACCACCCGGTCGTAGTACGCCGAAGGCTTCATGCGACCCTCATCGGTGAACTCGAGGAAAGCCTTGGCGACGGAGGACTGATTCGGGATGGTGATCATCCGCATCCACCGTCCCAGGACGCGTAACTGGTTCACCGCGTTGAACGATTGCGAGCCGCCGGAAACCTGCATGACGGCCAGGGTCTTGCCCTGGGTCGGACGTACAGCGCCCAGCGCGAGCGGGATCCAGTCGATCTGCGCCTTCATGATGCCGCTCATGGCGCCGTGACGCTCCGGCGAGCACCAGACCATCCCCTCGGACCAGCCCGCGAGCCGGCGCAACTCCTGCACCTTGGGATGCGTCTCCGGAGCTCCGTCGGGAAGAGGCACGCCGGCAGGATCGAAGACGCGAACCTCGCCGCCCATGGCTTGCAGCAAGCGGGCCGCTTCAAAGGTCAGCAGACGACTGTAGGAGCGCTCGCGCACGGAACCGTAGAGCATGAGAAAGCGTGGCCGGTGCTGCGACGGCTCCCGCACCGCAAACCTCTCCTGGGCCGGAACTTCGAAGAGTTCGGCGTCGAGCGCGGGGAAGGAAGGCTCAAACACCGTACTTGTCCTTGGCTCCCATGGCTTGTTCGGGTTCGTCTGCAAAGGGTATGTTCATTGGCAATGCACGGAGTTGAAGCATTGCCGGTGCATCGCGAAGCATTGCAAGCGCTTTGCAGGCAAGACTGCGCAACATATGAGTGTCAGACACGTGGCGACGCCACTGACTACTCCGCAGAGGCCGGTTTCGACGTCACTTCGGGAGCGACCGGGGCGCCTCTGAAGGCACGGTGGACCAGCACCGCAATTCCGGCGCCGACAAGCTCCGCCACGACGAAGCCTGGGACGCTCGAGGGGGCGATGCCGGCAAAGCTCTCGCTGAACATGCGACCGAAGGCCGCGGCGGGGTTCGCAAACGACGTCGAGGAGGTGAACCAATAGGCGGCGCCGATATAGGTGGCCACCATCGCGGCGACGCGAGCCGCCGGCGCGCGCAGGATGACGAGGACCAGGCCGAACGTTGCCACTGCCTCGCCGATCCATTGTCCGGGTCCGCTGCGCACCTTGGTCGAAAACTGAATGATGCTCATGTCGAACATCGCGTGCGCGAGCCATGCTCCGAGCATCGCTCCGACGAGCTGGGCAACGATATAGGGCGCGAGCAGCGGAGGCGCGAGCGCGCCGCGCGCAGTCATCACGAGCGACACCGCCGGATTGAAGTGCGCACCGCTGATAGGGCCGAACACCTCGATCAAGATGTACAGACCGCCGACGGTCGCCAGCGTGTTCGCAAGAAGCGCGATGGCGACGTTGCCTCCCGAAAGTCGCTCGGCCATGATTCCCGAGCCGATGACAACGGCGAGAAGCAACGCCGTTCCGAGCGCCTCTGCGAACAGTTTTTCGGCCGCGGTGACTGGCATGGTTCAACTTTCCGAAATAGATTTGAGTGCTGTCTGCAGTTCGGCGTTGCTCATGGATTCCAGCGGCAGCTGCGCCAGCTGAAGCATCCGGTAGGCGATCGCCTGACGTGTCAGTTCGAAAGTCTGGCGCCGGGCGACTTCGTCGCCCGGCGCCAGAGACGGGTCTGCGTAGCCCCAGTGCACCTTGACCGGACTCCCGGGCCAATATGGGCACTGCTCGGCCGCGGCGCTGTCGCAGACGGTGATGACGACGCGCATCTGCGGCGCGTCGGCCGTGATGAACTCGTCCCAGCTCTTGCTGCGCAACCCGCTGACGTCGATGCGCGCAGAAGCGAGCGATTCGATGGCGAACGGATTGACCCGACCGCTCGCAGCACTGCCCGCGCTGTAGGCCTGCATGTCTCGCCCGAGCTTACCTGCCCAGTGGCGCAGCATCCCTTCGGCGAGCAGGCTCCGCGCGGAGTTGTGCGTACAAAGGATGAGGACGTTTGTCGTCATGTGATCTGCCGCGAGCGATTCATCCGGCTTTCATGAGCAGCCGCATGAGGCGTCGGCCTCGACCGACCGAGGCTCGCCCTGGCAACAATTCGAGGTCAGGTAGCCGAGCAATTGATTCATGTGGCCGAAGGACGCCCTGTAGATCAAATGACGGCCGTCTCGCTCCTGGGTCACCAGACCGGAATTCATGAGGTCCTTCAGATGGAACGACAGGGTCGCCGCAGGAACCTCAAGCTCCTCGGCGATGGCGCCGGGCGTCAGGCCCTCCTGGCCAGCGACGACGAGGAGACGAAACACCCTCAGGCGAAGCGATTGGGCCAAAGCGGCCAACGCGCGCACGACCTCGGCNNCCCCACGCAGCAGATCTCCGTGAGCCCCGAGGCGGCCTCCAGCACCGGCCTCGCATGCAGACGCCGTGAGGATCCCATCTTCATTGCTGTTGAACTCGACGTTTGTTCGAATGCCGTCGCCGGGCTGCTGGCAGGGTGGCCGAACGACCGGGTCGCTGTCAGAAGAGCGGCGCAAGTCGTGCGGCTACTTCGGCCAGGAACGCCTCATCATCGGCGCCGAACGCCCCCGTGTCGTCGGAGTCCACGTCGATCTGGGCGAGGTAAGCCTCGCCGCGGAGGATCGGAACGACGATCTCGGACCTCGTCTCGATGTTGCATGCAAGGTACCGCGAGTCGCTTGCGACGTCGGCCACGATCATGGATGCCCGGGCCTGGACGCTGGCGCCGCAGATTCCTTTGCCGGCGGGGATGCGAGTGTGTTCTGTGGGACGACCGTGAAAGGCTTTGAGCACAAGCGTATCGCCCTCCAAGGCATATATGTAGACGCCGGTGTAGCCCGGCAGCCTCTGGAGAATCCGGCAGACATCGGCAAGAGATTGCAAGGGTGGCTTGAGTGCCCGCAGAGCACTCCTGATGTCGTCCGACGCGAGTTGGTGTTCGAGATTCACAGTGCAGCCAACGCTACCAGACTGACGGCGGGGAACCGCGGTTCACAAGCAACAAGCGGGGCAATGGGCCTTTCCTCTGACGCACCTTGACCTTTGTCAAGGTGAACACTGAGTGATGTGCCATTATGAAAAACGCAAGAAGGACCAGATGATGAGCAAACTTGAAGTGTTTGAACCCGCGATGTGCTGCCCGACCGGCGTTTGCGGCGTAAGTGTGGATTCGGTCTTGCTGCAGTTCAATGCCGATTTGCAATGGTTGATTGAGCACGGCGTCGAGGTTGTTCGTCATGGCCTGGGCCACGACGCGGCAGCGTTCGCAGCGAACTCAGACGTGGTCAAAGAAATGCAGGCCGGAATGGACCGCCTGCCCATCGCCACTGTCGATGGCCGCATCGTCTCCACTGGGATGTACCCATCTCGCGCGCAGCTGATGCAAAAGCTCGGAGTCAAGCTTTCAGGCGCCGAGAAGCCTCATATCAAGCTCGGCGAATGCGGCTGTAAAGCCGGGGAGTGCTGAAGGCAGCACCTGCGCCATGAGCCTGCCCAGCGCGACGACTCGTCACCTCTTCTTTACCGGCAAGGGTGGCGTCGGCAAGACCAGTCTCGCCTGTGCTACAGCGATGCGTTTGGCCGAGACAGGCAGGAAGGTGCTTCTGGTCAGTACCGACCCGGCGTCGAACTTGGACGAGGTGCTTGAGACAACGCTCTCTGGCAAGCCGACCCCTGTTGCCCGTGTTCCCAATCTGTATGCGTTGAACATCGACCCGGAAGCTGCTGCCGCGAGCTACCGGGAGCGGATGGTCGGGCCCTATCGGGGCGTGTTGCCCGACGCCGCCATCCGCAGCATGGAGGAACAGTTCTCCGGCGGTTGCACGGTTGAAATCGCAGCGTTCGATGCGTTCGCCGAATTGCTGGGTGGCCAAAGTGTTGCTCAGGAGTATGACAACGTCATCTTCGACACCGCACCGACCGGACACACCCTGCGGCTGCTCAGCCTGCCTTCCGCATGGAGCGAGTTTTTGTCGACGAGCACGACCGGCAGCTCGTGCCTCGGACCCTTGGCTGGTCTGGAGAAGAACAAACAGCTCTATGCAGCAGCGGTTGCGGAGCTTGCCGATGGCCGCCGAACGACGGTGGTCCTAGTCGCACGGCCCGAGGCGTCCGCCTTCCGCGAGGCCGAGCGAACCAGGTCCGAACTGGCTCATCTGGGCGTGGGCAACCAGGTTTTGGCCGTCAACGCTGTCTTTGACGCACTGGGCTCAACGGACCCTGCAGCCGTCGCGATGACGGCGCGGCACGCCGCGTCCATGAAGGCGATGCCTGCCGCGCTCGCCGCGCTTGCGCGGAGCCAGACCGGGTTCATTCCTCGAGGCCTGGTCGGTTTGAATGCGCTGCGAGCTCTGTTGCATCCTGAGGCCTCATCCCCACCGCTCGACGCATCGGCCATCACTGTCACGCTGCCGCTGGGTCTCTTGCCGCTCATAGACGACATAGAGAAGGCAGGTCACGGGCTGGTCATGACCATGGGTAAAGGGGGCGTAGGAAAGACATCCGTGGCGGCCGCTGTTGCCGTCGAGCTGGCGGCGCGTGGACATCGGGTCTTGCTCTCCACGACAGACCCCGCAGCCCACGTGTCCTGGGCGTTGCAGGAATCGGTGCGGGGCTTGACGTTGGCGCGCATTGACCCGGAGCTGGAGCTTCAACGGTATCGCGAGGAAGTGCTGACGAAAGCCGGCACGCAACTCGATGCCGAGGGTCGAGCGATGCTCGAG
>PLZH01000198.1 GCA_003152055.1 Burkholderiales bacterium
GCACGTCGGTGTAGCGCCTCGATCACGGAAGGCCGTCGGCGCGCGTGATGACGGCGACGTCGCCGACGAGCCGGTTGTGGCCGGACGGGTCGACACGGCCGGCAGGCATCGAGCCTCCAGATTTGAATGACTGGTTCTCGGCGTCGGACTTCGCGAGCTGGTCGACTCAAGTCGACCCACAGCTGTCGGTGGGTCGCACGAAATGCTGGCAGTAAAGCTGACTTAGATGGCCGACACTTGCCAGCTCTAGCCTCTGCGATAGGTGCGGCGAAAGACGAATTCGAATCGCGTCTACGCATGTCCACACTGGGAAATGCCTGCCAGCCAATTATGGCTGCGCGCTACGAGCTGCCACTGCGCACGGCGATTGCATCATGGCAAGCTTGCTTTGGCAGCTTGGACCTGGGCTACTGGTCACAAGTCGAGGTTCAACAGCTTTGGTCGGCGCGCCCTGGAACTGCCTTGAAGCACGTGCGCAGCGTCTGTGCTGCTGATAGAGCAAACAAGGCTGCGGACTGGCGTGCGGGTCTTGACCGCGGCGGGCCCCGACCCGGCCAGCAGGTCGCGTCGATACGCCGCTGGCGTGATGCCAAGCTCTCGTTTGAACACCGCGTACAAATACTGCAGCGTGCTGAAGCCTGCCCGTTCTGCCACGGTCGCGATCGAGATGTCGGCGCGCTGTAGCAACTCGCGCGCCGCCTCCAGCCGGTGGCGCAGTAGTTCTTGATGGACTGTGGTATCGAGTTCGACCCTAAACCGGTGCTCCAGTGTCGAACGCGATTCGCCGACATAGGCTGCGACCTGCTCGTTCTTGACGCCCTGGCAGCCGTACTGCCGTATGAAGTGCCGTGCCTTCATCACCTGCGCACTGAACGGGCGGGTATGCCGACTGGAAGCCTGGAGGTTCAGACCCGCGGGCGGCACGATGATGCGCTGGGTGGCGAGCCGTGTCCCGTGAAGCATCTGGTGCAACAGGCGCGCGGCGATGCGACCCATCTCGTGGGTGCCCTGGCGCACCGAACTCAGGCCGATGCGGGTGAGCGAATGGGTCAAGGGATCGTTGTCGATGCCGACGATGGCCACCTGCTCTGGAACGGCGATCCCGGCGACCGTGCAGGCCTGCATCAGGTGGCGCGCCCGCGCATCCGTGACCGCCACGATGCCCACCGGCTTGACCAGCGAGGCGATCCAGTCGGTCAAGGCTTCCAGCGCACTGTTCCAGTCGACGGCGCTGGTCTGCAGACCCCGGTACACACGGGCGCCGGGCGCCAGCCGGACGAAGGCGTTTTCCCGCTCCTGGGCCCAGCGGTTGCCGGGCGCTTCGGGCAGGCTGTACATCGCTAGGGTCGGCAGGCCCGACTCCACCAGGTGGTCGTGAGCGAGCTTGACGAGCCTGGCGTTGTCGGTGGCGACATAGGGCACGCCCGCCGGGTAGTTCGCTGCATCGGTGTAGGAGCCACCGACCGCCACCACCGGGATCCGCACGTCGGCCAGCGCGGTGCTGACGCTCGGATCGTCGTAGTCGGCAATGATCCCGCCGACGTGCCATTGCTCCAGCCCGGTGAGACGGGCACGAAAGTCGTCCTCCAGGAACAGATCCCAGTCGGCCCGGGTGGAATGCAGGTAGGCGCCGATGCCTTCGATGATCTCGCGGTCGTAGATCTTGTTGGCGTTGAACAGCAGCGCGATGTGGTGCGGAGCTCGCCGCGTGGCCAGGCTGCGATCGCGGTGCTTCGAGATGCGGGGTGGCATAGGGTTCTTCCGATTGGGATTGAGTCAAAAACGATAGCGGTTTCGGCGGATTTCACAATCGGCAAGAACCACTGCAGGTGGCACGATGCCGTTGTTGTGGTGCAACCTATACCCGTCCTGGCGATGACACGGCCGGCACTTGCCGGCTGAGCCGGCAGCCTTACCCTGGAGATCCGCGCGATGAGTGTGTTCGACTTCGTCGATCAAGTCGTTTACGAAGGCCCGGCAAGCCCGGCACGCTTTGCCTACCGGCACTACGACGCCGAGCGCGTGCTGCTGGGCAAGACCATGCGCGAGCACCTGCGTCTGGCTGTCTGCTACTGGCACACGTTCTGCGCCTTTGGCAGCGACATGTTCGGCGACGCCCTGTTCGAGCGTTCCTGGAACGCCGGTGCCGAGCCCCTGGTGCAGGCCCGGCGCAAGGCCGAGGCGGCGTTCGAGTTCTTTGCCAAGCTCGGCGTGCCCTATTACTGCTTCCACGACATCGACGTGGCGCCCGATGGCGCCACGCTGCGCGAGTACCGCGGCAACCTGGCAGCGATGGTCGATGTGCTCGGCGCCCACCAGGAGCGCACGGGGGTGCAGCTGCTGTGGGGCACGGCCAACCTGTTCAGTCATCCGCGCTACGCGGCAGGGGCCGCCACCAATCCTGACCCCGAGGTCTTTGCCTGCGCTGCCACACAGGTCAAATGCGCGCTGGATGCGACGCTCAAGCTGGGTGGCGCCAACTATGTGCTGTGGGGCGGGCGCGAAGGCTACGACACCCTCCTCAACACCGACCTGGCGCGCGAACGGCGGCAGTTCGGCCGCTTCATGCGGATGGTGGTGGAGCACAAGCACCGCATCGGCTTCAAGGGCGCCCTGCTCATCGAGCCTAAGCCGCACGAGCCCACCAAGCACCAGTACGACCGCGACGTGGCGACGGTCCAAGGCTTCCTGCGCGAGTTCGGGTTGGAGGGCGAGGTGAAGCTCAACGTCGAATGCAACCATGCCACACTCGCTGGCCACAGTTTTCATCATGAAGTGGCGCAGGCGGTCGCGCTGGGCGCCCTGGGCAGCATCGATGCCAACCGCGGTGACCCGCAGAACGGCTGGGACACCGACCAGTTNNCAATTTCGACGCCAAGGTGCGGCGCCAGAGCGTCGATCTGGAGGACATGTTCCACGGCCACATCGGCGCAATCGACCTGCTGGCCCTTGCGCTGCAGAAGGCTGCCCAGCTCGTCGAGAACGACGTGCTTGGGGCGTTCAAGGCCGACCGCTACGCCGGCTGGGACGCCGCCTTCGGCCAGGCCATTCTCGCGGGCGAGCACACGCTGGACAGCCTGGCTCAGCTCGCCACCGAGCGCGGCTTGGCGCCGCGGCCGGTCAGCGGGCGGCAGGAATGGCTGGAAGGCCGCGTTAACCAGGTTCTCTTCGGCTGAACCTCTGCTGAACATGGCATCCGTATCCATCCGTCATGCCGTCAAACGCTTTGGTNNAAGCTACGCGCTGTACCCGCACATGGATGTCGAGCACAACATGAGTTTCGGCCTGCGGCTGCACCGTCTGGCTGCCGACGCCATCGTCGCCAAGGTGCAGCAGGCCGCCGGCATGCTCAACCTGGGCACGCTGCTCAAGCGCCTGCCCAACCAACTGTCGGGCGGCCAGCGCCAGNNAACCTCGACGCCAAGTTGCGCGTGCAGATGCGCACCGAGATCAAGGCGCTGCACCATCGTCTGGCCAGTACCAGCATCTACGTCACGCACGACCAGGTCGAGGCCATGACCATGGCCGACCGCATCGTGGTGATGAACGCCGGCAACATCGAACAGGTGGGTGGGCCCGAGGAGTTATACGACCGGCCCGCCAACCTGTTCGTGGCCGGCTTCATCGGCTCGCCGGGCATGAACTTCCTGGAAGGTGCGGTGGGCGCCGACGGTCGCCTGCAGCTCGACCACGGGCCGGCAGTGCCGTTACCGGTGCGCGCGCAGCCCGGTCGGCGCGTGACGCTGGGCGTGCGGCCTGAGCATGTTCGCCTGGCCGCAGCGGGCGATCCCGGCAGCTTCGAGGTGCGCGTCATTTCGGTCGAGCCCACCGGCGTCGATACCCACATCGTGTGCGACGCCGCCGGCACTGCGCTGACGGTGAGCGTGCGAGAACGCGCCCGGCCGCAGCCAGATTCCTCGCTGCCGATCGCCTTCGAGCTCGACAAGGTGCATTGCTTTGACCCGACGACCGGCCTCGCCTTGAGACCTTGACCGACCATTTCACAAGAAGGAGACACCTCATGACCCCTTGGACTCGTAGAACCGCCATCACCCTTGGCCTGGCCCTGGCCGGCTTCGCGGCCGCTCCGGCGAGCGCGCAGACGATCACGATGTGGCACATCTTCGGCCAGCCCACCGAGACGGGCCTGCAGAACATCAAGCGCTGGAACGACGCCAACCCGTCGGCGCAGATCGAGCACAAGTTCATTCCCTTCGGCCAGCTATCGCAGCAGCTGATCAAGGGCATCGCCAGCGGCGATGTGCCCGACCTGATCACCATCGACAACCCCACCACCGCCAGCTTCGCCAGCCAGGGTGCGCTGGAAGACCTCACCGATCTGGTGGCCAAGTCCAGCGTCATCAAGGCCGATAATTTCTACAAGGGTAGCTGGGGCATCACCCAGTGGAAGGGCCGGCGCTGGGCCGTGCCGGGCGAGGCCAACACGATCGCGCTGTACTACAACGCCGACATGTTCCGCGCCAAGGGCCTGAACCCCGACGCACCGCCCAAAACCTGGGCTGAATTGAAGGTCGCCGCGGAGAAGCTCACCGACAAGGCCAAGAACGTCTACGGCCTGGGTTTCTCGGCGATCCAGTCCGAGGAAGGCACCTTCCAGTGGCTGCCGTTTCTCGAGCAGTCGGGCGGCAGCTTGTCGAACCTGACCAGCCCAGACGCGGTCGCAGCGTTGACACTGTGGACCGATCTGGTGGCCAAGGAGGAGGTGTCCAAGGATGCGCTGATCAAACGCCAGTTCGAGATGACCAGCAGCTGGATCGGTGGTGGCTCGGCCATGGTGATCAGCGGCCCCTGGGAGCTGCAGCGCGTGAAGGACGTGAAGTTCGACTGGCGCGTGGCCCTCCTGCCGGTGCGCGAGGGCAAGAACATCCAGGCCTCGGCACTGGGTGGCTTCGTCTGGGCCGTGCCCAAGGGCGCGAAGAACATCGCCGGCGCGTTCAAGGTCATCGAGTTCATGTCGATGCAGCCGCAGATGGCCATCGCCTGGCAAGGCGGGCGCCTGCCGCCTTCGCCCAATGTGGTGATCGACAACCCGCAGTTCCCGGCGGCCTACGCCGTCTTCAAGAAGCAGATGGAATTCGCCCGCCCGCGCGGGCCGCACCCCGACTGGCCGCAGATCTCCGCCGCCATTCAGACGGCGATCCAGGAAGCCCTGACTGGCCGCGCCAAGCCCGCGCAGGCACTGGAGAAGGCCTCGAAGATCATCGCCCCGCTGCTGCAGAAGAACCCGATGGGCGCCGGCACGGCAGGTTCGTGACCGGCTGATCCGACCGCAGCACCGGTGCCCATGGAGCTGGTGCTGCATCACCTGCACGCACCTATGTCCAATGCAACTTCCGCATCACCGGTGGCCGTGATGCCGCCCGGCACCTCGCCCGCACGTCGCCGCCTGGAGCGATGGCTCGATTCCGAGGCGATCTGGCCGCTGATGGTCGCTGCAACAGTGGTCTACCTGGCGGTCTTCATCGGCTACCCGGTGGTCTACAACCTGGTAATGAGCGTGCAGGAGGTGAACGTTGGCAACCTGCGCAGCATGGACCGCCCGTTCGTCGGGCTGGCCAACTACCTCAAGCTAGTCGACGATCCGCTGTTCTGGACGGTCACGCGCAACACCCTGGTCTTCGTGGTGGTCAACGTGAGCGTGCAGTGCGTCGGCGGGCTGCTGCTGGCGATGTACTTCGCGCAGAAGTTCCCTGCGGCAGGCTGGCTGCGCGGCCTAATTCTGGCGGGCTGGATGCTGCCGCCGCTGGTGATCGGCGCGGTCTGGAAGTGGATGCTGACCTCCGACAACGGCATCGTGAACCACGCGCTCCAGGGACTGGGACTGACCGGCGGCAAGATCTACTGGCTTTCCGACCCCAACGTGGCGCTGGCCTCGGTGACGGCGGCCAACATCTGGTTCGGCATCCCGTTCAACATGATCCTCATCGCGGCGGGCCTGGCCGGCATCCCGCGCGACATCTACGAGGCCGCGGCGCTGGACGGTGCCGGCGCCACGCGGCGCTTTTTCGCGCTGACGCTGCCGCTGATGGCGCCCACGCTCTACGCGCTGGTGGCGCTGACCACGGTGTACACGATGCGCGCGTTCGACCTGATCTGGACCATGACGCACGGCGGCCCGGTCGATTCGAGCAACATCTTCCCGGTCTGGTCGTACCGCCTGTCGTTCGAGGTGTTCGACTTCGGCGCCGGTGCGGCGATCTCGACCGCGATGCTGTTCATCGTCTTCATCGTCGCGCTGGTCTACGTGCGCAGCGTGCGCGCCGAGAAGAGATTCTGACGTGGCCACTGCAAGAAGTCTGGCCATCAAGCCGTGGCTGCTGACCGGCCTGGGGGCGTTCATCGCGGCCTTCTACCTGTTCCCGGTGTACTGGATAGTGTCGTCGGCACTGAAGACCAGCAACGAGGTCAACGCCGCGATCCCGACGCTGTGGCCGCACGAACCCACGCTGGCGGCCTTTCGCTGGATCTTCGAGCGCGAGAACGTCGGTCTCTATCTTTACAACAGCCTGATCATCTCGGTGGGCACCACGGCGCTCACGCTGCTGCTGGCCACCGGCGCGGCCTACGCGTTGTCGCGGGTGCGATCGATGTGGATGGACGCGGTGCTGATCGGCGTGATGCTGTCGCAGGTGCTGCCGCCGCCGCTGCTGGTGACGCCGATGTTCGTGATCTTCCGCCAGCTCGACCTGGTCAACACCTACACCGCGGTGATCCTGGCCACGACCAGCAAGACGCTTCCGTTCGCGGTGATCATGCTGCGCACCACCTTCGCGCAGATCCCGATCGAGATCGAGGAGGCCGCGCGTGTCGACGGCGCCTCGCGGCTGTCGGCCTTCACCCGCGTGACGCTGCCGCTGGCGCGGGTGGGCTACATCGTGGTCGGCACGCTTGTGTTCCTGCTGGCGTATGGCGAGTTCGTCTACCCGGTGTCGCTGATGAACAAGCAGTCACTGCAGCCGGCCACCGTGGGGCTGTACGGCTTCGTCGGCGCCGACTACTCCGACTGGGGCAATGCCATGGCCTTCGCCAGCGTGATGGTGCTACCGGTGCTGGCGGTGTTCATCGCGCTGCAGAAGCACATCGTCAGCGGCCTGACCGCCGGGGCGCTGAAGTAGTCCCACTTTCTTCTTCCCCACCTACCAGAGACTTTCATGAGCGACCTATACACCGTGCGCCCCGACGGTCTGAGCTGCCGCATGAACCGGGAGACGCTGCTGATCCAGGGCTGGGGCGCGGGCATCCGCGTGCGCGCCACGCCCGCCGACGACTTCCGCGACGACAACCTGTCGGCCCTGCTGCCGCGCCCCGAGGAGGCCCCGCAGGTGCAGGTGGACGGCGACAATGCCAGCGTCGCGATGGGGCAGGTGCGCTGCGAGGTGACGCTGGTCTACCCGCACGGCGAGCCGCGCGAGGAACTGCACCTGCGCTTCGTCGACACAGCCACCGGCAAGGAACTGCTGTCCGAGCAGCGCAGCCACTTCGCCTGGCCAGGCCCGCGCGCCTTCACGCCCAACGCGCACCGCAGCTGGCGCATCGACGCCACCTTCCAGGCCGACCCCGACGAGCGCATCTTCGGCATGGGCCAGCGCCAGCATGGCCTGCTCGACCAGAAGGGCTGCGTACTCGAGCTTCTGCAGCGCAATGCCGAGGTGAGCATCCCGTTCGCGGTCAGCAGCCGCGGCTATGGCTTTTTGTGGAACAACCCGGCGGTCGGGCGCGTGGAGTTCGGCCGCTCGCTCACCCGCTGGGTGGCCGAGGCCGGCTGGCAGCTCGACTATTGGGTCACGGCCGGGAGCCCGGCGCAGATCCTGCGCAACTATGCCGACGTCACGGGCCATGCGCCCGACTTCCCCGAATGGGCCAGCGGCTTCTGGCAATGCCGGCTGCGCTACCGCAACCAGGAAGAGCTGCTGTCGGTGGCGCGTGAGCACAAACGCCGCGGCCTTCCGCTGGCCTGCATCGTGATCGACTTTTTCCACTGGACCAAGCAAGGCGAGTGGCGCTTCGATCCGGTGGCCTGGCCCGACCCGCAGGCAATGGTCGACGAGCTCAAGAGCCTCGGCGTGGAGACCATGGTCTCGGTCTGGCCCACGGTCAACCCCAACGCCGACACTTACGCCAAGATGCACGCTGAGGGCTGGCTGATCGAGGCCTCGCGCGGCATGCCGGTGTTCAAGCCCTTCATCGACACCGACACCGGCCCGCTCTACAAGGTGCCGGTCACCTACTACGACCCCACCCACCCCGACGCGCGCGCCTTCGTGTTCGAGCAATCGCGCAAGAACTACCACGCCTACGGCATCAAGGGCTACTGGCTCGACTCCTGCGAGCCCGAGGTGCGTCCGGTGCACCCCGAGCTGATGCGCCTGCACCTGGGCACCGGGCTGGAGGTTCTCAACGCCTACCCGCTGTTCCACACCCGGGCCTTTCACGAAGGCATGCTGGCCATCGGCGAGAAGGAGGCGATGTTCCTGTGCCGCTCGGCCTGGGCCGGCAGCCAGCGCTACGGTTGCCTGCTGTGGTCGGGCGACATCCGCTCGAGCTTCGAGGCCTTCCGCGACCAGATCCGCGGCGGTCTGAACGCCGGCCTGTCGGGCATCGGCTGGTGGACCACCGACATCGGCGGCTTCTACGACGGCAACGGCAGCAAGCCCGAGTTCCGCGAGCTGCTGGTGCGCTGGTTCCAGTGGGCGGTGTTCTGTCCGGTGTTCCGCCTGCATGGCTTCCGCATCCCCAACGACGTGGCGGCGCAGCCGCTGGCGCCGGCCAAGCCCTATGGCAAGGATTCGGTGCTGGTCTTCACCGACACCGGCGGCGACAACGAGGTGTGGTGCTGGGGCGAGGCGATCTACGAGATCCTTAAGGGCTACCTGTTCATGCGCGAGCGCCTGAGACCCTACGCGATGGAACAGATGCGCGCCTACAGCGAGACCGGCACGCCGCCGCTGCGCCCGCTGTTCCTCGAATTCCCCGACGACCCCGGTGCCTGGAAGATCGAGGACCAGCACCTGTTCGGCCCCAGCCTGCTGGTGGCGCCGGTGCTCGACTACCAGGCGCGCACGCGCTCGGTCTACCTGCCGGCCGGTGCGCGCTGGACCGATGTCTGGACCGGCCGCGCCTACGAGGGCGGCCAGCGCGTCGAGGTGGATGCGCCGCTGGAGCGCATCCCGGTGTTCAGCCGCGACGGCGTGCAGCTGCCGGTCATCGCCTGAGGCGGCCATGTTCATCGGCCTGGACCTCGGCACCTCCGGCCTGAAGGCGCTGCTGCTCGACCGCGAGCACCGCGTGCGGGCCACGGCTTCGGCGCCGCTGACGGTGCAGCAGCTGCAGCCGCTGTGGCGCGAGCAGCACCCGGCCGACTGGTGGGGCGCCTGCGAGCTGGCTTTGGCGACCCTGCTGGGCGAAGCGGCAGCCCAGGGCATCGGCGCCGACGAGGTGGCGGCGATCGGCTTGTCCGGCCAGATGCATGGCGCCACCTTGCTGGGCGCCGGCGACGCCGTGCTGCGCCCGGCCATCCTGTGGAACGACGGCCGCGCCCACTCCGAATGTGCCGAACTCGAGCGGCGCGTGCCGAACTCGCGCGAGATCACCGGCAATCTGATGATGCCAGGCTTCACCGCGCCCAAGCTGCTGTGGGTTGCGCGGCACGAGCCGCAGGTGTTCGAGCGCGTGCGCAAGGTGCTGCTGCCCAAGGACTGGCTGCGCCTGCAGCTCACCGGAGACTACGCCAGCGACCTGTCCGACGCGGCAGGCACGCTGTGGCTGGACATGGCGCGTCGCGACTGGAGCGATGCGCTGCTGGCCGCCACGGGCCTCACACGGCAGCACATGCCCACGCTGCACGAGGGCCCGTCGGTCACCGGCGTGCTGCGTGCCGAGGTGGCCGCACGTTTCGGCCTGCGCCGCATTCCGGTGGTGGCTGGCGCCGGTGACAACGCCGCGGGCGCCATCGGCATGGGCATCGTGAGACCGGGCCAGGGCATGCTGTCGCTGGGCACCTCGGGCGTCTTCTTCGTCGCCACCGACGGCTTCCTGGCCAACCCAGCGCGCGGCGTGCACAGCTTCTGCCACGCACTGCCCCACACCTGGCATCTGATGTCGGTAATGCTGTCGGCAGCCAGTTGCCTGGACCACACCGCACAACTGACTGGCGCCGCCGACGTGCCCAGCCTGCTCGCCGCGGCCGAGCGCCGCGGGCTGAACGCGGCAACACCGTCTTACCTGCCGTACCTGAACGGCGAGCGCACGCCGCACAACAACCCCAAAGCGCGCGCCGTGTTCTTCGGCATCGACGCCGCCACCGAATCGGCGGATCTGGCCAACGCCACGCTCGAAGGCGTGGGGCAGGGGCTGGTCGATGGCATCGAAGCGGTCGAGGCGACTGGTGCGCGCGCGGTCGAGGTAACGCTGGTGGGCGGTGGCTCGCGCAGCGGCTACTGGGCGCAGATGCTCGCCGACATCGCCAACCGGCCCTTGCTGCTGCGCGAAGGGGGTGACCTCGGGCCGGCACTCGGCGCGGCCAGGCTAGCGCGCATGGGCATCGACGGCGGGGCGCTGGGTGATCTCTGCCCGGTGCCCGCAGCGATCGGCGAGTTCGTCCCTGATCCGGCGCGGCATGCCTTGCTGGCGCGGCGGCGGGCGCTGTACCACCGCCTCTATGAACAGTTGCGGCCCCTCTATGCCGAGCTCATGTAGAGCGCTGCGCTCTGATGGACCCGGCAAAGTCACGCCATCTTCCAGTTCTGATGCCCTATACCTGCCGCTCGCACAGGTCGGCAATTGGCCGATCTGAGAAGCTCATCAAGGGCCGCTGTCAGGGACGCCAGCCAGAAGTCTCATCGACACGAAGTCGCTGCCGCATAGCGGCTGTTCGCGACGGTTTCAGTTCGGCCAGCAGCTGACGGTCCCGAACGGCTGCTGCCGGGACCTCGCCGGCACGGCACTTGTGCAGGCAGCGAGAAGCCCCAGCCGTCGTCCGGCGCCAGCACTGTCGCGCTTGGTCGCTCCGGGAACCTGCGCATTCGAGTCAGTCGGCCGTCGCCTTTTGATCATCGGCCGACCACACGGCTTCGTTGGGCCTCATGCCACTATTGCGACAGAACCCCTCGGAAACCCGCGCCGTTGCTGGGTCTTGGGCGGCGACCGCCCGCGGCCAAAGGCGAAGTGACGACATTAGTCTCACATTCGTGACGAAGTATTTTGAACGCGCTGCGCGTGGCTGGCGTTCCGGAATAGTTCCTGACGATTCGTGCGTCGCTGTTTCGCTAGGTCGGCACGGACGAAGAGAGCTTGAGCAGCCGCGGCTCAAGCGGGAAAGCGCGCCGAACGAATCGACAGCGCGCTCTAAAGCGGTCATTCGCGACCGTCGGCTCCTGGCCGGGAGTGTGAATTGCTCATCGCCGATGAAAGCTGCCCTTGGCCGGCCACGCTCTCGCATCGAAAGACAGCTTCCCGGCGCAGTTACGAATTCACGCTCCCGGCCAGTAGTCGCCGGTCATGACCGACCGCTGGAGGCGGGCTCGACGTTTGGCGAAGCGGTATGCGCGCAGCGCGCAACGCACGGAGTTAACAGCAGCAACCAGCGTGGCCGAGATCCTCTCGCTAAGCTGCCAAGCGCCGGAAGTCTTGGTTCAGCGCGACATCGAGGTGCAATCGGCCAGGAGGCAGTTGCTGCGGTTAAGGTCGTATCAGCCATTCCCGCGGTACCGGGACAAGCATCTCAAGTGCCCGCTGTCCATACGCCTTGCCTTGTGCGTCCAGGCGCAGCGAAGCCATCCCGCCGCCGCCCAGTGCATTGTCGAGCACGAAGTTGAAGGCGTGCAGCCCCGGCGCTTCATAGCGCACGACCGGGCCACCCACGCTGCCGCTGAAATGTGCAGCGATGCGGGCCGGTGTCAGTATGCAGCGCAAGTGGTTCATGTACTCCGGTTTGCGACAAAAGATGGCAATGTTCGATGAGTTCCCCTTGTCGCCCGAGCGCGCGCGTGCGACTGCACGCAGAGGAACTTCGACCGTGTCGACTAGGAGCATCACTTCGGGCTCGTCAGATGATGCGTGTTCCGTTGGCGCGAATTCGCCTTCAACGCTGACCGGGACCACAAAGTGCATGTCGCGGCCTACCGTGACACTCGGGGCAGCGAGTCGCGACTTGTCGATCAGAAAGGTGTACAAGCGTACGACGGGTGTTGGCTTGGGGCGTCCCCCAATGAGGCCCGTGGTGCCTTGAGCGAAGCTCAGGCCCACTGATCCGAGTTCACGGGCAAAGATGTCCAGTGCCTTGGCTTCGCGGTGTTCCACCACCAAGCGCAAGACCACTTCCCGTGCGGCCAGCGCGCGCGATTGATCGCCGTACGCCGATTCGGCCCCTAGCACTTCGACGTGCACGGCGCTGAAGTCGGCAATGCTGCGCTCAATGAAACGCGCGCG
The DNA here is from genome assembly GCA_003152055.1 of Burkholderiales bacterium. GTDB lineage: Bacteria > Pseudomonadota > Gammaproteobacteria > Burkholderiales > Burkholderiaceae_C > Schlegelella_A. Next base: position 12,448 of record PLZH01000198.1, read on the forward strand.
GGCGCGAGCAATCAATGCTTCGGCGCTGCGGCGCGCTTTGCGGACTGCCTCGAAGCCGACGATCGCCAACATGCCGACGGCGCGGTAGCCGTCTTCAAACGTTGCCGAGACCTTGTAGCTGCCGGTCGGCGGCCGGCCGTGCGCACCGCTGACATGGACGCGATCCGCGCCGTCCTGCACCAGCCGCACTTGCGAGAAGTCAGCCACCACGTCGGGCAGGATGTAGGCCGCCGGGTCGCCGACTTCGTAGAGCACCTGCTCGCTCACCGTGGCCGGATTCACCAGGCCGCCTGTCCCAGCGGGCTTGGTCAACGTGAACGTGCCATCGGCGCTGCATTCGGCGATGGGGTAACCGATGTTCTCCCAACCTGGTACGTCTTCCCAGTCGGTGAAGATGCCGCCGCAGGCCTGCGGACCACATTCGAGCAGGTGGCCGACCAAGCTTCCTGCAGCCAGACGGTCGTATTCGGTCGCTGCCCAGCCGAATTCGTACATCAGGATACCGAGGCCAAGCGCGCTGTCGGCGCAGCGGCCGGTGATGACGATGTCTGCGCCTTGCGCCAGTGCCGCGGCAATTGGCAGCGCGCCGAGGTATGCGTTGGCCGTCAGCAGTCTTTGCGGCAATGGGGCGCGGGAGATCCACTCCCGCGTACCTTCGGCGCGTAGCGCATCGACGATGGGCAGAAGGTCGTCACCCTCGACCATGGCCACGCGCAGTGTCAGGCCGAGTTCGGTCGCGATGGTCTCGAGTGCCCGCTTGCAGGCATGTGGGTTGACGCCACCGGCATTGCTGACGACCTTGACGCCGCGCCGCGCAATGTCGACCAGATGCGGCTTGAGATAGCCAATGAAGTCCGGTGGGAAGCCCGCTTCGGGGTCCTTTTGTCGAGCGCGGGCCAGCAGCGACATGGTCACCTCGGCCAGGTAGTCCATCATCAGGTACTGCACGTCGGCGCCCAGCAACTGCGGCGTGCCCATCGGGCTGTCGCCCCAGGCGCCCGAGGCGCCGCCGATCCTGACCACGCGCTCGCTCATGACGCTTTCTCCTCGGCTGAGGCCCATCGCGGCTTGCGCTTTTCGTTGAATGCCGCCAGCCCCTCGCGTGCGTCTGCGGTGCGGGAAGCGATGGCAATCTGCGCTTCAGCCAACGACAGCGCATCGTGGAAGGAAAGTTCCTCCATGGCGGCGATCACCGCTTTACCACGTCTGACAGCCACCGGCGAGGCCGCAGCCAAGCGTGCCAGCAGCGCTTCGATGCGAGCGTCCAACTGGTCGTCGGGCACGACCTCGTTGGCCAGGCCGATTTCGTACGCGCGTGCGGCGCTGATCAGTTCACCCGTCAGGCACATCTCGTTGACCAGGCGGGGGCCGATCAAACGCCGCAGGTACACCAGTACCTGCATAGGGAACACACCCACCTTGACTTCGGGTAGGCCGAAACGGGCGCTCTCGGCGGCGATGGCCAGATCGCACAGCGACATCAAGCCCATGCCACCGGCAACGCAGGCACCGTTGATGCGGGCGACCAGTGGAATGCCGAGTTCGCGCACGCGTCGCGCCAGCCTTCCGAAGTCGGTGGTGGGTTCGTCCAAGCCTTCCGGCGAGAACACATCAGTGCCCTTGCTGAGGTCAGCGCCGGCGCAGAATGCCTTGCGGCCGGCGCCGGTCAGCACAACGGCGCGCACGTCGCTGGCCGCAGCGGCTTGCTCGATGCCGGCATGCAGGCCCTTGATCACATCGGGGTTGAGCGCATTTCGGCGCTCTTCGCGGTTGATGGTGAGCCACAGCGCGTTGCCGCGCTGTTCGATCAGCACCACGGGGGTCGTCAGGTTGGATGGCATCGCTACGCTTTCGACAGGTTTTTTGGCAAGCCCACGGCTTGCCAGCAGCACCACCGTCCTGTTTTGTTGGTTGGTGATGGTCCGTACCGATCCGGGTCTTGCGGATCGTGCCGGAGGAAGTCAAAGGGTCGTTCGGCGCATCTCGTCTTCTTCAGGCCAGACAGGTGCGCGACGTTCCACAAACGCTCGCATGCCTTCCTTGAATTCGTCACTGTTCAGGCGTCGCTGCTCCAGCGTCGGCGTCATGTCCCAAGCCGCTTGTTCCCCCAGGTGCAGCGCTGTCCGCGCTGCGCAAAGGCTGTCGCGAACAGCGCCCGGCGCCTGCTTGGCAATCGTGCGGGCCAAGGCCAAACTGGCCACCAACAGGTCGGCCGGCGCTGTCAGCCGGGAGATCAGACCGATCTGGAACGCTCTTTGGCCATCGATTGGCTGTCCCGACAGAATCATGTCCATCGCCACCGCCGCTGGCACACGCAGAGGCAGGCGCTGTACGCCACCAGCCAGTGCAGCCAGGCCCCGGCTGGTCTCAGGCAGGCCGAAGTTGGCTGTGGTTGATGCGACGATGAGGTCGCAGGCCAACGCAATCTCAAAACCACCGGCCAGCGCAGCACCACCGACCATCGCGATCCACGGCTTGCGGCGTGAGGCGCGCACAAAGCCCGCGAATCCGCCCTCGACAGGAAACAGCTCGGCGACTCTGCCGGTGGCCACGGTATGCAGGTCGGCACCGGCGCAGTACACATTCGGATGGGCCGACCCGAGCACCACCACGCGCACGCGCGGATCGGCTTCGGTCCAGACCAGCGCGTGCTGCAAGGCCGCGGTCATCGAGAGATCGACGGCATTGGCAGCATCCTTCCGATTCATGCGCAGCAGCACGCAGCCATCGGCAACATGCTCCACCAGCAATCGGTCAGCGCGCTCCATGTCAAGCGCCCTTGCCCAAGTGCATGGCCGCGGCTTCGAGCCGGCAGGCAGCGTTGTCCAGGCGCCGCAGGACGTCATCGGGAGCCAATGGCTGGGTGTCTCTTGTCTGGATGCCACCCATGACGGCATCGACAATCGCATCCGCCGATTGCCGCAGGTCGGCCGCGATGGTGCCGTTGCCATAGAGCATCGGCGCGATGTGATGCTCAATGCCTCCGAAGACCAGGTCACGCACCAGTGCGATCGGTGTGTCCGGGCGCAGTTCTCCGTTGGCGACGCCTTCGCGGCAGGCATCGACGAAGACATGGGCGTAGCGACGGTTGAGCTCGTGCAGCTCGCTCTGGTAGTAGTCGCCACCGTTGCGCACTTCGTTGGCACACAGGCGCGCCAAGTCGGGATTTTCGGTCAGCGCCGCGAGGTGACGCCAGACGATGAAGCGGATCTTGTTGCGCGCGCCGCGGATGCCCTGAAGGTTCTTGTCAAACTCGGCCATCATCTGCCCGTACCAGATCTCGATCACGCGCACCACTAGGTGGCGCTTGGACTCGAAGAACTTGTAAATCGTGCCCTCGGCCACGCCTGCTTCGGCCGCGATCTCGGCGATCGAAGCCCCGGCATAACCGCAGCGTGCGAACACCACTCGGGCCGCAGCCTCGATGTCGCCCACACGCTGGGCCCGCGGCAGGCGGCTGGTTGCCCGCCGCCCTGGCTCGGCGCGGGCCGCGGGAACGCTGTCGGAATCTTGCATGGTGGCGGACACTCCCGGATGACAAGGGTTCAGCGCAGCAATTTCCAGACGCCGCCTTGCACGGTGACGAGCACGCGGGACCGATTGTCCATGCCGTAGTGGTTGCCGGCCGAGTAGTTGATGACGCCCTGTGCTGCCGGCAATTCCTTGATGCCTTCCAGCGCTTGCTTCAGCGCAACGCGGAATTCCTTGGTGCCCGGCTGCGCCTTGTTCAGTGCGATCGGCACGGCCTTCAACAGCACCAGGCTGGCGTCATAGGCGTGGGCGGCGAATGGCGTGCGCGTGCCGATGCCGTTCTTGTCCTCGTAACCCTTGACGAATGCCAGGCCCGGCGCCTTGCTCAGATTGTCCGCGGGCAACTCTTCGGGCACTGCGCTGGGGCCGGCCGGGGCGATGGCGCCTTCACCATCCTTGCCGGCGATGCGCAGAAAGTCCCGTGTCACGGCGCCGTGCGTGTGGTAGATCGCGCCCTTGTATCCGTTTTCGATCAGTGTCTTCTGCACCAGGCCTGCGGCGCTGCTGGTTGCGCCCACCAGCACGGCATCGGGCTTGCCGGCGATGATGCGCAGTACCTGGCCGGTAACCGACGTGTCGGCGCGGCCAAAACGCTCTTCGGCCGTGATCTTGATGCCGCTGCTGGCGGCGTGGCTCTTCAGCTCACCCAGCCACTGGTCGCCCCAGACATCGGAAAAGCCCAGGAATCCGACCGATTTGATGCCGGTCTTGGCCATGTGCTCAAGCACGGCCGAAGCCATCAGGTTGGTTCCTGGAGGCAGGTTGAATGCCCAGGCCGCGCTCTTTTCGTTCAGCACAGTTGGCGAGAGCGTGAGCAGCGGCACCTCGGTTTCGGCCGCGACCGCCGAGATCGCCAGTGCGCTGGGCGTCAGGCTGCCACCGACGATCACGTCGACCTTGTCCTCGGACGCCATGCGACGCGCGATAGAGGTCGCCTCAGCGGGATCGCTGCGGTCATCCTGCACGATCAGCTTGAGCTTGCGCCCGCCGATCTCAGTGGGCCACAGCGCCAGCGCGTTGCGCGTCGGCACGCCGACCGCCGAGCCTGCACCCGAAGTGGCCAGAATGACGCCGATGGTGATGTCCTGCGCCTGCGCAGCCAAGCCGGCCAGCGCCAGCGCGGCGGACACGCCAAGTTGCCTGATTCGATGCTTTGTCTGTTCCATGCTTGTCTCCATTGCCTGTGCGTGACAGAAGGCGCTGTCACTCCGCCTTGTTTGCGCCATTCGGGGCCGTGCCGGTCACGGCATGCGACCCGAGGTAGCTGTGGATCACGCGTTCGTCGCACAGCAGTTCGTGTGCAGGTGCACTGATGCGAATCTCGCCCAACTCCATCACGCAGCCCCAGGCGGCGATCTGAAGCGCCGCATGAGCGTTCTGTTCGACCAACAGCGTCGAGACCCCGGTCGCCTGCAACTCCACGACAATGGCCAGCGTCTCGATCACAATCCGCGGCGCCAGACCCAGACTGGGCTCGTCCAGCATCAGCAGCTTGGGGCGCGACATCAGAGCTCTTCCCATCGCGAGCATTTGCCGCTCGCCACCCGACAACGTCGCCGCAAGCTGCGTGCGACGCTCATTGAGCCGCGGGAATCGCTGGTATGCGATCTCGAGTTGTTCGGCGACTTCGTGGCGATTGCGCAGCATGTAGCCCCCGAGAACGAGGTTGTCGTGCACGGACAGCGCACCGAAAAGCTCACGCCGTTCCGGCACCAGCGTGATGCCACTGGCCACGCGCGCGGCGACCGGGCGGTCGATCTGCTCAATGCCCTCGAAGCTGATCGAGCCGCTGGCTGGCAGCAGCCCCATCAGCGCGTTCAGCAGCGTCGATTTGCCGGCGCCATTGGCGCCTATGACGCTGACAATGCGGCCGGCGGGTACCTCGAGCGACACCGAGCGCACCGCTGGCACTTTGCCGTAGGCCACGCACAGGTCGCGGACGTTGAGCAGGGCCGTCATGGGCCGGACTCCTCGGCCACACCCAGGTAGGCCGCCAGCACAGCTGGATCTTTGGCAATTCGCGTCGGCTCTCCCTCGGCGATACAACGACCGAAGTCGAGCACCACGATGCGGTGTACGAGGTTCATCACGAAGTCCATGTCGTGCTCGACGATCAGCACCGCAACGCCCTCGTGGCTGAGCTGGCGCAGCAGCTGCCCGAGCAGCACCTTCTCCTTGAAGCGCAGTCCTGCAGCGGGTTCGTCCAGCAACAGCAGCACCGGGTCCAGCGCCAGCGCACGAGCGATCTCTACCAACCGCAACTGGCCCAGCGCCAGACTGTCTGCACGCTGGTGCATGACCTCGACCAGGCCTACGCGTTCGATCTGGCGCGCCGCCTCGGCCAGGATGCGCGCTTCGGCACGCCGGTCCAGACGCAGCATCGCGACCAGCGGGCCGGGCCGCAGCCGCAGATGGGCGCCCAGGGCCACGTTGTCCAGCACCGACATGGCGCCCACCAACTTGACATGCTGGAAGGTGCGCGCGATGCGCAGCCCGGCGGCCTGCTGCGGAGTAATGGAGTCCAGTGTGCGGCCTTGCGTTTCGGGGCCGATCTGCAGTTGCCCGCCAGTCATTGCCAGCACGCCGGTCAGGAGATTGAAGGTGGTGCTCTTGCCGGCGCCGTTGGGCCCGATCAGCGCCATGATCTCGCCGGCGCGCAGCGTGAACGACACGTCATTGACCGCCACCAGGCCGCCGAAACGCTTGCACAGGCCGCGCGCCCGCAGCAGCTGTGTGTCGCGCTCAGGCAGTGCAAGGCGAGACAGGCCGGTGTCCTGTGCAACGGCGCGCGGCGGCGGCGCTGGCCATAGCGCGGCCAGACGCGGCCAGAGCCCTTCGCGGGCCGCCAGCAGTACGGTCAGCAGAAGGGCTCCGAAAACCACGGTCTCGAAGTTTCCGGTCTGGCCCAACCACTGCGGCAGATAGACCTGCAACTGCTCGCGCAGCACGACCACGATGCCCGCACCCAGCAACGCACCAAAAACCTGCCCTGCGCCACCCAGCACCGCCATCAACAGATATTCGACGCCGGCGTTGATTCCGAACATCGACGGGCTGACCGAGCGCTGGAAGTGCGCCAGCAGCCAGCCCGCCAGACCTGCAAGCAGCGCGGCATAGACGAACAAGCCGAGCTTGGCCGCGCCGACGTTGACGCCGAAGGCCCGTGCGGCGGCGCCGCCGCCGCGCAGCGCACGCAGGGCACGCCCCGACCGACTGTCCAGCAGGTTGATTGTCAAGGTGGCGCAACCGACCACGGCAGCCCAGACCAACAGGTAAAAGCGCCGCGGGTCGGCAAACGAGACGCCGGCAATGCTCACCGCCGGGATGCCTGAAATGCCGGTGTGCTGACCCAGCATCGGTACGGTGCCGAAGAGGTAGAAGAAGGCGACCGCCCAGGCCAGCGTGCCCAGCGCCAGGAAGTGGCCCGACAAGCGCACGGTGACGGCACCGACCAGCCAGGCCACGGCCCCGGTGAGCGCGAGCGCCGGCAGCAGCGTGGCCAGCGGCGTCCAGCCTTGAACGGTGCTGAGGTAGGCCGTCGTGTAGGCACCAAAGCCGACGAAGACCGCCTGCGCGAACGAAGTCATGCCGCCGACACCGGTCAGCACGACCAGCCCCAAGGCGACGAGCGCGGCGATGCCCGCCAGGTCGGCCAGGTTGACCAGATACTCGGGCAGCGGCAGCAACGGTACGGCCAGCGCGCAGCTGGCAGCCAGCAGCGCGACACGTCGGGGCTTCATCATGGGCGCATCAATCCGCTTCGTCGTGGTCATGGGGCGCGGCGAACGAACGCCACAGCAGCACCGGCAACACGAGCAGAAAGACCAGCACCTCCTTGTAGCCGCTGGCCCAGAAAGCGCAGACAGACTCGAACACCGCCAGCACCAGCGCTGCCAGCACCGTGGCGGGAAAGCTGACGAGGCCGCCCAGCACGGCAGCAACCAGGCCCTTCAGGCCGATCAGGAACCCGGTGTCGTAGTACACCGTGGTCACCGGCCCGATCAGGATGCCGGAGACGGCGCCGACGGCGGCCGCGAGTGCAAAAGCGATGGCGCCGGTGCGCGCCGTGTCGATACCCACCAAGCTGGCACCGATACGGTTGATGGCCGAAGCGCGCAAGGCCTTGCCGGCCATCGTGTGCGTGAAGAACCCGGCCATTGCCAGCATCAGCAGCGCGACCGAGGCCAGGACGATGAGATCGTCGGCCCTCAGCCGCTGGCTGCCGAGCATGAACACGCGGTCTACCAGTGGCTGCGTCTGGAAGCCCTCCGGACCGAAAAAGTACAGACCCATGCCGAGCATCACCATGTGGACACCGAAGGCCGCGATCAGCAGCACCAACACAGAGGCCTGCTCCAGCGGCTCGAACACGATGCGATAGACGGCGCTGCCGAGCAGCGTGGACATGGCCACCGTCAGCGGTATGGCGAGCAGCAGTCCCGGCCGCGTGGGGGCGATCCACTGAACACCCAGCCACAACAGCGCCGGCAATCCGAACTCGATTGCCACGATGCGCGCTGCCCGGAGCGGGCCCAGCGTCTTGCGCTTGAGCACGAGCTGGGACACGGTGGCCAGCGCGGCCGCAGCCAGCAGCAAGCCGGCGATGCCGGGCACACGGCCCTCCTCGAAGGCGACCATGCTCAATGCGGCGAAGGCGACGAACTCACCTTGCGGTACGAAGAGCACACGGGTGACCGTGAACACCAGCACCATGGCCACGCCGAGCAGGGCGTAGATCGCACCGGACGTGAGCCCGTCACGCAGCAGCAGGAGGGCAATGGCGCTGTCCATGCCGTTCACCTGCAGCCGTTCATGCGCGGTCCCTTCGCGCGAATAGCACCCGCGGCCCGGGGTCTTCGCCATGCAGTTCGGCGATGTCTGCTGCCCGCCGCTCGAGCACGACATTGAAGCTGAGGGTGCCTTTGTCTGTGGTCTCGACGTCGGCCAGCGGCTCATCCATCAGCATCATGCGCGTCACCGTGTTGATACTGGAGTTGCCTTCGCCCGCGATCACGTCCAGGCGCTGCTGGAATGCCGCCTGCACCGTCGGATCGCGCACGATCTCTCGCAGAGTCGCCGTGGGTGCGAGATCCGCAAGCCTGCGGCAGGCGTCGATCTCGGGGAAAGCGAGGATACCGATCTCGTCGCGGCTGTGGCCCGTCGGCAGCACGTCACGCACCAGCGGCCAGAGGTGGCCGCTGACCATGGCGCGCAACGGCCCGGCATTGACCCAGGTGCCTGTCGACAGCTTGTAGTCCTCAGTAATGCGCCCGTCGAAAACCAGGCCCTGCTCGGGGTCCTGCGGATCAGCCCAGCGCAGCGCGTCACCGATGCAGTACCAGCCTTCCTCGTCGAAGGCCGCAGCGGTCTTGTCGGGCTCCTTCAGGTAGCCGCTCGTCACGTTCGGTCCGCGCACGCGCAACTCGATCTTGCGCCCGTTGGGCACCAGCTTGAGTTCGCATCCGGGCACCGGCAGGCCGAGGATGTTGGACCGGTCGGCGTCCCAGTTGGCAGTGATGGCCAGCGGCGCGGTCTCGGTCGAGCCCATGGTGCTGCAGGTGAAGACACGCTGGCCGGTGGCTGCAATGGACAGCCGGCGCAGACCGTCCCACACAGCCTGCGGCAGGCTCGCCGCGGCGTAGAACAGCATCTGCAGCCGCGAGTAGAACCGGCCACGCAGCGCCTCGTCCTGCTCGAGGTGCGGCAGCAGCATTTCATAGACCTTGGGCACCCCGAAATAGACCGTGGGCGCGATTTCGCGCAGGTTGCGCAGGGTGAGTTCGAACTCGCCCGGCAGCGCCCGCCCATCGTCGATATGCAGGGTGCCGCCGTGGTGCAGGGTCAGCCCGAACACGAGGTTTCCGCCAAAAGTGTGGTTCCAGGGCAGCCAGTCCAGCAGCACCGGTGGCGTCTCCTGCAGGAAGGGCCACACTTGGGCCGCCATCGCCTGGTTGGCGCAGAGCATGCGGTGGCTGTTGAGCACACCCTTGGGCATCGCCGAGGACCCCGAGGTGAACAGCACCTTGGCCAGCGTGTCGCCGGTGACGGCGGCCGTTGCGGCATCGACGTCTGGCGTCGGCACCGTCGCCACAAGGCGGTCGAACGAGGTCGCGGCGCGTGCCGAATGTCCGTGTTCTGCGCATGCCAACTCGGTGCCCGCGGGCAAGGCCGCAGCCAGTGCCTTTTCGAACGACACCAGGTCCTGTACGAAGATCATGCCCGGCGCCAGCAGCGAGAGCACATGCTTGAGCTTGGCGTGGTCCTTCGATAGCAAGGAGAATGGCACCGACACCGGCGAATAGGGCACGCCAACATGCATCGCCGCCAGGCCGATCAGCGCATGCTCGATGCTGTTGCCGGACAGCACAGCCAGCGGCCGCGCGGGCGTGAGACCGCAGTCGAGCAAGCCTTGCGCGATGGCGCGCATGTGTGCATGGGCTTGGCCGTAGGTGACCGTGCGCCACGGGCCTTGCGGTGTGCGCTGGGCGAGAAAGACGCGCTGCGGCGCGACCATTGCCCAATGCGCCAGGCGCTCGGTCGCGCTGCGCGGATAGGCCGCCAACGCGTCGGGATGACGCACGACGATCGAGCCATCGCCGCGGTGTTCGACGACGTTGCCGCGCGGCCCCAAGGCGACGCGGCGCCACGGCGCGTTGGCCGGGCCGGCGGCGGATTCGTCGACGGAGCGGCTCATGCCGTCGCCTCGACGGTGTGAGCGGCCGTCTCCGCGTCGACTTCGAACAGCGCCTGCCGCATGCCCACCTGTTGCCCGGTGACCGCCGCCAACTGCCGGATGCGACCGCTGGCCGGGGCCTCGATCTGGTGCTCCATCTTCATCGCTTCGAGCACCAGCACCACGTCGCCGGCCTGCACCTGTGCACCGTCGGCGTAGCGCACCTCGACCACGTGGCCCGGCATCGGTGCCGTGACCCGTGTGCACTGGGTCTGGGTTGTGCTCGCGGGTGCGGCCGAGACCTCGGCAAAGCGCCAGCCGTCTGTGCCGTGGACGAGGTCGAGTTCGTCGCCGGACCAGGCGGCGTGCAGCGCCAAGTCCAAGCCATCGACGCGCACGCTCAGCAAGTCGCCGACGTGATCGAGCAGCTCGACGCGCAGGCTGCCTTCGTCATCGTTGAGTTCGAAACTCTGGCCTGACGCGCCGACACGCAAACGGACCTGCATTGCTCGGCAGCGCAGGGACAAGGGTTGTGGCCGGCCGGGGCGGCTGTGCCAGTGGCGCAACTCTGGTGCGATGCCTTCGGCGGCGTGGCTCTGGACCATTGCGGCCGCCACGGCGATGAGCGTTCGGCTGGGATACTCGGCGCAGGCCAGGGCCGGAGCTTCGCGGTCGATGAAGCCGGTGTCCAAGGCCGCCGCCGCGAATGCCGGGTTTGACGCGCATCGCCGAAGAAAGGACAGGTTGTGGCGCAGGCCACCAATGGCGAAGCCGTCGATCGCCCGCAGCAGGCGCAGCCGCGCCGTCTCGCGGTCGGGTCCATGGGCAACCAGTTTGGCGATCATCGGGTCGTAGTGCGTCGACACCTGCGCACCCACAGCCAGCGCGCTGTCGACGCGCAAGCCAGCGCCCTGCGGGGGCCGCCAGATCGTCAGGCGTCCAGTTTGCGGCAGGAAGTTGGCGGCGGGGTCCTCGGCGTAGACGCGGGCTTCGATGGCGTGGCCTTGCAGCATCACATCGCGCTGTTGCATCGGCAGCGGCTCGCCACGAGCGACGCGAATCTGCCACTCCACAAGGTCCAAGCCGGTGCACATTTCCGTCACTGGGTGCTCGACCTGCAAGCGTGTGTTCATTTCGAGGAAATGGAATTCGCCCTGTGCATCGAGCATGAACTCGACCGTGCCCGCACCTTCGTAGCGCACGGCAAGCGCCGCGCGCACCGCCGCCGCACCCATGCGTGCACGAAGCTCATCGCTCAAGCCTGGCGCCGGTGCTTCCTCGATGACCTTCTGGTGGCGACGCTGGATCGAGCAGTCGCGGTCGCCGAGATAGATGACATTGCCCAGGCTGTCGCCGAAGACCTGCACCTCGATGTGGCGCGGATTCAGGATGGCCTTCTCGAGCATGACAGCGCCATTCCCGAAGGCCTTCAGCGCCTCTGAACGCGCGGCGCGCAAGGCCTCGGGCAGTTGGTGCGGCGCATCGACCCTGCGCAGGCCCTTGCCGCCACCGCCGGCGATCGCCTTGACCATCACGGGCCAGCCGATACGCGCGGCTTCTCGTGCCAGCGTGGCCTCGTCCTGCTCGGCGCCGTCGTAGCCGGAAATGCAGGGCACACCGCAGCCGGCCATGATCTGCTTGGCGCGGGCCTTGTCGCCCATATCGGCAATCGCCGCGGGCGACGGGCCGATGAAGACGAGGCCGGCGTCGGCGCAGGCGCGGGCAAAAGCCGCGCTTTCCGACAGGAAACCGTAGCCCGGATGCACGGCCTGCGCACCTGTGCGTTGGGCCGCGTCGATCAGCCGTCCAATGTCGAGGTACGACTTCGCAGCCGCCGCCGGCCCAATGCAGACCGCGGCGTCGGCGCCGCGTGCATGCGGCATGCCGGCATCGGCCTCTGAATAGACCGCGACAGTGCGCAGGCCCATGGCTTGCGCCGTGCGGAACACGCGCAAGGCGATCTCGCCGCGGTTCGCGACCAGCACGCTGTCGAAGGCGCGGGAAGCTCGGATCTCAGAGTGCATTGCGCTTTTTCCCCATTCCCATGCGCTTGGCGATGATCTCCAGCATCACCTCGTCGGCGCCGCCGCCGATGCTGGCGACTCGCGCATCGCGGTACAGGCGCGAGATCGGTGTCTCGTTCATGAAACCCATGCCGCCGTAATACTGGAGACACGAATCGGCGACTTCGCGCACCAGGCGCCCGCAGGTCAACTTGGCCATCGACGCCAGCGTCGTGACGTCTTCGCCTTGCACGTAGTCCGAAACGGCGCGGTAGATGATCGCTCGCAGCATTTCGATCTTGGTCTGCAACTCGGCCAAGCGGAACTGCACATGCTGGTTGTCGAGGATGCGACGACCGAAAGCCATGCGTCCTGCGGTGTACTCGATGCACTGCTGCACGGCGCGGTCCATCGTCCGCAGCACGCTGGCCGCGGCCCAGAGGCGCTCCTCCTGGAACTGCTCCATCTGGTAGACGAAGCCCGAGCCTTCTTCGCCGATCCGAAAGCGCTGGGGCACTCGAACGCCGTCGAAGAAGATTTGCGCTGTGTCGGACGAGCGCATGCCCAACTTGTCGAGTTTGCGCGCCACCGTCACGCCATTCGTCTTCAATGGCACGATGATCAGCGACTTTGACTTGTGCACCGGCCCGCTGCCTGTGTTGGCCAGCATGCACATCCAGTCGGCCTGGGNNGACATCGGAGCCGGCCTCGGGTTCGCTCACGCCGATGCAGCCGACCAGCTCGCCGGCAATCGAAGGCCGCAGGAACTGCTCGCGCAACGCGTCGCTGCCGTGCTTGGCGAGCGCTGGCGTGCACATGTCGGTCTGTACGCCGACGGCCAGCGGCACGCCGCCGCAACTGATCTCTCCCAGCACTTCCGCGAAGGCGATCGAGTAGCTGTAGTCCAGGCCCAGACCACCATAGGCTTCAGGCTTGCCGATACCCAGCAAACCGAGGCTGGCGAACTTGGCGAAGACCTCGTGCGCCGGAAACCGGCCTTCCGCTTCCCAGCGGTCGACCTGCGGGTTGATCTCGGCCTCGATCAGGCGCCGCGCGGAGCGCTGGAGTTCGAGGTGTTCTGGGCCGTAGAAGCTCATAGCCGGGCGACCCCGAAGGTGTTGCCGTTCAGCGTGCGACTTTCGGCGTCATAGCAGGCGGCCAGGCAGAATCCCAGCACCCGGCGCGTGTCGCGCGGATCGATGATGCCGTCGTCCCACAGCCGCGCGGTGGCGAACAGGGCGGTGGACTCGTGGCTGAATTGGTCGATCAGCTTGCGTTCCTGCCGCTCGAGCCGGGCGTGGTCGGGTTCGTGTCCTTCGCGCTCGGCGCGGTCGCGAGCGATCGTGCTCATGACCCGCGCGGCCTGCTCGCCGCCCATCACGGCCAAGCGGTTGCACGGCCAGGCAAAGGCAAAGCGCGGCTCGAACGCGCGACCGCACATGCCGTAGTGGCCGGCGCCGAAGCTCGCGCCGAGGTACAAGGTGATCTGCGGCACGGTGGCGTTGGCCACGGCCTGGATCATCTTCGCACCATGCTTGACGATGCCTGCGCGTTCGGCCTCGCGGCCGACCATGAAGCCAGTGATGTTTTGAAGGTAGACCAGCGCCGTGCCTGCCTGGCACATGAGCTGAATGAACTGCGCCGCCTTCACCGCTCCATCGGCGTCGATCGGCCCGTTGTTGCCGATCAGGCCCACCGGCAAGCCCATCACGTCGGCCTGTCCACATACGGTGGCGGCGCCAAAGTCCTGCTTGAACTCCGTGAAGTCGGAGCCATCGACGATTCGGGCAATCACCTCACGCACGTCGTAGGGCTTGCGGAAGTCCACCGGCACGACGCCGGCGAGTTCATCGGGGTCGTGGTTCGGCGGTGTGCCGAAATCCGCGGCGGCGCCGACACGTGTCCAGTGCAGGCGGCCGATAATCTCGCGCGCTTTGGCAATGCCGTCGGCGTCGTCCTCGGCCAGGACATCGGCCACGCCCGAGACTGACGTGTGCATCACCGCGCCGCCCAGTTCTTCGGCGGTGGCGATTTCGCCGGTGGCGGCCTTCAGCAGCGGCGGCCCCGCCAGGAAGACCTTGCCGCCGCCGCGCACCATGATCAGGTAGTCCGACAGGCCGGGAAGATAAGCGCCGCCTGCGGTGGACGAACCGTGCACCACACTGATTTGCGGAATGCCCCTGGCCGACAGCAGCGCCTGGTTGCGGAACATGCCGCCGCCTTCGACGAAGGTGTCAGCCTGGTGCGGCATGCTGCCGCCCGCGGACTCCACCAGATAGATCACGGGAAGCTTGTTCTCGATGGCGATCTGTTGTGCGCGGATCTGCTTCCTCATTCCCATTGGCGTGATGGCACCGCCCTTGATGCCGCTGTCGTGGGCGATGACGATGCAGCGTACCCCGCGCACCACGCCCATGCCGCTGATGGTGGCGCCGCCGCTCGCGTTATCGCCGCCGTCGTCACCGTGCAGACCCCAGCCGACCAGCGTGGAGAACTCTAGGAACGGGCTGCCGCGGTCGAGCAGAAGGGCCACGCGGTCGCGCGGATGCAACTGGCCACGCTTGTCAAAGACGGGGCGGCGCGCGTCGGAATGGCGCTCTACCTGGCGCTCGGCGGCGCGCACGGTCTCCAGCATCGCAAGCATCTCGTCGCGGTTGGCGAGGAAGGCGGCGCTGCCGGGGACAACGCGAGAGGTGAGGACGGTCATCGCGTCAGGCGGCGGCGTCGGACGCCGGCACCGAGTCTTGCTGCAGGAACGAGGGCGTCACCTCCAAGCCGAAGCCGCGGTACGGCTTCGAGCGACCGACGTCCGGCATGTCCCAGTCGCGCCGCGCATTCGGGTGACCGCCGTCGACCCGCACGCAACTTCCGGTGATGAATGCCGCGGCCGGCGACAGCAGGAAGACGATCGCCGCGGAGACCTCGGATTCCGTGCCCAGACGTTTGAGCGGCACATACTCGTGAACCTTGCGCAGGTGCGGGCGGAACTCGACCGGATAGTTGGCCAGCCCAGAGGAGCCGATGAAGCCCGGTGCCACCGCGTTGACGCGCACGCCCGCCCAGCCCCATTCGACCGCCGCGGTCTCGGTGAGGTTGAGCATGCCGGCACGCGCCGCTCCTGAATGCGCCATGCCGGGCATCGAACGCCACATGTCGGCCAGGATGTTGACGATGGCGCCGCCGTGGGCCTGCATCGACTGCACGAAGGTCTCACGCGCCATCAGGAAGCCACCGGTAAGGTTGTTGCGCACGACTGCGTCGAAGCCGCTGGCGGAGATCTTTTCCATCGGCGACATGAATTGGCCGCCGGCGTTGTTCACCAGGCCGTGGATCGGCGCGCCGGCTTGCAGGACATCGGCGACGGTTGCTTGCACTTCGGCTTCGACGCGAATGTCGCAGGCATGGGTGCTGGGACGCAGGCCACCGGCCTGTTCGACCTCATTGGCGACCGCCAGCAGCTTGTCGGGATTGCGCCCGACCAGTGCCACGTGGGCGCCCAAAGCCGCCAACTCATGTGCCGTGCAGCGGCCTATGCCACTGCCGCCACCTGTCACGACGATGCGCTGGCCGGCGTAGAGGCCGGGGCGGAAAACTGAGTCATAAACCATGGGTGACTTTCAGGTTCGACACGCACCGCTCTGTGCGTTTGTGGTTCATTTAGTGAGCATTATTCACTAACAGTCTATGCAATATTGTCAATGGTTATACAAGGTGTTTACCCTTAAACATATGATCACTTTTCCGGCGCAAAGTGAACGTAACTTCCTTTCACGTCAACGACTTCGACGGCAAACCCGTCGCACCTCAGACCATGAGCCTGCGCTCTCCTTTCTATACTGAAGAACACGAGGCGTTTCGCGATCAGTTGCGCCGCTTTACGGCGCGCGAGATCACGCCGCACGCCGAAGCCTGGGACGAGGCCGGCCGCGTGCCGCGCGAGGTCTTCGTTCGCGCGGCCGCGATCGGCATTCTTGGAGTCGGCTTCCCGGCCGAGTACGGCGGCAGTCCTGCTGACCGGTTTTTCCGAATCATCGTGCAGCAGGAGCTGGCTCGCGGCGGCTCGGGCGGCGCCGTGGCCGCCTTGCTGGGCCATGGCATCTCAATGCCGATGGTCGCTGCGGCGGGCTCCGAGGCATTGAAGCAGCAGGTCCTGGTGCCAGTGCTGGCGGGCACGAAGATTGCCGCCCTGGCTTGCACCGAGCCGACGGGTGGGTCAGATGTCGGCGCCCTGCGCACACAGGCCCGGCGCGACGGCGACCATTACATCGTCGATGGCGAGAAGACATTCATCTCGTCGGGCATGCAGGCCGATGTCTTCATCACCGTCGTGCGCACCGGCGGTAGCGGCACCGCCGGGTTGTCGCTGCTGGCGATCGATGGCGCGAGCCTTGGCATCACGCGCCACGCGTTGAAGAAAACTGGCTGGCTCGCGTCCGACACTGCTACCCTGCACTTCGACGCCGTGCGCGTACCGTGCAGCCACCTCATCGGGATTGAAAACGCGGGCTTTGCCATCCTGGCCGCAAACTTCAATGAAGAGCGCCTTGGTCTCGCCGCGTCGTCTATCGCGTTTGCCCGCCTGGCCTACGAGCAAGCGCTCGAATGGGCGCGAATGCGGGTGGCCTTCGGCAAGCCGATCTTCCAGCACCAAGTCATTCGCCACAAGCTGGTCGACATGCTCCAGCGGGTGCTCGCTTCCCAGGCGCTGCTGGAAATGACGGCCTGGCGCATGGACCAAGGGCAGGAGGCCGTGCGCGACTTGTGCATGCTGAAGAATCAGGCGACCCAGACCCTGGCGTATTGCGCTTCAGAGGCGGTGCAAATTCTCGGTGGTGCCGGATATCTGCGCGGCCACGCAGTTGAGCGCATTTACCGCGAGGTCAAGGTGAACAGCATCGGTGGTGGTAGTGAGGAAGTGATGAAAGAG
>PLZH01000137.1:0-17971 GCA_003152055.1 Burkholderiales bacterium
ACCAACAACGTCGCGGTGTTCCTGGGCGCCTCGAGCGTGATGATGACATCGTATGTACCGATGATGGCCGAACCGTCGTTCTATCTCGGGCTGATCCTGTTCGCCGTCGGCGCGCTGATCGCCTGCTTCGTGTTCTTCGGCACGCTCGTCGTCGCCAAGCGCGAGCAGACCTACCAGGGTTCAGTGCCGCTGGTCACCTTCGGTGCCACCACGGCGGCGATCATTGCGGTGTTCACCATCGCTTCCGGCGCGATCATCCTGATCCCGACGTACCTGATGTCGATCGGCTTCGTCAAGAACGTCGATCCGCTTATCTACCGCACCATCTGGTGGGCCTTCGGCCACTCGGCGCAGCAGATCAACGTCGCAGCCCACATCTCGATCTGGTACATGGTGGCGGCGATCGCCTTCGGCGCCAAGCCAATGTCCGAGCGGGTCAGCCGCGGTGCGTTCCTGCTCTACATCTTGTTCTTGCAGCTCGCAAGCGCCCACCACCTGCTCGCCGACCCCGGTGTCAGCACCGCGTGGAAGGTCGTCAACACCAGCTACTTCATGTATTTCGCGGTGCTCGCGTCGATGATTCACGGTCTGACGATCCCGGGTGCGATGGAAGTCGCGCAGCGGGCCAAGGGCTACAACAAGGGTCTGTTCGAGTGGCTGCGCCGCGCGCCCTGGGGCAACCCGGTGTTTTCCGGCGTCTTCATCTCGATCATCGGCTTCGGCTTCCTGGGCGGCATTTCGGGCGTGATGATGGGCACCGAGCAGCTCAACATGCTGATCCACAACACGATCTACGTGCCGGGTCACTTCCACGCCACTGTCGTCATCGGTACCACCTTGTCATTCATGGCGCTGACCTACTACCTGATTCCGGTTCTGTTTCGCCGCGAGATGATCGCGCCGGGCCTTGCCAGGATCCAGCCCTACCTGTTCGGCCTGTCGATGTACTTCTTCTGCCTGGTGATGATGGGCGCCGGCACGCTCGGCGTGCCGCGGCGTAACTGGGACATATCCTTCCAGGGCCCGCTCGCCCATGAGTGGCCGGGTGCCGCCTATCTGATGATGGGACTGGTCGGCATCGGCGGCGTCGCGGCGATCGTCGGCGGCGCGATCTACATCTACGTCACGGTCGGATCGCTGTTGTGGGGCAAGAAGCTCGACGCCGGCGTGACCAGCGCGAAAGTGTCACCGATCCCGCCGACCGCGCCGTCGATCGTGGCGCAGAGCTACGGCTCGGCCGGCTTCGCCGCGCCCGGCACGTTCGTCCTCGCGATGCTGTTCCTCGTCTCCTTCATCCTCTACTACTTCATCAACTGGAAGTACCTCAGTCAGCTGTGGGGGCTGAGCTGAAGTTCCGGACGCGAGACGACGTTTCCCCCGCACGCCTGTATCGCCTGGAAGCATGGCATGAACACGACGGCATTGCCCGGCATCGAACGCTCCCGCGCGACGCTGGTGCGCGACGTGCTCGGGTTGTTCAAGCTGCGCATCGGCGTGCTGATCATGATCACTGCACTGGTTGGCCTGGCGATCACGCCCGGCCCGGCGCTCGCGCCGCTGCAGGTGGTGGTGCTGGCGTTCGCGGTGCTGGTCGCGTCGGCGAGCGCCGGCGCGTTCAACCAGTACGTCGAGCACGAGTCGGACCGGCTGATGGCGCGCACCCGCCGGCGCGCCTTCGTGACCGGGGCACTGAAGCACACGCCGGCGTGGCTCGCGCTGATCGGTGCGATGCTCGCCGGCGCGGTGGCACTCGCCTGGTTCGTGCTCAACGGCGCGGCCGCGCTGTTCGTGTTCCTCGGCGCGTTTTTCTACGCCGTCGTCTACACCGTATGGCTAAAGCGGCGCAGCGCGCTCAACATCGTGGTCGGCGGTCTCGCCGGCAGCTTTGCAGTGCTGGCCGGCGCGGCGGCAGTCGACCCGAGTCCGGGCCCGTTGCCGCTGCTGCTCGCACTGGTGCTGTTTCTCTGGACGCCGCCGCATTTCTGGAGCCTGGCGATCGCGAACGAGGCTGACTATGCCGCCGCCGGCATACCGATGCTGCCGGTCGTGGTGGGGACGCATCGCGCGGCGTGGATCGTGTTCGCGAGCACCGGCGCGCTGGTGGCCGCCTCGTTGCTGCCGCTTGCCTTCGGCGCCGGCGCGATCTATGCGATCGGCGCCGTGGTCGCCGGCGCCCACTTCCTGCGCAAGACTTGGCAGTTGGCGCGCGCGCCGAGTCGGCCGACGGCGCTGGGCGCATTCTTCGCGTCGCTGGTGCACTTGAGCGTGCTGCTGCTCGCCGCTAGCGTCGACGCCTGGCTGCGCTGAGCCGGAGCCGCGCACCCAGGGGCGCGTGCCGTCAGTCATGTCCGCCTGTATCCCGGCTGCCGTCGCGCGAGCCTGCGCTGCCAAGGTCGGTCGCGTGCTGCCGCTGCGCGGTCGGACGCGCGGGCTCGCCGTCGCGTTCGTCCTGATGGTCGGCGTCGGGCTCGCTTCATCGACCCATGCCGGCGAGGCCGCACCATCGTTCGGGCTGGACGCGAGCGATGCGTGGCGCAGCAGCCAGGCAGCGATCGGCCACCGGATCGGCGATTTCGCGCTGCTCGACCGCGCAGGCCGCCCGGCGCGGCTTGCCAGCTATCGCGGCAAGCCGCTGCTCGTCAGCTTCATCTACACCGGCTGCTTCCAGGTCTGCCCGGCGAACACGCGCGCGCTGCAGGAGTCCGTGGCGGCCTTGCAGCAGCGGTTCGGCGCGCACCGTTTCAACGTGGTCAGCATCGGCTTCAACCAGCCCACCGACACGCCGCTGGCGATGAAGGCGTTCGCCGCGCAACAGCACATCGAGTCGCCCGACTGGGACTTCCTCAGCCCCGATCCGGCGATCATCGCGGCGCTCACTGCCGACTTCGGCTTTCGTGCACTCGCGACGCCGTCCGGCTACGACCACGTGCTGCAACTCAGCGTCGTCGATTCCGAGGGACGTCTGGCGTACCAGCTGTACGGCGATCGGCCGTCGACGGCAACGCTGGCTGAGGTGCTGCAGCGTCTCTTCGACGGCGTGCCGGTGCCCGAGCCGACGGCACTGTCCGCATTGCTCGACCGGGTGCGGCTGCTTTGCACCGTCTACGACCCCGTGACCGGCACCGTCCGGGTCGACTACAGCCTGGCTCTCGAGCTCGCCGGCGGCGCGACGTTCCTGCTGTCGATGCTGCTCTACATGCTCAACGAGTGGCGGCTGCGGCGACGTGCTGCTCGTTTGACGCGCCGAAAGGCATCGGCCCGGACACCGGCGCAAGCAGGGGCCGACTGATGTACGCGGTGCCGGTGCGTACCGACGCTTCGGGTCGCGCCTTCGATACCACAGACCATGAATCTTTCTCACGACGCCCGCGCGCGGGCCCGGTCCGCATGGCGTGCGCTGGAGCACCGGTTCGACGTGGTCTTCGGCGCCGAGGCCAATCCGTTGCGTCATCTCGGCGCCCTCGGCATGGGACTGTTCTGGGCTGTCGCGCTGAGCGGCATCTACCTCTACGCGATGCTCGACACGTCAGCCGCCGGCGCATGGCGATCGATCGATGCGTTGTCGCGGGCGCCGTGGTCTCCCGGCGGGCTTCTGCGCAGCCTGCACCGCTATGCCGCCGATGCGTTCGTGGTGGTCGTGCTGCTGCACCTGGCGCGCGAATGGCTGTTCGGGCGCTACGCCGGCTTTCGACGCTTCTCTTGGCTGACGGGCGTGTCCCTGTTGCCGCTCGCATTCGTCAGCGCCATCGGCGGCTTTTGGCTCAACTGGGACCGGCTCGGCCAGTATTCGGCACTGGCGACCGCCGAGTGGCTCGACGTGCTGCCACTGTTCGCGACGCCGCTGGCCCGCAACTTCCTCGGCGCGGCAAGCGTCGGCGACCGGCTGTTCTCGCTGTTCGTCTTTGTTCACCTCGGCGTGCCGCTGCTGCTCGTCTTCGGGCTCTGGTTCCATCTGCAGCGGATCAGCCGCGCCGAGGTCTTTCCGGTGCCCTCGCTGGCGCTCGGCAGCGCCGTCGCGCTGCTGGCGCTCGCGGTCGCGGCACCGGTGCGAAGCCTGCCGCCGGCCGACCTTTCCAGCGTCGCGGCGACGCTGCCGCTCGACTGGCTGTTGCTGTTCATCCACCCACTCGTCGAGGCCGCTTCGGGCGAGGTGACCTGGGTCTTGCTGGCGCTCGCACTGGCGCTGCTGTTCGCGCTGCCGCTCCTGCCGCGCCGCGTCCCGGTGGCGCCGGTCGCGCAGGTCGATCCGCTCAATTGCAACGGCTGCCGACGCTGCTTCGACGACTGCCCGTACGCCGCGATTACGATGGTGCCGCACCCCGGCGGCGGGCCCGGGCGCCAGCTCGCCGAGGTGGCCGCCGAGCGCTGCGCGAGCTGCGGCGTCTGTGCCGGCGCGTGTCCATCGTCGACTCCGTTTCGCGGCATCGAGGCGCTCGCCACCGGCATCGACATGCCGCAGTTGCCGGTCGACGCGTTGCGGCGACGTCTGCGCGACGGGCTGGCGTCGATGCGCAGTACCTGCCGCTTCGTCGTCTTCGGCTGCGATCCGGGCGTCCGGGTCGATGCGCTCGCCGCGCCCGACGTGCTCGCCGCAAGCCTGATCTGCACCGGCATGTTGCCGCCGTCGTTCGTCGACTACGCGTTACGCCACGGTGCCGACGGCGTTCTGGTGGCGAGTTGCCGCGACGGTGGCTGCGCGTTCCGTCTTGGCGCGCGCTGGACTGGCGAGCGCCTCTCGGGCCGGCGCGAGCCGCACCTGCGCGACAGCGTGGCGCCCGAGCGCTGGCGCCTGGTGCAGGCCAATGCCGGCGAGGAAGCGGCGCTGGCCGCGGCGCTCGACGAGTTGCGCCGCAGCGTGTCGCGGCCTGCGGCGGCGCCAGCCGCGAGCGCGCCGACGCGAATCGTCGGTGCGGACGAATCGGGATGAAGGAGCCGGCATGAAGCGTGCGATCGTCTGGGCCGGGCAGGGCGTGCTGTATGCACTGTTCGCGATCTTCATCGGCGTGTTCTCGCACTGGCCGAGCTATCGCGACTTGGAGCCCGACCAGGCGCTGATCAAGATCAGCTTCGTGCTCCACGGCAAGCGGGTCGAAGCGTGTCGGCGGCGCACCGCGGAGGAGCTCGCCAAGCTGCCGCCGAACATGCGCGCGCCGCTGCAATGCCAGCGCGAGCGCGCGCCGGTGCGCATCGAGGTCGACGTCGACGGCGTGCCGGCCTACGCCGCGGTCGCGATGCCTTCGGGCCTGTCGAAGGACGGCGCCTCGTCGGCCTACCACCGCTTCGCGCTCGCCGCCGGTAGCCATCGGATCGTGGTGCGCCTGAAGGACAGTGCTGGCAACGGCCCGTTCGACTACACGCGCGAGGACAACGTCACCTTGAAGCCGGCCCAGGTGCTGGTGATCGATTTTGACGTCGAAAAGGGAGGCATCGCGTTGACATGAACACATCCGTCGTACCCTGGAAGCGTGGCGCCGACCACGTTGCCGCCGCGCAGCCGGGCAGCAGCTATCTGCTCGCCGTGCCGGCCGATGCGCGCGCCCGGCTGGCACGCGGCTGGCTCTGGCTCGGCCTGGTCGCGCTGATCGGCTCGGGGCTGTTCTCGGTGCTGCTCGTGCTGTCGCGCACGCCAGGGCTCAACCGTCTCTGGCCGGTCGCCGATTTCTTTCGGGTCGCCCTCGTCGTCCACGTCGATCTCTCGGTGCTGGTCTGGTTCGTCGCGCTCGGCGGCCTGCTGTGGAGCGCGAGCGGTTCGCCGCGCGGCCTGCGCTGGGGCTGGGCTGCGCTCGGCCTGTGCGCCACCGGCACGGCCGCGATGACGCTGGCGCCGTTCGGCGGCACCGGTGTCGCGGTGATGGCCAACTACATCCCGATGCTGACGTCGCCGCTGTTCATCGGCGGCCTGCTGCTGTTCGGCGCTGGCGCGGCGCTGCTGGTGCTGCGCAGCCTGCTCACCGCGCTGCCGCTCGGCGGCGCCTTCGACGGCGCGGGCGCGCTGCGCTTCGGGCTGAATGCGGCGGCGGTCTCGGCGGCGGTGGCGCTGCTCGCGTTCGGTGGGTCGTACGCCGAGGTGCCGCGTAGCCTGGACGCCCGTGCCTACTACGAGATCCTCTACTGGGGCGGCGGCCACGCGCTGCAGTTCACATGGACCCTGCTGATGCTCGTCGCCTGGCTGTGGCTGGCGAGCGCGTGCGGCGCGCGCCTGCCGCTCAGTCCGCGCGTGGCCTTGCTGATGTTCGCGCTGGCACTCGTCAGCGTGTTCGTCACGCCGTACGCCTACCTCGCGCACGACATCGCGTCGGTCGAGCACCGCCGCCTGCTGACATGGGCGATGCGCCTGGGCGGCGGCGTCGCCATCCTGCCGATCGGCCTGGCGGTCGTGTTCGGGCTGCACGACCGCGCGCAGCGGCCCGAGGCCGCCGGGCCGCTGCGCGCGGCGCTGCTGACCTCGCTGCTGCTGTTCGGCGCAGGCGGTGTGATCGGCATCTTCATCGGCGGCAGCGACGTCCGCATTCCGGCGCATTACCACGGTTGCATCGTCGGCGTGACCCTGGCGCTGATGGGCCTTGTCTACCTACTGCTGCCGCAGCTCGGCTACCAGGCGCCGCGTGGCCGGCTCGCGCTGCTGCAGCCCTGGCTCTACGGCGGCGGACAGCTGCTGCACATCACCGGCCTGGTCTGGTCGGGCGGCTACGGCGTGCAGCGCAAGGTGGCAGGCGCCGAGCAGGTGTTGCACAGCCCGGGCGAGATCGCCGGGATGGGCCTGATGGGGCTCGGCGGCGCGATCGCGATCGTCGGCGGGCTGCTCTTTGTCGTCGTCGTCGTGCGCGCGCTGCGCCGGCCGCTGGCGGCGCGGCCGGGTCGGGCCACGGCGCGCCGATGATCGAGTTGCTGCAGAGGCGGCTGCGGGCCGCATTCATGCGCGTCGAGGCGCTGTTCAACCGCGCCTTCGGCGACCGGCTGAATCCGTTCTACCAGCTCGGCGCGATCGCGTTCCTGCTGTTCTGGATCATCGCGGCGAGCGGCTTGTACCTGTACGCCTTCTTCAAGACCGGCGTCGCCGATGCCTATGCGTCCGTCGAAGCGCTGACGCAGGGTCAGCGCTGGGTCGGCGGCGTCCTGCGCAGCGTGCACCGCTACGCGTCGGATGCGATGGTGCTGACGATGCTGCTGCACATGCTGCGCCACTTCGCGTTCGACCGCTTCCGCGGCTGGCGCTGGTTCTCATGGGCCACCGGCATCGCGCTGATCTGGCTGGTCTACGTGTCGGGCATCAACGGCTACATGCTGCCGTGGGACAAGCTCGCGCAGTTCGTCATCGTCGCGAGCTTCGAGGCGCTCGACTGGTTGCCAACCTTCGGCGGCACGCTGATGCGCAACTTCGTCTACGCGACGAGCGTCAACGACCGGCTGTTCTCGCTGCTCGCCTTCATGCACATCGGAGTGCCGCTGCTGGTGCTGCTGCTGATGTGGGTGCACGTGCAGCGCGTGCCGAAGGCGAACACGAATCCGGCGCGGCCGATCCGGGTCGGACTGCTGCTGACGCTGCTCGTGATGGCACTGGTGCAGCCGGTCGCGAGCCAGGGCGGCGCGGCGGACCTGGCTGTCGACCCGGGGCCGCTCTCGCTCGACTGGTTCTTCCTCGCGGTCTTCCCGCTGCTCTACCGCTGGCCGCTCGGTCAGGTGTGGCTGCTGCTCGCCGCCGCGACGGCGCTGCTGGCGCTGCTGCCTTGGCTGCCGCCGCGCTGGCGGCGCGGCGGCGTGGCGCGCGAGTTCCACATGAGCATCCACGGCGGCCCAGCGACGGGTGCAGCGCCGGGCGGCGACGTCCAGGTCGTCGTCCGTGCCGGCGAGACTCTGCTCGACGCCGGGTTGCGTCAGGGGCTGGCGCTGCCGTTCGAATGCCGCAACGGCGGCTGCGGCGTCTGCCTGTGCAGCGTGCTGCAGGGCAAGGTCGACCTTGGCCCGTACCAGCCGAGCGCGCTGCCGCCGGCACGCCGCGCCGCCGGCCAGGCGCTGATGTGCTGCGCCACGGCGCAGAGCGACGTCGCGATCGAGGTCGAGCGCTTCGGCGCGCCGGCGCCGGTCGCGGCGCTCGTCCACGTCGGCCGCGTCGAGCGTCTCGAGCGCCTTGCCGCCGACGTGATGCGCATTGTCGTGACGCTGCCCGGCGGCCGCCCGATCGCCTACACACCAGGCCAGTACATCAACATCGTGCTCGACGACGGCCAGCGTCGCGCCTTCTCGTTCGCGAACGCGCCGCGTGCGGGCGGCTCGTTCGATCTGCACGTGCGGCGCATCCCGGGCGGCCGTTTCACCGGCCGCGTGTTCGACGCGATGAAGGTCGGCGACGAACTGCGCTTCGAAGGCCCGTACGGCGACTTCACGTTGCGCGAGAGCGAGCGACCGATTCTCTTCGTAGCGGGCGCGACCGGTTTCGCGCCGGTCAAAAGCATCGTCGAGGATGCTTTCCGGCGCGGCCTGCGCCGGCCGATGTGGCTGTATTGCGGGGTGCGCCGGCCCGAGGATCTCTACATGTCCGAGCTGGCCGGAGGCTGGCAACGCGAACACGACAACTTCCATTTCGTGCCTGTGGTGTCGCACGCCGGGCCTGGCGATGTCTGGGCCGGCCGCCGCGGTCTGGTTCACGAGGCGATGCTCGCGGACTTTCCCGACATGAGCGGCTACGAGGTCTACGTCTGCGGTTCGGTGCAGATGGTCGACGCGGCGGTGCCGGCGTTCATCGGCCACGGCCTCGGCGAGGATCTGTGCTTCTCTGATGTGTTCATGCCGTCGGGCCCGCGCTCGGCACCGCGGCCCGCCTGAACGGAGCTCAGACCACGTAGCGAAAGATCGCGAGGTAGTAGGCGCCGCTGCCGGCGATCACGAACAGATGCCAGACTCCGTGCACGTGGGTGACCCGAGTATCGAGTGCATAGAAGAAGATGCCGACGGTGTAAAACGCGCCTCCGGCCGCGACCCAGGCGAAGCCGGCCGAGCCCAGTGCGTGCAGCAGCACAGGGCGACCAGCACCGGCCTGCCCATCACGACGTAGATGACGACCCAGAGGATGGGTACCTCGCTTCTCGGCCTCAGCTCCTGCAGGCTGCCGACCGCGGCCAGTCCCCAGACGACGCCGAACAGCGACCAGCCCAGGGGCGTGACCGAGACCCGATGCCCGATCGAGGACAAAGCATTCGTGGCACTGCTTGTCGCCCACCGGCGTCATCGTCAGCCCAAAGCGACTGCAGGCACAAAGGTTGCCGCAGTTCGCCCAGGGGTATGGTCGGGAGATCAGCTACCCGCCCGCCGAGCCCCAGCCCCCTGCGCCCACAGAAAGCTTTAGCATGCCCACTCGAAAGCTTGAATCCTCAGAACGATCGAAACAGCGCCAAGGAGCGCTTCAGCGGTGGCAGAACGAGGGCTTCGCGGGCCACGCCCACCTGGGCCAGGACAGCCATTCGAATGAGATGCCGCCTGACACTCCACCGCTGATGAATGCCGAACTGGTACAGCTGCAGATTCGCGTCATCGCTCTTGAGAACTTGGTGATTGCACTGTTTGCGCAGACATCGAAGCGGAAGCTCCACCTGGCTCGGGAAATGGCCGCCTACATCTCGCCCCGGCGAGGCTTCACACCGCATCGACTCACGATCCGTGCGGCGGCGCAGATGATCAACCTTGTCGAACGAGCCGGCTACTTCCGGGTTCCAAGGGCCAATGAGTAGGGAGCCCGCCAAAGTGGATTGGAAGCGGGCAGCTGCGCGTTGACGACCAGAGGACCGTCGATGCGATCGTGGCCGGCGACATCCTTGGCCCCGACCCGTCTGAAGTCCTGGTTGACGCCGCCGTGGTTGTCGTATTGCAACTCCTTGTGTCCTTGCTGCGTCAACGCGATGTGTGGAAGCGCGTCGGGGCATTCCCGAGCCGCCGTTGGCTTCGCCCGGCGACACGAAGCCCGACGCTCTACTCAACGTCGAACACAGCCTAAAAGCTGTCTGACCGCAAAACCTGGATCGAATCGGCCAGTACGCCGAAGAATCCCCGGGCTTCCTCAAGCTCGTTGAAATGACCGCGCGTTACCTGATCAGTCGACCGGCGCGCATGGAGTTTGGGTCAGTGCAAGCGGCGTTGGCACCGCCGCGGGCGTCGGTCATCCGGGTCTTGTGGAACGAGCCGGCCGGGGCGAACTCATCGACCGCAGAAGGGCACCCAGGCGGCGCGTCCCCTCCTGAATTTCTTCGATGCTGCAGGCTGCGTATCCGAAGATCAGTCCAGGCTCGGGCCGACGCACGTGGCATCGAGTACGTATATTCAGCCTGCGCCTACCTGCCGTTGCTGGGACTTCTGACCGCGCTGCTCCCCGATCCGCCCTCGAAGTCGGGCTTACCGAAGAAATCTGCACCGCTCGCAGACACGCTGGTCGGGAACGCCTGAGGTCGCACGCGGCTTTGCTCGCAAGGTCTTCTAAAGAAGCCCTCAGCGCTTGAGTTCAGGCCGCTTGTTGCGAACGGTCGCCCAGAAGTCTGCTTCCGGGAGAGCCGGCTTTCGCTTCGAGATGAGCGGCCAGCGACGCGCCAGATCGGCATTCAGCGCGATGAAATCCTGCTGGTCGCGCAGCACAGCTGCGACCATGACCGTCACATAGGCCAGCGCCTCGGGCCCGGACGCCTTCAGAGGCCGGCCGGAGTGGCCTCGTGCGGTGCGCGTGATCATGCCGGCGATCAGCCCGCCGGTGGCGCCGACCGCGAGCGCGTGCACGCCGGCCGAGGCGCTGAGGGCGCCGATCTGCGCGAGAGCCAGCAGAGCGAACCCGCCGGCGATCCAGGCATAGGCGGTATGCAGAACCCATAGGATCGGGCGATCACGCGTGACCCAGGGCCGCCATCCCGCCTGTCGCAGGAGATGCAGCTCCGCGGCAAGCCCGAAGGCGGATGCGCTGAGCGGGCCGGGCGGCGTCGCAACCCAGAGCGTCAGGGCCAGCGCCGTGGCGCTCAGCGTTGCCGTGTCGAGCCAGGTGCGAACCTTCAGCCTGAGTCCGGGCGTCGCGCTCATCGTGAATGCGGGCATGATGCGGCCGGCCATGACGCATTCGATCATCACGATCAGCGCCAGGCCCGCATAGAGCGTCCGCTCGGGGGGACATCGATGACGCGGGCGACCGCCAGGTGAAAGGCCAGCTTGGCAACGGCCAGCAACAACAGCATGGCGACCAGCGGTCGATTGCGCCGGTCACCGGCCCGCAGAAGCAGATCGGCGAGAAGGGCGGCCACGAGAGGTGGGAGCGCCAGATCGAGGACCGCAAACACGAGGTAGGGGCGCGCCGAGCGCAGCCAGGCGTGCAGCGAGCCAGAGAGCCGCCAGTACGTCCAGAACGGCACCGCGCGGCGTCGACCGGCCGGTCCACGCCCTGCCGGCGGTGAGCAGAAATCCGATGATCACGGCGGCAGCGAAGCCGAACAGCATTTCGTGGGTGTGCCACAGCACCGGGGCCAACTTCAACGGCAGCGTCACCCGGCCCAGGTACGAGATCACCCACAACGGGATCCCCAGGCAAGCCAGCGTTGCGGCGCCGAGATAGAACGGGCGAAATCCGAGCCGCAGGAACGCGATGCCGCGTGCATCGTCGACGGCACCGGCGAAAGCCGCAAGGGTTGGCACGGGCGGCGGGTTCATGCGTTCATGTCGATGGATGCCGGTGCCGGGGTTGAATTGTCTAAAGAGGCATTCCTTGTGCACCTTAATGAGGAGTGAGGTCGAAAGCAAATAGAATCTGTACATCTTTTGTGGCGACGCATGCGACTTACCGACTACACGGACTACACCTTACGCGTGCTCATGTATTGCGCGGCGAATCGCGACCGCCTGGTGACGATTGCCGAGTTGGCCGAACGCCACGCGGTCTCGAAGAACCACCTGATGAAGATCGTCAACGACTTGGGGCGCCAGGGCTTGCTCGAGACGACGCGCGGGCGGGGCGGCGGCGTCCGCCTGCTGAAGGAAGCATCGAAGATCCGCGTCGGCGATGTCGTGCGCGGTGCGGAAACGGACTTTCGTCTCGTCGAGTGCTTCGATGGACGCACCAACACCTGCACGCTGACGCTGAACTGCCGCCTGAAACACGTGTTCAGCGCGGCCTTGCAGGCGTATTTCCGCGAATTGGACAAGGCGACCCTCGCTGACATCGCAGGAGCGGGAGCGCAGCGAGGCCGGTCCGACTTCGCGTTGCCACGCCGAGGCGGAGGAATCGCACCGATCATCACGCCCCCGCGGAGAAAGGCGAAGGCACGCGCCGCGAAGACGCTCGGGTAGGCGGCGCATTCACCGACAAGCCGCGGATCCGGCGCATTGGACCGCTCGACGATCAGGGCGACGCACGGGTCATGACAGCGCTATCGGGCGTGGGTTTTTTCGCACGCGGCCTCGGATCGCTGTTCGGCGCCGAATGGCTAAAGCCACTGAGTATGGTGAGATTCGAGAACGACTCGGTCTTCTCGGTGGGGAATCCGGGCCTCTCACACGCCCGCGGTTTATCGGATCCGTAGGGACAAAGTGGCAAAACCACTGGCGGGGTACACCGCGCTCTTCGGCGGCCTGTCTGGGACCGGGTCAATCCGGGTCGTGCGCGCGAGCAATTCCTCCATAGCCACACGCATCTCCACACGGGCTAGGGGGGCGCCCGGGCAGACGTGGATTCCTTCGCCATATAGCAGATTCGCGGCCGGATCGCGATCCAGCCGAAACGCCTCCGGATCTTCGAAAACGCGACCGTCCCGATTGGCAGCGATCCAGATCAGCGAGATCCGTTCGCCCGTACCGATCTTCCGACCCCCAATTTCCACCGGTCGCGTCGTGATGCGTCGGTTGGCCATCAGCGGTCCGTGAATCCGGAGGATCTCTTCGATAGCGTCGGGCAGTAACAACGGCTGAGCGCGCAACCGTTTCTGCAGATCGGCGTGTTCCGAGATGTAGTGGACCAGGATTCCGACCGCTGCCGAAATCGTGCCGACCTCACCGACCGTCCAGTTCCGCAGGACGCTGACGATCTCTTCGTCCCGCAATGGCCGGCCCCATACCTGTTGCCGCAACAGGCTGGTGGTGATGTCGTCGTTTGCCTGTGCGCCGGCCGCGCGCCGAACCTGCAGCAACTCGTCGACGTACTCTTCGAACTCGCGGGCGATGCTCGCCATGGCCGCCCGGTCCTCAGCAAAAGTCGCCGCGTGATTCTTCTGCGTCCAGAGACGCAGCGGTTCGTGCATGTCCGTCGGCCAACCGAGAAAAGTACATTGAACCCGGACGGCGAAGCAATGGGCAAACTCGCTGATGAGCTCTACCGCGCCACGCTCCAGCAGCGATTGAACAAGGTTCGCGGCGATCTTACGAAATTGCGGCTCGCACGCCTCCATGCGTTCCGGCCGAAAATAGGGTTCAACAATGCGGCGGTAATCAGTGTGCTCGGGGGG
This sequence comes from Burkholderiales bacterium, assembly GCA_003152055.1. Lineage (GTDB taxonomy): Bacteria > Pseudomonadota > Gammaproteobacteria > Burkholderiales > Burkholderiaceae_C > Schlegelella_A. The sequence goes on from PLZH01000137.1 coordinate 13,461, forward strand.
ATCCATTCCGTTCGGAACGGAGAGATGCCTGGATACGGCGTTGCTGAAAGTGTCGGGGTCGTTCAGTATGCGGACGATATCCTCGTGCCGAAACAAGGACCATCCCAGAAAGTCGCTGTAGGCGACCGGACACCGTTCGCGCATCTCATCGCAGGCTGCGCGCTGATCGCGTAGGACAGCATCGGATTTCGGGTCCCAATCCTGGTGAAACATATCGTTCATAGTCATTCCTTATCATTTCAGAGCGACGTGCAAACAAGGTGAGCCATTCCAGCGGTCCAGTCGGGCGGCTGATCGTAGAACAAAGCAAATGTGTCTGTGCGCCGGGAGACCGGTAAGGAGTAGGCGGTGCAAGTCCGCCACGATGAAGGTGCAGCGACCCACATTGACCCCGAGCCGTGCGCAAGCAATCGTGAGGCTGTCGGCGAAGCGTCGGCAGGGAAACGCAGCCAGCCATAGAGCCGCGATAGGGCGGTTTCAAGTCTGAAGTGCAACGCCTGGTCAATTAATTGAGGTTGAGGGCTTGTGAGAATTGGCCAAGTACGCTCCGAGTGCAGAACTCGCGCGTGACATTCTGGCTTTCTGCCGCGAGCGTTTGGCCCCCTACAAGCGCATCTGCCGTCTCAAATTTGCGGAGATCCCCCAAACAATCTCCGGAAAGATCCGGCGAAGCGAACTACACGCAGGTGAGAACGCCCGTCAGGAGGACAGCCCCCGAGGAGCTCTCGAATTCTTCGAGAGCGACTTCGCGGTTCGGGAGTGACAGCTCCGCTTTGGTCGGTATCCGTTCACTAAACACAGACTCGTGTCGCTGCGCTAGACACGGATCGGTGTGATTGCACTAACGTGCGCGCTGGGGGCGGGGCCGGCGAGGCGCGCGGTCCAGTCTTCGGTCTTACCGCTCGCGAGCCGATTCTCAATGGTTCGACGCCATGACGGCACCAAAGGCAAAGCGAGCGCCTCCCGCAGAGTTCGTTCATCGGCTCCGCCGTGATACAGCAACTCGCCGAGCCGATGCAGTGGCCAGCCCGGGTAAGGGCGCGCTACAAGTTCGATAGCGTCTTCGGCTGCAAGGTTACCGGGAGCAATGACACGGCAATACCAACCGGTTCGCAGATTTTGCTGGAGCCTGCGCGCCATGTCGGGCAGTCCAAAGCGGTCGTTCAGCTTCCAGCAAGGCTGCCGACCCTGGGATACCTGCAGCAGCACGCCGCCGATTCGTACCTGATCGCCGAGGCAGATCTGTACTTCGGTCATGCCGAAAGTGCTCAAATTTTCCCCGAACGCGCCTGGAGTGTCGAGGATGGGCATGTCACCCAGCTCCTTGATCCACCGCGCGTAATGTTCGAAGGCGTAGAGATGGACTGCCTTGTCGGGCCCTCCGTGAATTCGCCGATCGCCTTGCTCGTCGCCGTCCAGTCCGAGCATAGCAACCGGGACGACTCCCTGGCGAACGCTCTTTGCGATTGCGCTGCGGCTACCGGGCCGCGTGTAGGGAATCGCATGCCCTGTCAGTACAGCCTTGATGCGACCGATCAAAGGAGTCATCATTGCAGGCATTCGAGCTCATCGAGCCACCGGCCGAAGACGGCGGCCGATGCCGAGTGGAGCTTGGCCCCGCTCTCGCGGGCTTGGGCTCGCAGAAGGGCGGCCGCAACGCCAGACGCCGACAGCTCGACCGCGTGACCGACCAGCCATCGTTCGATCGTGCGCAGATCAGCTTCCAGATGAAATTGGAGTCCAAGCGCATAGCGATCTACCGCGAATGCTTGATGAGGGCAACTGGCTGAGATCGCGAGCGACGTCGCGCCCACCGGAATGCCAAACATGTCACCGTGCCAGTGCAGCACCTCGGTGTCTGCCGCCATGGCGGACAGGACAGAGGAATATCCGGATTCGCTCAGCTGAAGCAAACCGAAGCCGATTTCCTTGTGTTCCATGGGGCGAACGTCCGCTCCCAAGACACGTGCCATCAGTTGTGCACCGAGGCAGATTCCGAGTGTGGGGCGCCGAGCGGCGAGACGCTGGCCGATCAGTGCAAGCTCATCGGATAGAAACGGGTATGCCATCTCGTCAAAGGCCCCGATGGGGCCGCCGAGAATTACAAGAAGGTCGGCTTTTTCGGGGTCGATTTCCGCCAACCCCTCAATGCCGGCATCGCGATAGGCGATGTCGTATCCGCGCTAAACAAGTAATGAGCCTAACGTGCCCAAGTCCTCGAACTGCACATGCCGGATCGCGATTGCGGTCTTCATAATGTACTAGTACAATTGACATATTGTATGGAAACATTATACATCCGCGCTTCGACTGCGGTCGAGATTGCTGATCGACTGTCGGAAAAGATTGCAGCTCGTGGGTTGGCGCACGGCGAAGCGCTGCCGCCAGTACGCGCGCTGGCCAAGGCGCTGGGCGTTAGCCCGAGCACCGTGTCTGCGGCGTATGGCAGCCTAAAGGCTGCCGGCCTGATAGTGACGGACGGGCGGCGTGGAACCCGAGTTGCCGATGAGGCGTCGTCTTCGGCCCTGCCGGCAACCTCGCGTGGTGACCTGCATGATTTGGCGAGCGGCAACGTCGATGGTGAACTGTTGCCCCGAGCCGACCCGCATTGGCTTGTGAAGCTGACAGCGCTCACCGGCTACGACGCGGCGGCCGACGACCCCGAACTCGTGGAGACGGCGCGCCGCTGGATGGGCGAGCAGGGCGTACCAAATGAAGCCATCGCTGTCTGCAATGGCGCCCTCGATGCGATCGAGCGCGCCTTGCGGCAAGTCGTGCGACCTGGTAGCAGAGTGGCTGTGGAAGATCCCTGCTGGCCCCCGTTGCTGGCGTTGCTCGAAAGCCTTCGATTGGTCCCCGTTCCGCTGCCCGTCGATAGCCACGGCGTCAATCCAAGTCCAGATGTCTTAAAGGGCATTTCTGCGTGTGTGCTCACGCCCAGAGCTCAGAATCCTACGGGAGTCGCAGTCAGTGCGGCGCGCTTGGCCAAGGTCATAAGACTGATTGACGCCGCGCCGCGGTGCCTATTGATCCTGGACGACTATTGGGGGTTGCTGGCCGCCGAACGTCTACCCTCACTTCGATGGCTTCCCGCGCGTTGGCTCTACGTGGGGTCGTTGAGCAAGGCCTTGGGTCCGGACCTGCGGGTGGCTGTCGTCAGTGGCGACAAGTTGACGGTGCACCTGATTCGCCAGCAGCAATCCCTCGGCCCCAGATGGGTGAGTCTCATGGTGCAGCGGCTTGCCGCGAATCTCTGGCGTACTGCCGATGCGCATGGTTCGCTTGGTCGTGCCGCAGAGAAGTACGGCCAGCGCCGCGCGGCACTTGTTCGCGCCCTGAATGCAGAAGGGGTGGTGGTGCCCGAATCGGGCATTGGCCTCCACGTTTGGCTGTCCGTTCCAGATGAATCAACCATCGTTCAGCGTTTGGCCGCTAGCGGATGGTCTGTTCAGGCAGGCAGACCCTTTCGACTGCGCACCGCGCCGGCTGTACGGATTAATGCGGCGAATCTTGGGGGGTTGGAGGCCGAGCGCTTTGCGAGGGATTTTGCCAACGCAGTCGCTTCGGGAGGGTGGGTCAGCGCGTAACGCTCTTCGTCGGAGTAGTCTCCGGTCAGGCTTGTCGCTTGGAGCTGTCAAAGTCGGGCCAGACCAATAGATTCTTGGAACCCATCGACGGTGTGCTCCGGACCGCCAAGCAACGTGCGCGAGGCTTCACCAGACTGTCCACCCATCACCGTCATCTTCCGGGTCGCCGGCAGGTTCGACTTCCAGGCGATCAACGCTCACGCCCCGCAAACCACTTAAAATTCAATAGAGCCTCAATACGAAACCGCCGTTCGGAGATTGTGATGTCGTGGCGAGCGCGTTCGGGCCGCGGAAGACGAGAAGTCCCTCGTACGCGCGTTTCAGCCGGATGCGGTCCGCCGCAATTTTTTTCGTCATGTCTTCACCCGGCTTCGAGCAACATGGAGTGTTCGGGAACGTTCCGGTTGTGTCCTCGTTGGGATTGTCGCCCTATCATCGGCTCACGCACCGCGTCAAGTTGCCGTCGGTGCTTGAACTCCGCCCCGCTTGGCCTCCACGCGATTCATGGTATCTATCGCGAGATTCGAGTGGGCATAGGCGCCACCCGCGCGCATTTCGGAAGCAACCCAGATCGCTTCCATGACTTCCTGTTGTGTGGCGCCTTTGCGCAGCGCCAGCTCGGTGTGGCCTCGGATGCAATAAGGGCACTGCGTCACGTGGGCCACGGCCACCGCGATCAGCTCCTTGGTCTTGCTCGGCAGCGCGCCGTCCGCAAATACGCGTTCGCCGAACGCCTTGAAGGCCGCATAGATATCGGGAGCGAGCTCCTTGCGCTTCTGGTTCAGTTCGCGACTGGTGTCGGGATACATAGGGTGTTCCATGCGGATGTGTCTCCACGTTGAGGAGGCTGTTGGGTAGCCTCGGGTCCAGCGCGCCTGACTGAAAGGTGAATGACCGAACCAAGTGAGATCATAACATTTACTT
>PLZH01000137.1:18028-19392 GCA_003152055.1 Burkholderiales bacterium
CAATCCGCATCGGCGAGATCGTGCGAGGGCAACGCCCCGATCGTCGAGTGCCTGTCTGGCGACGCGAACACCTGCCGCATCGCGCCCGTGTGCAAGCTGGCGGGGATGCTGATCGATGGTTTCGACGCGCTGTACGAGCACCTGAACCGCTATACCCTCGCCGACCTGATGATCGGCCGGAAGGCACTGGCCACGGTGCTGATCCAGCAGTAGGCGTCGACGTCACTGCACCGGCAGCGTCGGCGAGGCGCTCAGTTCGACGCCACCGACATGGGCCTTCCCAGCGAGATCTCGGCATATTTCCGAGGAACAGAGATGACTGACGCCGCAAAGAGTCGGATCTATCTGGCAACGATCGCCGTGCTGTTGCTCGTTATTGCGGCAATGGCTTACAAATTCATCGTTGCCGGATCGACAGAAAAGGGCGACGACGGACGCTTGGCGATCATCCTGGAGCCAGGCGAACGCGCGCTGATGCTGCGGGAGATGCGCGAATTCGTCGCCGGTCTTCAGCTCGTTGCGGACGCGCTGTCGCGCGACGACATGCCGGGTGTGGCGAAGGCCAGCCGTGCAATGGGTACCGCAAAAGCCCATGACGTACCTGTCGCGATGATGGGCAAGCTGCCGCTCGAGTTCAAGACTCTTGCGCTCGGTACACATCGCGAATTCGACATCATCGCGGCGGACGCCGAGGCGAACGGGACGCCCAAGCACGCACTTGCGCAGCTTGCCGATGTCCTGCAGAAATGCGTCGCATGCCACGCCAGCTACCAGGTCAAGAGCACGACAGGCAAATAGCCGCAGTGCCAACTGTCCTGGTGACGGCGTCGCCACCCCTGCCGGGTCTTTCCTGGAACGCCAGAAACAGAGCCCTTGCGCTCACCGCTGCCTACACCGGGACCGGGTTCGGCGCCAAAGTCAACGGGATGAAGGTAGCGGCCTCGCACGTGAGAGCTGCCTGTGGCTTGATGACGCCACTTGTGCACGAGATTGGCGTTCAGACCGTGTACCAACGCAACCCGCGCGACCGACGCGCCAAGCTCGTCGCAGGCGCCCAAGACCTTTGTCTTCAGCGCTGCATCGTAGCGCCGACGTCCGCCACGCTTGAAGTCTTCCATCGTGTCCACCTATTTGCTTGGTGGACATCATCGTCCCTTTTAGGACAGCGACTGCCTCAAGACGGGATTGCCGTGCGCTTCCAGAACGTCGTCGATAACGTCACGATCGGCTACTGACCTTCGCAGCGCCGCCGCCGTCAGGATTGATTTCTGGCCAAGAAGCGAAGTCTTTGCTGGTCGGTGAGATTTATTGCGACGCCCGGCGCCACGCGGCCGACTCGGCTCGCCATCTGCTCCGGAAGGAGG
>PLZH01000073.1 GCA_003152055.1 Burkholderiales bacterium
CCGCCATGTCGAGCGCCGGGTAGGCGTCGTTCTCGCACGCCAGCAGCAGGATGCGCGGCTTTCCGGAGAACTCGTCGGGCATGTCGACCGCCTTGATCTGCGCGCCGACGCTGTCCACCGAGTAGTTCTCGAACGAGATCACGCGCACCGGACAGGCGCCCATGCAGGTGCCGCAGCGCCGGCATCGGCTCTCGTTGAACACCGGGAATCGTTTCTCGTCCTCGTCGATGGCGCCGAACGGACATTCGACGGTGCAGCGCTTGCACTGGGTGCAGCCCTCGAGCCGCACGATCGGATAGGACAGGTCGCCGCTGCGCGGATGCGCGCCGCGGCCCAGCGCTGCATTCTCCAGCGCCTGGATCGCTTTCAGCGCCGCACCGGTGGCATCTTCGATCGCCTGCGCGATGTCCATCGGCCGTCGCACGGGGCCGGCGGCATAGATGCCCGTACGCCGCGTCTCGTAGGGAAAGCAGATGAAGTGCGAGTCGGCAAACCCGTGCTTCAACTGCGGCAGATCCGGGCCTTGCCGGTAGTTCAGATTCAGCACCGAGATCTTCTGCAGCTCGGTGCGGCGCTGCTTCGCGGGCTCCGACCCGCTCTCCGCCTCGGTCACCGTCTGGGTCCAGGTGTCGAGGTTCACTCCGGCATTGGCAACCTGACCCGTCGCCAGCACGACCAGGTCGGCATCGGCAGTGGTGTCTTCATCCAGGATCAAGTCCCGGAACCGTACGCGGGCCACTCGGTCCACAGCCTCGACCGTGCTGGCCCGGCCCTTTGTGAAGCTCACACCCTTGTTCTGGGCGCTGCGGTAGAAGTCCTCCCCCATGCCGGGCACGCGCAGGTCGGTGTACAGCACCATCGTCTCGACGCTCGGGTCGGCGTTCTTGAAGTACATCGCCTGCTTGATGCTGGTGCCGCAACAGTGGCCCGAGCAATACGCCAGGTGCTTGCCGCTGGCGTCGCGCTGGCCGGCACATTGAATGAATATCACGCTGCGAACGGTGCTGCCGTCGGCGCGCCGGATCGGCCCACCCCGGGCCGCGCGGGCCAGGGCCTCGAGGCCGACCTGATCGGTCACGTACGGGTTCGTGCCGCCGCCCAGTTCGGGCAGCTTGGCGAGGTCGTAGTTCGTGAAGCCGCTGGCCTGCACGATCGCCCCGACCGTCTCCTCGACAATGGCGCCGCTTTCGCGGGCGATGCGCACCTTGAATCGCCCCGGCGCCCCGGAGGTCTCGGTGACCGTCGAGCCCAATTTCACGCTGATTTGCGGATGCGAGGTCACCCGCTGAATCAGCTCGGCAATGCCCGTGTCCTGCGGCTCGGAATAGGGTTCTCGCGATGGCGTGCGCTTCCACAGTTGCGCCGCCCAGCCACCCAGTTCGCTACCGCGTTCGACCAGAACGACGCCGTATCCGGCCTCCGCCGCCTCCAGCGCCGCTGTCATCCCCGACACGCCGCCACCCGCGACCAGCACGTGCCGCGCCTCGGCGCGAGCCGGATTGCCGGCAGGCCGCTTGAGCTTCTTGAGCTCCGCACAAGCCATGCGCACGTAGTCATCGGCCATCTCCTGGCGCACTTCGTCGTGTTCGCGGCCCTCGGCCACGATCCAGAGCACGCCTTCGCGCAGGTTGGCCCGCGCGACGGCGACGTCGGGGAAGGCAAACGCCTCCGCCTTCATGCGACGCGAACAGGCGCCGATCATCACGTGCGTCACGCCTTCGTCGGCAATGTCGCGCCGGATCAGCTCGACGCCGTCTTCGCTGCACAGGAAGGCATGGGCGCGGACGAGCGCCATCTTGCCCTCCTTCTGCGCCACGGTTGCGAGCCGCTTGGCGTCGAGCCGTTCGCCGATGCCACAGCCCGAGCAGAGATAGGCAGCGGTCTTGATCTCGCTCATGGTGCCCCCTTGGCGCGCCGCGCCGTCCCCGCAAGGGGGAGCGAGCACCTTGGGCTCGGTACGGCGGCGCTCACGACGCTGCCTCGGCCCGCGCCGCCTTGTGGATGATCTGGATGCCGTGCAGAGCGGCCGCGGTGGCGCTTTGCACGCAGCGATTCACATCGAGCGGGCCGCTGGCCGCGCCGGCGGCGAACTGTCCGCCGCTGCCGCAACCCTCGATGAATCCGCTGCTGTCGCGCACGACGTCTTCGGGCAACTGCACGCCGTCGCTCTCGGGCTGCATGCCTACGGCCAGCACCACCAGGTCATGCTCGTTGGCATAGCGGTGGTAGCCCTCGGTGTCGACACCGTGCAGCACCAGATTGCCGTTGCGCTCGTTGAGCGCGATGCTTGCCACCTTGGACTTGACGAACGTGACGGCCGGGTCCGCATGCACCATGGCGTTGAAGTCCTCCAGCCGGTCGATGGCGCGGATGTCGATGTAGTAGATCGTCGACTTCGCACTCTGATCCGGATAGGCCTCGCGCACATACTGCGTCTGCTTCAAGGACGCCATGCAACAGATGCGTGAGCAGTGGCGGAGGTGGTTCTCGTCTCGTGATCCGGCGCATTGGATGAAGGCGATGTTCTTTGCAGGTTGTGCATCGGAGGGACGCCGCAGCTGCCCGCCGCTGGGACCCTGCGGATCGGCCAGACGCTCGAATTCGACGCTGGTCACCACATTGGGAAAGCGCCCGTAGCCATAGGGCTGGATGCGCGCGGCGTCGTAGGGCTTCCAGCCGGTGGCCCAGATCACGGCACCGGCATGGAGCGTGAGGGTCTGTTCGCGCATCTCCAGGTCGACAGCTTCGACCTTGCAGGCCTCCTTGGCCTTGAGGGCCTCGGGCGTGCCGATGATCGACGGGTCGATCACATAGCGCTGCGGATAGGCCATGGCGTGCGGCAGGTAAGCCGCGCCGATGTCGTCGAGCCCGTAATTGAAGGGGTTGCGAATGCGGGCCTGCACCGCACGCGCGCAGTCGCCGCATGCGGTACAGCGCTCGTTGACGTAACGCGGGCGCTGCTTCAGCGTCACCTGATAGTCGCCCGCGCGCCCAGTCACGGCCGTGACCTCGGCCATGGTCAACAGACGAACGTTGCGATTGGCCCGCAGGCGCCTCAAGTTGATCTCCAGGCCGCAGGTCGGATGGCACAGCTTCGGAAAGTAGCGATACAGCTGTGCCGTGCGCCCGCCCAGCGTCGGGCTGCGTTCGACCAGGATCACCGATCGACCGCATTCGGCTGCCTCCAGGGCGGCCGTCATGCCACTGATGCCGCCGCCCACGACCAGCAGCGCAGGGTTGGCAGCGACCGAAGCGTTCATGGCAGTTCCTCGGGGCGGGTTGAACCGGATCCGACCCGGCTCGACGACCGATTCACCGACGCACCCCTGGCGCTGCGTGCCTTCGGATAGGGGCCCGGCCGACTCATGAACCGCGCACCTCGAATGCCAGTGCCTCCAGGTCGCCCAGGACCCAACGGGCGGGCGCGCCGATTCCGGCCACGGTCCCCGGATTGACTAGCCACGTGCGACCTCCTTGGATGTTCGCTTGCTGCGCGACCGAGGCGAAGTGCGAATGGCCGCAGCAAACCAGGTCGAAATCTCCGGTGCAGGCCAGGCCGCGCGCGTGATGCGGGTGGTGCGTGACATAGACGCGCCGACGCGCCAACGACAGCTCGGCATCGCCGCCGTGATACGTGATTCGCCCCTTCGACGCGCCGCACAGGCGCGCCAGGGCCAGCGGATCGCCCAGGTTGTTGCCATGGACCACGTGGACCGCGATGTCGAGCGCAAGCAACGGCCGCAACGTGTGTGCGCCGATGATGTCGCCGCAATGGATGACCAACTCGGCCCCTTCGCGCTGGGCCGCCTGGACGGCGCTGAGAAGCGGGTCGGCACGGTCATGGCTGTCCGAAACGATGCAGATCTTCACCCAGCCTCGGCTTCAGGGGGCAGGCAATGCTTGTTGTTCACTCATGGACTAAAGCACAGGCGCACCCCGGGGCGGAATTACCCTTGTGGGTAGCTCGCGCTACTCCTTCGCGGTAGTGGACGCCGCTCGCACCGCCCGCGCCTAATCGCTGGCGATACGAGGGTGGCGCGAAGTGTCACCTCGCGTCATTCGACCTGCCGACACGCGACCGCTCGAGATGCCGCACCAGACATTGGACGACCCGAAGGCCCGCGGCCGCAGGCGACACGCGCGACGCGCGATAGCGGGTGCCATGGCCTGGAAGGTCATCGGGCCGGCGCATCCGCCCGCGCGGGGGTGTGCGCCGCCCCGACCTCTGCGAGGCCACCCAATCCATGAGTGACGCCCTCGCCTACCTCCTGAAGGCGCGACCCGATGCGCTCGGCCACTACTTCAAGTTCCTGAAGGAATGCGGCAAGCATCTCGATCCGAAGACGCGCAATCTCATCTCCGTCATCACCAAGGTGCATGCGCAGACCGATCGGGGCTTTCGCCAATACCTCGGCCGCGCGCTGCGCGAAGGCTGCACCCCGGTGGAGGTGCTCGACGCCCTGCTGATGGCTTTCCCGGCCCTGGGGCTGGCGAAGATCGTCTGGGCCGTCGACATCATCCTCGCCATGAACATTCCCGAGTTCCGCCCGGAAGCATGGGTGGCCGAAAAGGAATGGCATGACGTGATGGCCGCTGCCGACATCAGCGCCGGCGAGGTCGCTCGCGTCGAGTGCGACGGCCGCGGACTGTTCCTCTACCGCGACGCGCGAGGCCTGCGCGTCTACGACAGCCGTTGCCCGCACCAGACGACCGACATCCCGCACCTCGCGCTTGACGGCACGACGCTGACCTGCCCGAAGCACCACTGGGTCTTCGATGTGCGCAGCGGCGCCTGCATCAAGAAGGGCAACAGCCCGCTCAGGAAATGGGAATCCAAGGTCGTCAAGGGACGCCTGTTGGCCCGCTGGTAGCCCGCCTTCCCAACCATTCACCACGACGATCGGAGACCGACGATGAAATCAGCCCGCACAACCTTCAGGCTCGCACTGCTGGCCGCTCTGCTCGCGACGAGCTCGGCGATGGCGACGGACGGCTACTTCTCGCACGGCTACGGCATGAAAGCCAATGGCATGGGCGGAGTTGCCACTGCACTCGCGCAAGACAGCTTCGGTGGCGCCAACAACCCGGCCAGCATGGTCTGGGCCGGTTCGCGCTTCGATATCGGGCTCGACTGGTTCAGCCCCGTTCGCAGCGCCGAACGTAGCGGGGCCGGCTTCGCCACGCTCAACGGCAAGGTGGACAGCGGTAGCGAGAACTTCTTCATTCCCGAGCTCGGCTACAACCGCATGATGCGCGACGACCTATCGCTCGGGGTGTCGGTCTACGGCAACGGCGGCATGGATACCAACTACCCGCAGGGCAATTTCAACTGCGGTGCGGGGGCGGCCAACATGCTGTGCGGCAGCGGCAATTTGGGCGTGGACCTGACGCAACTGATCGTCGCGCCCACGCTCTCGTACAAGCTCAGCCCGCAGCACTCCGTGGGCGTATCGCCGTTGCTGGGCTACCAGCGCTTTAAGGCCTACGGGCTGCAGGCCTTCGACAACGCGCCGGGCTTCCCGCCGTTCACCGGCTCGCCAGGCAACGTGACCAACCGGGGCTATGACAGCGCCTACGGCGCCGGTCTCCGCGTGGGCTATATGGGTCGCCTGAGCGACGCCGTCACCATCGGTGCGAGCTACTCGACCAAGGTGTACATGAGCAAGTTCAAGAAGTACAGCGGCCTGTTCGCGGACGAAGGTGCCTTCGACATTCCATCCAACTACAGCGTGGGCGTGGCGTTCATGCCCAATGCCGCGTGGACGATCGCGCTCGACTATGGCCGCATCAACTACAGCGGCATCGCCTCGGTCGGCAACCCGAGCCTGCCGGTGGCTCCGCTGGGCGCGGCCAACGGCCCAGGCTTCGGCTGGGCCGATGTGAACGTGCTGAAGATCGGTGCCGCCTGGCGCATAAACGACAGCTGGACGCTGCGCGCCGGCTACAACCACAGCGACAACCCGATCTCCCCCGCCGACGTGACCTTCAACATCCTGGCGCCGGGCGTCATGAAAGACCACTACACGGCGGGCTTCACCTGGGCCACCAGCCAGGACAGCGAACTCACCGGCGCGCTGATGATTGCACCACGTCAATCGGTCAGCGGCTCGTCGCTCTTCAATGGAGTGCTGGGTGCAGGGGCCGCCGGCAACGAGACAATCAGCATGCGCGAGACCTCGCTGGGGCTGGCGTGGAGCCACAAGTTCTAAAGATCGCTGACGTTCCCCCCGAATCCGGGGTCAGTTCAAAACTAGCGGTACGGTCGCTCTCCGGCAGCCCCAACTTCGCGCCCAGCACGAGGAGTCACGGAGATCTGCTGCGTGGGGGAACGTGTTTCGAATCTGGGGACCCCGCCATAACGGACCCGCTGCGAGAATTCGAGCTGCACTGATTCCATAGTTCTACCTGCGGCCTGGCACTCCCGGAGCAGCGGAAACTGCAAGTCCAAAAAGCCGATCACCAGATCGGGCTGGACGGCAAGGATGCGATCGATATGTCCGGTGGAAAAGCCGCTGATCTTCGGCTTTTCCCGGCGGCCCTGCGGCGGATAAACGGTGTAGCCCGAGATGCCGACGACGCGATCCTCGGCGCCCAGGCGATAGAGGACTGCCGTCGCCTCGGTCGAGAGGCAGGCGACGCGCTGAGGGCCTTGCCGCGAGACAACGCTCATTTGACTACTCCTCGATGAGCCGGGCCAGGGCGCCGGCTTCAAAGTGAACATCGACGAAGTCGGCCAGGCCGTCGAACACGCTGTCCAGCGTCGGGTTGCTTGCGCCGAACAATGCCTGTAGCACGCCTGGTGACTCGAACAGGCCATGGAGGGACACGCCCAGCACCTGGCCCTCTTGCCATCCGATCGCCTCGCCTTTGTCGTTGCGAAGAGCAACGTGCGGCTCCCGGTTCAGCTCCTGCCCCGATGTTCGGCCGTGACGGATCTCGTATCCGTGGACATGTACGCCGGCGAGCGCCGACCACGCGCCCGTGGTGGATGCGAAACAGGCTTCAGTCGAGCGCAGGAGCTTTTCGCGTTCGAACACGGTGACCAGTGGCAGAAGGCCAAGGCCTGCGGCGTTGCCGTCGACACCATGTGGATCGCTCAGGTCCTGGCCCAGCATTTGCACGCCGCCACAGATCCCCAGGACAGGCTTGCCCGCAGCAGCGTGTTTGGCGATGGCGATGTCAATTCGGTGCTCGCGGAGCCAGGCGAGATCACCGCAGGTGTGTTTGGATCCGGGCAGGATGATCAAGTCCGCTGACTCGAGGTCCGTCGGGTGTCGTGCCCAGCTCAGGCGCACGCTTTCGGCATGACGTAGCGGCTGGAACTCATCGAGGTTGCTGATTCGCGGGTACGCGACGACCACGATGCGTTGACCCTGACACGGACCGGCCGGGGCCGAGTCGAATATGCCATCCTCCTCAGGCAGACCGTGCCCGCGCCACATCGGCAGGACGGCCAGGGTCCGGACGCCCGTCAGGCCCTGCAGCTGCTCGGGTCCGGGGGCCAATAGCGCGCGGTCGCCGCGGAAGCGATTGAGAACGAAGCCACGTAGCAGGGCCTGTTCGTGGGCGGCGAGCAACTGGTGCGTGCCGTAGAGATGAGCGAACGCGCCGCCCCGGTCGATGTCTGTCACCAGTAGGCAGGCCGCCTTCGCTTCCAAGGCCGTACGCATATTGACGTAGTCGCTCGAGTGCAAGTTGATCTCTGCGGGCGACCCTGCGCCTTCGATCACGACGACATCGTTGTGCGTCATCAGAAAGTGAAGCGCATCGCGAGCGTGCGGCCACAGCAATTCGCTGCGCTCGCGCCACGCAATGTGCGCAAGGTCTTCGCGAACGTCTCCCAGAACGACGACCTGACTCGCCGTGTCGCTTTCGGGCTTGAGGAGCACAGGATTCATGCGAACCTCCGGCACGTTGCGCGCGGCAAGGGCCTGAAAATACTGGGCGCTGCCTATTTCGCCGCTCCGACCTTGACGTCCCGGAACGACCCGTGCGTTGTTGCTCATGTTTTGAGCCTTGAACGGCGCCACCTTCAACCCCTGGCGCGCGTACCAGCGGCACAGCGCAGTGGTCAGCCAACTCTTGCCGGCGCCACTCGTCGTGCCAAGCACCATCACGGCCTTCGCGCTCATGGCAGCCGACTCATGACTGACGCCAAGACGAACCATTCCCTCACGAGCCGAACGGAGCAGCACGTGGATTCCGGCATCGAGCCAGGCGCAGCGCGATCGCCCGGGCTGCCGAGCACGAAGTTGCCCCTCCCACTGCAGACGTTGTCGATCACGATGTCGCGGAGTTCGGGTGAAAGAGGCGTGCCACCGCGCCCGGGTTTGACGCAAAGTAGAGGTGCACGTAGCTGGCCGTTGTCGATCCCTGCCGATACACAGCTTCGGCGGTGCGGCCGCCATTGGGGCAGCGACCTCGGGCAATCGTCGGCAGCGGCGTGGCAAGCGAAGAGTGATGAAAACTGTGACCCCGAAGCTCGCCCTCGGGAAGGGTCACAGCCTGCAGACCGATTGCGGTCAATTGTTTTTCCATGCGCGCTTCACCAGTAAGTACGCCGGCGAGTTCGTACCGCCTGAGCTTGCCGGCAGGGTCACCCGTCACTGCGACAGTGAGCCCGTCCAGGAGATACAGCAAGCCGCCGCACTCGGCCAGGATCGGCTTGCCTTGTGCGTGGTGCGTCCGCACCGAAGCGGCCATCGTCCAGTTGGTCTGGAGACGCGCCGCGTGAAGCTCCGGATAGCCGCCGGGAAGCCATAACGCATCACAGACGGGAAGCGTCGCATCGGCCAGTGGCGAGAACAGCAAGAGCTCGGCGCCGAGATCGCGAAGCGTCTCGAGGTTCTCGGCGTAGACGAAAGAGAACGCCTCATCGTTGGCCACGGCAATCCTCACGCCGCGAAGCGCGCTTGCGGGCGTCGCGGTCGAAACGCTGCGCATCGGCGGATCGAAGGCAACCGGCGCAGGCAGAAAATCCGCACCCCCGCCGCGCTCCCACGCGTCCGCCAAGCGGTCGATGTGCGCGTCCAGAGGAGGCAGCTCCCTTGCTTGAACCAGGCCGAGATGACGCTCGGGCAGCGTCAGATTAGCGTCGAGCGTCAAGGCGGCTGCCATCGGCAGGCCGCTAGGCAACGAATCACCGACCATGCGCCCGTGCGCGAGGCTGCCGACTCGATTGGCGACGACGCCTGCGATGGAGACGCCTGAGCGATAGCTCGCCAGTCCGTGCGCGATCGCGCCGAATGTCTGTGCCATCGCGCCCGCGTCGATCACGGCCAGCACGGGCAGCCCGAAAACCGCGGCCAGATCGGCGCTGCTGGGAGCGCCATCGAACAGGCCCATTGCACCTTCCACGAGGATCAGGTCGGCGCAGCTCGCCGCGTCGTGCAGAAGGGCCCGACATTGTGCCTCGCCTCCCATGAAGAGATCGAGCTGGTGGACGGGTGAACCGCTTGCGCAGGCGAGGATCATGGGATCGATGAAATCGGGGCCCGACTTGAACACCCGAACGCGCCGGCCACGACGCGCATGAAACCTGGCCATGGCCGCGGTCACGCTGGACTTGCCCTGCCCGGAGGCCGGCGCGCTCACCATCAGAGCGGGGCATTGCACCGTGTCGCTCGTCATCTTCTATGCGCGGGTTTCCGGCAGCGCAACCCACTGGCCATCGGCACAAACGAGGCGAAGCCGATGATCAAACACTTGCTGCAATGCGGCGTGAGTCTCGGCAGCCGCTGGCGGTCCCTGGTGGACAACCCGGCCCGACGCCATGATGATGAGCTCGTCGGCCTGCAACGCCATGTTCAGTTCGTGAAGCACGCTGACGACCGTGACCCCATCGGCGACCTGCGCCCGGATGATGCGCAGCCAATCCGCCTGGTGCGGCGGGTCAAGGTGAGTGAGCGGTTCGTCCATCAGGAGCACCGGCGCGCGAACGGCGAGCACACGCGAAAGGAGGACGCGTTGCCGTTCGCCGTCTGAGAGCGTGCTCAGCGGCCGGTCACGCCAATCCCAGGACTGGGTCTGCGTCATTGCCCAATAGACGACATCGCGATCGGCCTTTGCGGGTGCGGCGAGCCATGCCTGATGCGGCAGGCGACCCAACATGACGATGTCTTGCGCGCTCAAGTCATCGGCGCCGCCCACGTGCTGGCCCATCCATGACAGCTCGCGGGCCCGAGCCCGTGGCTTCCAGTTGGTTAGCGGGCGATCCTGCAGCCGTACTTCACCTTCGTAGTGCTGCAACCCGGCCAGTACGCGCAACAACGTCGACTTTCCCGCGCCATTAGGACCGACGATTGCGGTCCAGCGAGTGCGGCTAAATTCGATGTCGACCGCACCGAGAATTCGATACCGCTGGATGGCGACACGGCTGAGCGCTGCCCTGAGGACCGGACGGTTCCAGGAGCTGTTCATGCCTGGTCTCTCACCGGTTGTCGGTGCATCAGCCACAAGAGGTAGCCGCCGCCAAGCACTGCCGTCAAGACGCCGACCGGTAGTTCCTGCGGCGCGACGAGTCCGCGGGCGGCGACATCAGCCGCCAGCAGTAACAAGCCTCCTGCAACGGCCGAAAGGCAGAGCAAGGCCGTGTGGGTAGGACGGCACAGATGTCGCACTAGGTGCGGGGCGATCAGCCCGACGAAGGCGATCATTCCTGTCTGCGCCACGGCGGTTCCCGTCGCCAAGGCAAGCGCGCCCACCAGGATGACGCGAACTCGCGACAGGGGAATGCCTAGGCTCAACGCCGCCGACTCTCCAAGCGTGAGGGCATCGAGCGCACGAGCACACGCGACCGCCGTCAATGCGGAGACCAGCAACGCAGCGGCGAGCAAGCCGACGCTGGGCCAGCCGAGAAAGCCCGTGGTGCCCAGCATGAAGGCCTGCATCGTCCGCATGATCTCGGGCGCGGCCAGCATGACGAGAGACACGACCGCGCCGAGCACAAACCCGACGATGACTCCGGCCAGGAGAAGACGAACCGTATGCTGGACGCCGCGCGCTAGGCTCAACGTCAACACGACGCCGAGTACCGCGCCGACAAATGCCGCTCCGCTAAGCCCGACCCGGGCGGCGAGGCCTCCGGCCACCGGAGAGATTCCGACGATGACGAGCAACAACGCGACGCCGAGCGTTCCCCCGGCGGAGCTTCCCAAAAGGTACGGATCGGCCAGGGGATTGCGAAATAAGCCCTGGGCGATTGCCCCGGACAGGCCGAGCAGCGCACCGGCGAGCCACGCCCCTGTCGAGCGTGGCAATCGGATTTCCCACAAGATCTGAGTCGCCGTCGCAGGCTCCTGCGCACCCCAGGGCGGCGCCCATCCCGTGCTGCCGATCGCTTCGCCAAGCACGATCAGGGCGACGCTCGACAAGAGCAATGCCATTGCCGCGGTTCTTACTTTCACGGCAAGATCCCTGACTGCAAGCCACGCAGACAGCGCGCCACGACCTGGGCGCCCAGCGCCATCCGCGGCCCAGGTCGCGTCAGCACGTCGCTGTCGTCGGGGCTCAGGAGGCAAATTCCGTGACGGCGCAGCGCGGCAATGCCTTCCCAGCCCGGGCGACTGTGCAGCGCCTTTGCGCTGCCCTGCCCGACCATGATGAGCTGCGGATTCGCGCGCACGATGAACTCCGGGTTCAGCCTTGGAAAGATCCCCAGACCAGGCGGCACGATGTTGCGCAAGCCGAAGCGCTTGAGCGTCTGCCCGATGAACGACGATTCACCTGCGGCGTACGGAGTACTGTCAACTTCATAGTAGACGCTTGTGCCGCGCGTCGAAGCAGGGACGCTGCGCGCGGCGGCGGCGACTTCTGCATCGATGCGATGCCATAGCGCCGGGGCATCGCCGGTGTGAAGCAATTCAGAGATCCTGCTCAGAACACGCTGCACGTCTTCGTAGCTATGTGTTTCGAGCACGACGACCTTCAGGCCAAGCACTTCCAGGCGCTCGGTGATCCGCATCGATTGCGTCAAGAGGACCACGTCGGGACGAAGCGACACGATCTGCTCGACGTTGGCGTCGTCGAGGCCACCAAGCTTGGGCAGAGAGCGCACGGACTCGGGATGGTTGGAATAGCGGTCCGTAGCGACGAGGCGGTCACAAGCTCCGAGCGCGCACACCGATTCGGTGAGCGCGGGCATCAACGTGATGACCCGCCGCGGCGGCGCCGTGAAACGAACCGTGACGCCGCGATCGTCGACCACGGTCGTACCCGAACTCTGGCCGCTCGTCGGCGAAGCGATGAGGCAGAGGATGATGGATAGCCCGCAGGCAACCCAGCGAGCCATCTTCGGTCGTTCAAGCTTCGTCACCTCCGACCTCCCACCTCCGAAGAACTTCGCTGAGAGTGCCCATCGCGCACCGTGCGTCGCGGTCCGCATCGAGGACAACGCGAGATGCCGCTTCGCGAGCGGACTGGATTTCGGTTCGCCCTGCCGGATCGGTTCCACTTCAAATGCCAGTACTGTCGAAGCGCACGCCGATCCACGCCTGGCGGCCCAGGCCCTGGTAGTCGAGAACCGGCTCGATGCGGTGATCAAGGGCGTTCAGCATCTTGGCCTCGAGCCGCCAATGGGGCTGGAAGCGCCAGACGGCGCGCAAATCAACCGTCCCGTAGCCGCCGAGCACGACGCCGCCGTCGGGCCGCGACCCGACAAATAGCAACGAGCCGCCGAAGCTCCAAGCGCCCAGGTCGTAGTCCGCGATGATGCTTTCTTGCTGCGCGGCGCGACGTGTCAGACGTACGCCGGTATCCGCGTCCTTCGCATCGAGAAGGTCAATCGTCCCGCCGATGCTGAAGGATCCGATGCGCTGAGAGCCAGCGATCGTTGCCCCCTGCAGGCGTGCGCGACCCACGTTGCTCGCGCAGCCGAAGTCGTATGAAGGATCCGCCGGGCAGAAAGTCCGGTCCGGCTGGAAATTGATGAGGTTGCGAACCTGGTTGCGATAGATCGTGACGGAGGCAGTGCTCCCGCCGCTCTGCCAGGCGAGCCCGGCCTCGATACTTCTACCGTGCTCGGGTTGCACTGTCGAAACGCCGTATCCCGGATAGTAGAGATCGTTGAACGTGGGCGCCCGAAAAGTGGTCCCCGCCAAGGCCCGGACCTTCAGCCCCGAGACGATTTCGAAGGCGTAGCCGGCGCGGCCGGTCGTGTTGCTGCCGTAAACGGAGTTGTCGTCCTGTCGAATGTCCGCTTGCAAGCTGTGCGGGCCGAACTGACCCGAGTAGCCCAGGACACCCGCATGGTTGTCCCGGCTGAGCGGAGTTGCGAACGAATCGCCAGTGACGGCCTCGGACAAGTGTTCATAAGCCAATACGACGTGTTGATCGGAGCCGAGTTTGACGGCGTTCTGCCAGGTCTCTTGGTCACGATTGGTGATGAAACGGGTGAACGTCGTGCCGCCGCTGGTCAGGTCGTCGACGCTGCGGGCCAATTGCAGGGTCGTCGTCCAGGCGGACGTGATCGTGCCGCGATAGTCGACTGAGACGACACGCGTCGTCAGGTGATTGCGAAAATCAGGCGACGGGTCCGCCGTGAAGTTCGGCGGATTGAATTCCGCGGAATCGAATTGCGCGTCGAGATGCGTCTGGACGAAACTGACACCGATCCGGTGCCCCGGAGCCGGCGTGTAGCCGAACTTGAGGTTGCCCGAGTAAAGCGAGTAGCCGTCGCGGTCGAGGTTGAAGTCGCCGAAGCCGTCGTCCTGGCGCAGCGCCGAAACGCCGCGGCTCGACTCGCTCTGGAGTGAGGCGGCGTAGTCGACGGGCCCACGTC
This sequence comes from Burkholderiales bacterium, assembly GCA_003152055.1. Classification (GTDB taxonomy): domain Bacteria; phylum Pseudomonadota; class Gammaproteobacteria; order Burkholderiales; family Burkholderiaceae_C; genus Schlegelella_A. The sequence continues at coordinate 13,778 of PLZH01000073.1, forward strand.
CGCCGCTCACCCCGACATCGCTCTTTGCCGAGGTGTATCCGCCGATGGCCGCACCGGCGACGAACCGGGGCGCACCATCGCTGCGTCGCGTGAAGATCTGCACGACGCCGCCCACGCCGTCGGCTCCATACAGGCTCGATGCCGGGCCGCGCAGGATTTCGATGTGATCTATCTGCGCGAGGTTCAAGGCCTCAAACTCGGCCTGGCCGAGAGTGGCCGAACCTATTCGAACGCCGTCCAGGAGCACCAGCGTTCCATTGGTACTTGCACCGCGGAGGAAAAACCCGCTGTTCTGCCCGGGACCGCCGTTGCGCGCGAGCTGCAGGCCGGCCTCGCGCCTGAGAAGATCCGCGACCGAGTCCGCCGTGCTGTTGCGGATCGTTTCCGCATCGATGACGACGATGTCGCCCGTGTTTTGACTCAAGGGAAGCGCTTCACGGCTACCGGTCACGACGACCGGATCGAGCTGGCTTTGTGCCAAGGCGGTCAACGGAAACAGGGCAAGAAGGCACATGCGACGGCCTGCCTTGGGCACGCGCTTCGAGACGCATTGAGGAGCAAGCATGAAAAGACCCGAACCAGCTGCCGGCGACCCGCTTCCCCGTGGGCGCCGGCGAAAGGAGCTGACCGAAGCCGTCTCCGCTTGTTGGCCGGTATCCGGGCTGACGTGGACTCGGGTGACCTTCCCGGAGGACTACGCCTCCAGTGGCATGTGCACCCGAGCTGACGCTGCGTGAAAGCAGCGTCGCACGTCGTACCGTTGCGGGGGCAGCGCAGTTTCGGCTCGCGTCATCCGACGCTTGCCTTCTGCTTCCCGTTTAACTGTGAAGGCAAGGACACCTTCACGGGCACCAACGGCATGGATTTAAGCAGATCGAATTGCGTTCTGCAAGGGTGAGCACCCCTTCGAAACGCCAATCCGCTCTGCGCCATTCGCATTGCAGCGTCGGCAAATTCAGTGATGCTCCGCCGAGCCGCGGCAAGAAGAGCGCGTCGGCACAACGCCGGTCCTCTCCGCCGAAGGCTTGCTCCATTCATGAATCGCGAACTACAGCTCCACGACCATGCCGTCGAAGGCGCAGCGCTCCTCGAGCTCGCAAACGTGCTCGAGCATGTCCCGAACCGAGTTGTCCTGCTCAGCATGCGCGGGCGACACGGGTTTCGAGGACCGCGCACCCGGCGCCTTGACAACAGTTCTCGGTGAGATACCTGAGCAGCGCGTTCATGTCATCGAAAGAAGCGCGGTAGATGATGTTTCGGCTCGAGCGCTCCTGCGTAACCAATCCTGCATTCGCCAACTCCTTGAGATGAAACGACAGCGTGTTGGCGGGGATGTCGAGACCCTCGGACATGGCTCCCGGCGTCAGTCCGGTTTGACCCCGAAACACCAAGGCCCGAAATACCCGCAGCCTGACCGGTTGGGCCAGAGCCGCAAGGCACTTAACCACCTCTTTTTCTTCCATACTTCAAGTCTAGTCGAATCGTTTCATGACGCGCAAGCTGCAAGAGCCGCTCCATCACGTCAGGTCGATGACACACGCTCTCGATGCCCACCGGGCTCAACTACGATCAAGGATTGTGAGTGTTGGGTTCCACACGAAACGACGAGGGACCCGCAGTTGGCGCTCGGACAATCAAGCTCTCTGCGCGGCTTCCTCATCTTCCACCTGTCCGCTTGGCACGAAAGTGACTCCGTGGTGGACGAGGTAGTCGCGAATCAGCCGCCTGACTACCTGCGATGGCGTCACATCCTGGCGTGCACAGAGCGCCTCAAAAGCTTTCTTCTTTGCGGGGTCAACCAGAACAGTCAACCGTGCGGTCTTCAGTTCCATAACGTCTCCATACAGCGGTTTCATTATCATATAAGTAACATTAAAGTGCAATAGGATCTGTCGCCCGCCCACACCGCTGACCCTACGATGCGCGACCCTCGAGCCGCCGCAATCGAGCGGGCGAGCGCACCGCCAGTCAGGCTGTGACTCTCACAGACATGCCGAACCGTGGGAACGCCGATAAGCTCGCCGCTACGCCGCTGTGCACGATGCGTCCGGTCTCGAATACTTAGCCCCGGTCGGCCCCCGGGAAAGCGCCAGCTGCACATCCTGCTCCACCAGCAGCACTGTCACGCCCTCGTCGCGGATTGTGTCGAGCGCGCCCATCAGCTGCTCAACGACCGCGGGCGCCAAGCCCAGGCTCATCTCGTCGACCATCATCAGCTGCGGAGCGGCCATCAGCGCCCGCGCCATCGCGCACATCTGCTGCTCGCCACCCGACATGCCTGCCAGCGAGCTGCCGCGTCCGCTCATGGAGCATGGGAAATATGACATACGGGTTCAGGAGGCCGCGCTGCAGCAG